>NZ_JAPDDS010000002.1:300000-541076 GCF_025950085.1 Luteolibacter flavescens
CTGCGCAGCGGGGGAAAGCCGGGCGATCTGGTCGTCGTGACCGGGCGGCTCGGCGGCTCCATCCGCGGGAAGCATCTCACCTTCACCCCCCGTCTGGCCGAGGCCGCCTGGCTGGTGCGCCACCTGCGCCCGTCCGCCATGATGGACCTGTCCGACGGGCTGGCGAAGGACTTGCCACGCCTCGCCGCTGCCAGCGGCTGCGGATTCGAGATCGACCCCGGCGCTCTCCCGGCCAATCGCGGCTGCACCCGCGCGCAGGCGCTGGGGGATGGCGAGGACTACGAGCTGCTCTTCACCGTCCCGCCGCGCCGCTGGCGTGCTGCCGCAGACCAGTGGCCAAAGGGCTTCCCTCCGCTGTCGATCGTCGGCACACTCCGCCCCCCCGGCCAGGGACAGGGCGATGCGCTCACGGGTGGCTGGGACCATTTCTCCCCATGAAATCGCTGATCGAAACTTACTACGCCGCATTCAATTCCGGCGACCGCGAGGCGCTGTTGGAGCTTCTGGCCGACGATGTCGTCCACGAGGTCAACGAGGGCGAGGCCGAGACCGGCAAGGATGCCTTCCGTGCCTTCCTCGGGCGCATGGACCGCTCCTACCGCGAGACGGTGGAGGAGCTGGAAATCTTCACCGGCCCGGAAAACCGCGCGGCTGCCGAATTCTACATCCGCGGCGAATACCTCGCCACCGATGCCGGTCTGCCGGAAGCGAAGGGCCAGACCTATCACCTGCGCGTGGGTGCCTTCTTCGAGGCCCGCCTCGGCAAGATCACGCGCGTGACGAACTACTATAACCTCCGTGATTGGCTTGCCCAGGTGAGCTGAGCGGAGCGTTGGGAAAAGTAGCTGGGGCATCTTGCCCCAGTCCGTCCATAGGGAGTCCCGCCTCTCTTTTCCCTCTATCGGGCTACCCGCGACCGCTCGTCCGGCCGGAACTCCACGCCTCGTATTTCCTGAGCAGCCTCAGGAAGAGCAGCACCACGAAGTGAACGCCGACGAAGGCGCCCACGAAGCCGAAGCCCTTGTCCAAGGGCACGCCCGCGAGGAGGAAGAGCAGCGCCCAGATCCCGCAGCTCAGTAGGAGAAAGGAGCCGAAGCGCAGCCACAGCGGGAAGCGCCGGATCTTCAGCCATAGCGATAGCATCGGGATCGACGTGTCCGAGCCGCGTCGCAGCTCCGAGACCACGAACCATTCGTACACCTTGCAGCCCGGCCACAGCAGCACCGTGGCCACCGCCAGCCAGGCGAAGAAGATGCCCACGAACTTCATGGCCACCAGCAGGAAGATGGCGATCCACCAGTGGTCGCGCAGCACGCCGAAGCCGTTCTTGATCGAGACAAACGTGCGGGAGGGCAGGCTGAAGAGGCAGTAGAGCAGGCTGCGCCGCGCCACCGCGTGGAAGAGGTCCTGCTGGTATTCGCGATTTCCCGGCTCCGCGCGCAGGGCCATGCGATAGTGCTCCTCGGCCTTCGCCGGGTTCTCGA
The DNA here is from genome assembly GCF_025950085.1 of Luteolibacter flavescens. NCBI lineage: Bacteria > Pseudomonadati > Verrucomicrobiota > Verrucomicrobiia > Verrucomicrobiales > Verrucomicrobiaceae > Neoluteolibacter > Neoluteolibacter flavescens. Next base: position 301,485 of record NZ_JAPDDS010000002.1, read on the forward strand.
GCTCCTCGAGGTAAACATCGCCGATGCTGCTGTGCAGCGAGCTGTTCGCAGGGTCCAGCGCGAGTGCGGACTCGTATTCGCGCAGGCGCTTCCAGGCGTCCCTCGGGGTGGTCTCCATCGCGGCATGGAGGCGGATGTGGAGGTTCACGATTTCCGGATCGTGCGGGGCCAGCTCCCGGGCGCGGGTGATGCGCTTCCGCGCCTCGGCCGGGCGATACTGTTGAGCCTCCACGATGGCGGCGGCGAAGTGGAAGTAGGCGAAGTCCGGCGCGATCTGCAGGCCGCCCTCGATGAAGCGGCCCGCCTTCTTCCACTGCTGCTTCACCATATGGAAGCGGATGGCTGCGACGTGGGTGTCCACCGACTGCGGGTCCAGATGGAGGAGCTGCTGCACATGGCGCTCCGCCGCGGGGAGCTGCCGCAGGTCGCACAGGCCCATCACCAGGTAGTAGTGTGCGTTCAGGTCATTCGGATCCAGACCGAGGAAGCGATACGCCTCGGCCACCAGCCGGTCGGGATTTCCCGCATCATGGAGGTTCGACAGTACCCGGCCCGAGGACATGCCGGAGTGAAGGCGGAAGCGGCCCGCTCCGGAAGCCCTATCCACCGGCCGCCACGCCTATCTTCCGCGTGACAGACTCCCCCGAGAAGGGGGCTTGGCGGCGCGCCATTCCGGGACGAGATAGTAGCCCACCATCATCATTATCATGAAATCGTCCGTTCTCCTTTCGCTCCTGTCCGTCGCCGCGCTCCACGCCCATGCCGGGGAAAAGCAGCTCTTCAATGGCAAGGACCTCACCGGCTGGGAGGGCAATCCCAAGCTGTGGTCCGTGGAAGACGGCGCTATCACCGGCAAGACCACCGACGAGGGCGAGACGAAGATTTCCCACAATACCTTCCTCGTCTGGAAGGACGGCACGGTGGGTGACTTCGAGCTGACCTTCAAATACCGCATCGAGAAGGGGAACAGCGGCGTGCAGTACCGCTCGAAGCTCCACGAGCCCGGCCCCTCCGGCCCGGTCGTCGGCGGATATCAGGCCGATTTCGAGGCGGGGAAGACCTACAGCGGCATCCTCTATGAGGAAAAGGGCCGAGGCATCCTCGCGAAACGAGGCGAGAAGACCGAGATCGGCGACGATGGAAAGCCGGTCGTCACCGGGAATGTCGGCGATACGAACGACATCCAGGCCGCCATCAAGGACGAGCAGTGGAATGACTACAAGATCATCGCGAAGGGGAACCACGTGCAGCACTTCATCAATGGCAAGCAGACCGTGGACGTGACCGACAAGGACGGGAAGAACGCGCCGAAGGAAGGCATCCTCGCCCTGCAGATCCACGCCGGTCCGGCGATGGTCGTGCAGTTCAAGGAGCTGGTGTTGAAGACGGAGTGAGGGGTCCGGGGGAGGGGAAGCCTTCCGTGACCGGGAGAAGGCTCGGCGCAGCGCGGATTCTTTAGCCTCCCCTCATCCTTTGTCCGTAGTTTCAGGGCCAAAGGCCCGGCCATCCCTCAGCCCGGGCCAACGGCCCGGGAAAAGGGTTCGAGAGCAGTGGCGCCCTGGAGGGCCGCGATACATGCCAGCGCCGCGATCCGTGTGCCCAGGCCGCATCATCGAAAGGCGGTGATTGTTTGCGCGCGAGGCGGAGATGCACCCGAGATGCACCCGATGTGCGCGAGGCGGTGGAGATCGTTTTCCGCCAATACCGGCCCAGCTCTTATCGCAGCCCTTCATTCTCTGTCCGCAGTTTCAGGGCCAAAGGCCCGGCTATCCCTCAGCCCGGGCCAACGGCCCGGGAAATGCGTCCGAGGAGCGTGGCGGCCTGAAGGGCCGCGATATGTGCCAGCGCTGCGATACGTGCCCGGTCCGCATCATCGAAAAGCGGCGATTGTTTGCGCGCGATGCGGCGATTCACCTGACATGCGGGAGGCGGTGGAGATCGTTTTCCCACGCGACCGGCCTATCTCCTATCGCGGCCCTTCAGGCCGCCAACCCGTGTCGGATCGCCAACCCCGGCCGATGGCCGGGGCTGAGGGATGGCCGGGCCTTTGGCCCTGAAGAATGGGATCGGCAGTGAAGAACAAGGTTGATCGTGAAGAATGAGGTTGGCCCTGAAGAGGGAGGTCGGCTCGGAGGGAGGTTGGTTCGGAAGTAGGAAGTCGGTTCGGAAGTAGGAAGTCGGTTCGGGAGAAAGAAGCTGGCCCTGAAGAATGGGAAAACGATTCGCAGATCCAACCGAAGTATCCACCACGACCGCGGTGTGGAACCCGACCTCCAAGTCTCCTAACTGCCACCCGCCGCCAGCTTCAGATCCGCGACGAACTGCCGGTATTCGGATTCCTTCCTTAGCTCATCCACCCGCAGGAGATAGGACGGGTGCACCGTGAGGATCACCCGCGATGCGACATGAGGCGCGGCGACGACCCCGCGATGCCTGGTGACTTTCACGCCTGACCCGAGCAGGGATCCGGCCGCTGTCCCGCCGAGGAGGATCACGATCTCCGGCGCGACCCGCGACAGCTCCGCGAGCAGCCACGGCTTGCATGCCTCGATCTCCCCGGCGGCGGGCTTCTGGTGCAGCCGCAGCTTCCCCCGCGGCGTCCACTTGAAGTGCTTCACCGCGTTCGTCACGTAGATGCCGGAGCGATCCAGACCCGCCTCTGCAAGCGCCTGATCCAGCAGCTTTCCCGCGGGGCCGGTGAAGGGGCGGCCTTCCAGGTCCTCGCGATCTCCCGGTTGCTCGCCCACGATCATGATGCGCGCATTGTCCGGCCCATCGCCCGTCACCGCCCCTGTGGCATGTTCCCACAGCGGACAATGGCGGCAGGCGTGGACCATGCGGTTCACGTCCGTCAGGCTGAGGTCGGCGACGTCAGCGGGATCTTCCGGCACTTCCACCGGCGCGGACCGCTCGCGCAGGTGATCGAGGTAGGCATTCACCGGGGCCCGCTTCACTTCGCGCAGCGGCGTCTCGATCATCGCCTGGCTGCGGCCGGAGCTCTGGCGCGAAAGTTCCTCGATCAGGTCGGCCTCCGGCAGGTTCTTCCAATAGCGCTTCGGCATTTCGGACTGCATCGCTTTCAGCTTCAGCCGTGCGGGATTGAAGATGCTGCGGTAGTAGGTCCGCCAGATGCCCTCCATCACGTCGGGGTCGTCGCACGGATTCCGCATGACGCCCGGCGTGAGCTGGAATTCCTCCGCGATCCAGTGCGCGCAACCTTTCGGCGTGAAGATGGACCAGTCCATGTTCGCGAAGCGCTTGCGGAAAAAGGGCGCTCCGGCCTCGACGATGTAGTGATCCGGCTCGAACCACGCGACGAAGCGCTCGCGCCCGTCCTCCGCCTCGCCGATCTTCCGGAAGCGGACGAAGGCGTGCATCTTGTGGATTTCGCGGCGCACGTTCTTCGCGAGCATCCTTGCCATTGCCACATCGGCATCGCTGGCGATTTCCATCAGCCGCCGCTCGCCGCCTTTCACAATGCGCCAGAGCAGCCGGTAGAGCAGCGCCCAGCGGCGGGTGTCGGCATGGCACGCGACGGTCTGCGCCAGCTCCACGAAGGCGGGTGGCACCGCGGGCGCTCCGCCCCGGCCCACAGGAGGCGCCAGCACCGGCGCGGACTCGAATAGGCTCGTCACCGGCGCTTCCCAGATCACCTCCGCCGGCGGGACATCCCGCGCCACGAGGCCGCGCGCGGCGGCACGCCACGTGGTAAAGGACTCGCCGGGGTCAACGCAGTGCATGGCCGAAGAGATCGAGCTGCACCGGCTTCGGGGCCAGCCGTGCGAGCAGACGGTCGGTATCCAGTCCCTCGCGCGCGGGGTGGTGGTCTGCCACGATGATGAAGGGCCGCACCTTTGGCAGCGAGATGCGCAGCCGCGCGAGGTCTGCCAGCCGCAGGAGGGTCAGGCGGCGGATGCCGAGCAGGCGGTCCACGTTCTTCACCCCGAGACCCGGGATGCGCAGCATCTGGTCGCGCGATGCTGTCTGGAGGTCGAGCGGGAATTCGTGGCGATTCCGCAGTGCCCACGCGAGCTTCGGGTCGAGGTGCAGGTCCAGGTTCGGATTCTCCGGCGTGAGGATCTCGGATGTACTAAATCCATAGTATCTCATCAGCCAGTCCGCCTGGTAGAGCCGGTGCTCCCGCATCAGCGGCGGGGCCGCGGGCGGCAGGATGGACGAGGGCTCCGGGATGGGGCTGAAGGCGGAATAATACACCCGCCGCAGCCGGTAGGCCCGGTAGAGCTCGTCGGACCGCGCGAGGAAGTCCGCATCCGTGGAAGGGTCCGCACCTACGATGACCTGCGTACTTTGTCCCGTCGCATGGCGCAGCTTCCGGTCCCCGCCGCGCTTGCGGTCCGCGGCATCGTCCAGCTTCACGCGGATGCGGCCCATCGCCTGCTTCGTGCGGCCCAGGTTCTTTTCCGGCGCGAGCCGGTCGAGGCCTTGCTGGGTGGGCAGCTCCAGATTGATGCTGATGCGGTCGGCATAGCGCGCCGCCTGTTCGATGAGTTCCGGCGATGCCTCCGGGATCGTCTTGAGATGGATGTAGCCGCGGAAGTCGTGCACCTCCCGCAGAGTGCGCGCCACATTCACCACCTGCTCCATCGTGTGGTCGGCGCTGCGGATGATGCCGGAGCTGAGGAAGAGCCCCTCGATGTAGTTCCGCTTGTAGAAATCCAGCGTGAGCCGCACCGCTTCCTCGGCGGTGAAGGCGGCGCGCCGCACGTTGCTCGACCGGCGATTGATGCAGTAGTGGCAATCGTAGAGGCAGCGGTTCGTCAGGAGGATCTTCAGCAGCGAGATGCACCGGCCGTCCGGCGCGTAGCTGTGGCAGATGCCCGCGCCGCCGGTGGACCCCACGCCGGTCCCGCCGAGCGAATCGCGCTTCGTCGCCCCGGAGCTGGCGCAGGAGGCGTCATACTTCGCGGCGTCGGCGAGGATGGAGAGCTTTTGATCGAGATCCATGGTGGTCAGGCGAATACTAGTTCACTTGAACTAGCGCGCGAGCAAAAGTTGGTCCCGCGGGGGTCCTGTTAGAGCGGCAGTTTGCACGACCGTTGCACTCAACTTGAACTCGGTCCGATCAGTCGTTAGATTGCTCATCTCCCATGGAACGTCTGCGGCATTCCGACTACCGGCGCTTGCTCGACTTTGTCGCAGCACTGCAAGAGCCGATCGAGTCCGGCACCTTCGGCGAAAAGATCGTGGCGCTCACCGCGGAGCTGCTACCCGGGGCCACCATCGCCTTCGACCAGATCCGCGAGTCGGACAATCACTACACCATCGACCACAATGTGCCGCTGGATCTGCCCGAGCAGATGCGGATGGCCGCGCGAATCCGTGACCTGTATCGGGAGAATCCCGTCTATAATTACATCCAAGGCGGCGGCACCGGCCCCGTGGTCGATATCGCGGACCTGATGCCGCGCCGCAGGTTTCAGAAGACGGACTTCTATCAGGACATCTTCCGCCCCTACGGCATCGAGCACCAAGTGAATGTGTTGCTCTCCCGTGAAGGCTGGATCAATGCCCTCACAATCAACCGTGATAAGGCGATCGACGGCCGCTCAAAGACCCTGCTCGCGCTGGCCAGCCGGCACATCCGCCTTGCCCACAGGCAGGCCTGCCTCACGGATAGCCTGCGCCGCGGCGGTACGGAGGAGTCGCTCACGCCGCGCGAGCAGGAAGTTTTCCGCTGGCTCCGCGAAGGGAAACGGAATTCCGAGATCGGCATCATCCTCGGCTGCTCGCCCCGCACCGTGGACAAGCATGTCGAGAATATCCTGCGAAAGACCGGCGCGGAGACGCGGACCGCGGCGGTCCGCATGGCGCTTGGCGAGTGAGTGGGTCGTACGCCATCCTGCGTATTTCCCCGGGGCTGGTTTTTTCCGATCCTGCGAGGGTTCATCCATGGCCCTCCTGACAGTTCATCTTTTCCCCTCCCGGAAGATTCTCCGGGGAGGCCACGGGCGAATGTCCGGCATCACCGCTTGACCCGCGTCGTCCGCCATCTGCTCAAACCGGCGGACGGCGCGGAATGCCGGATGCGCGCATGCATGCATGTGCGCAAGCACGCAAGCCACCTCCGCCCTCCATGATCCGCTCCTTCATCCTCACCGCTGCCCTTTCCATCACGGCAGCCGTCTCCACGACCCTGGCCGGGATCACGACGCCGCAGGGGATATGGCAGTTGAATGGGAGCTTCTCAGGCACGCTGCCATCCTACCCGGCGCTCGATGCTTCCACACTGGTGAGCGGCACGGACTACAGCTTCGCCACGGACGGCAGCGGCTACCAGTATCTCCAGACGCAGCCCTTCATCAGCCCGTCCCAGCGCCTCATCGTGAATCACGGCGTGGCCCCGAATGGTGGCCCGGGCGCGACGCGGGTGAACCAGTGGACCATCGTGATGGACGTGAAGCTGGATGCGCTCCAGCCCTACGCCGGACTGATCCACTTCAATCCGCTGAACAACACCGACGTCACCATCTACGTCCTCTCCGCAAACAATATCACCGGCAGCCTGAATGGCGGGCTGAGCGCCACGAATGCCATCTCCGTGAATACCTGGTACCGGATGGCCATCACCTGCGGGAACGATGGCAATGGCAGCGGAACGACCATGAAGCTCTACCTGAATGGCGTGCCGAATGGAACCCCGCGCACCACGTCCTTCGACGGACTTTTCTCGCTGCAGTCGTCCTTCCTGCTTTTCTCCGACAATACGGCGGGAGGCACGGAGCTGAAGCCCGCCAAGCTCGGCTCGCTCGGCTTCTGGGCCGAGGAACTCAGTGCCGCGGACATCGCCGCGCTCGGCGGACCCGTGCCGCAGGGCATCGTGCTGCCCACGCCCACCACCATCGCCGCGGCATCACCGCATGCCTATGGGGCGAATATCGGATGGATCCACGCGGGTGCCTCCTACCATGGCGTGGTGGCGGGCGAATATGCTTTCTCCGGTCACGCTTACTCGGCGAATTGCGGATGGATCAATTTCGGCAGCGGCTCCCCGGCCAATGGCATCCGCTACTCGAATGCGAACGGAGCGGACAGCGGTGTGAACCACGATGGGGCGGGCAATCTCTCCGGCCTCGCATGGGGGGCGAATATCGGCTGGATCAACTTCGGCACCGACGCGACCGGAGCACCCCGGCCGACCAGCGATGCGAACCGGCCACGGCTGGATCTCATGACCGGGCAGTTCACCGGCTACGCGTACGGAGCGAATGTCGGCTGGATCAACCTGTCCCAGCTCAGGACCGAGACGCTGCATTCCCCGGACACCGATGGCGATGGCATCGCCGATGCCTGGGAGCGTGAGAAATTCGGCAATCTCACCGCGGCCAATGCAACGAGCGATACGGATGGCGATGGCATCTCCGACCTCGACGAACACATCGCGGACACAAATCCGAACGACCCCGCCAGCCGCCTGAGGATCGTGAGCCAGCAGGTGAGCTTCTTTCCGAACGAGGGCTATAACCGGTGGGACGCGACCTTCACCAGCTCGCCGCGTCGGCTCTACCGCTACCAGGCCTCCGCAAATCTCGGTGCCACGCCGTGGGAAAACGCGACCGCGCTTTTCCCGGGCTCCCAAGGCGTCACCACATCCGCCGGGGCAGATGTGCAGCCCTCGCCGAGGAATTTCTTCCGTGTGCAAGCCGTGAAACCCCTCCAGCCATGATCCGACTTCTCCTCACCCTCTCATCCGTCTTTCTCCTCATCCTGCCTGCAGGTGCGCAGGGTCCGCTCGCCCCGCCTGCGGGACCGCCCGCGGCAGGCATGAAGTCGCTGCAGGAACTGTGGGACAAGGTGAACAGCCAGCCTGTGGACAAGCGCACCCCGATCTCCGGGTCCGTCGAACTCGTCACACCGGGGTCCTACTATCTCACGCAAAACATCACATCGGCGAGCGGCACTGCCATCACCATCTCCGGAGTGGGGATCACGCTCGACCTGAATGGCTTCACCATTGACGGGCGAAACAATGCCAACGGCCGCGGGATCGTTCTGGTCTCCAGCGCCCGTTCCACACGCATCATGAATGGCAATATCCTGGGAGGGGTCACCCGGAGCGGGAGTGTCTTCAGCGCCGGCACCTTCGTGGGCATTTCAGGTTCGAATGGCGCGAGCGGACTCACCATCGAACGGCTATGCATTTCCGGCGCGAGGCATGGGATCGACGTGAAGGTGGTCGTCGGCAGCGTGGTGAAGGATTGCGCGGTGAGCCTGTGCAGCTCTCATGGCATCCGCGCGGGGACTGTCACCGGAAGCAGCGCATTCCTTTGCGAGACCACCGGCATCGAGGGCGATACGGTGAGCGGCTGCACTGCGGAATCCCTCGGAGCCGGTTCGTCGGGGGTGCCTGCGGGCATCCGTGGCGGGCAAGTCACGAATTGCACTGCGAAGAATATCGGCACCAGCGGCATGGCCATCAGCGCCGATAATGTCACCGACTGCGTGGCGGTGCACAGCGGCACGGGCATCGGCATCTACGCCGACGTGGTCTCCAACAGCAAGTCCACCGCGACATCGGGCACCGCCATCAGCGGCACCTCTATCACGAATTGCGTCGCCACCTCGACGAATGGCTCCCCGGCGATCGCGGCTGACAATGGCACGGTGGCAAATTGCCGCGGCTCCACCTACGCGGGCGGCATCGCGATCAGTGCCCTCGTCGCCACCGGTTGCGTCGTTCCCTCCGGCCAATCCATCAATGCGACGGTGAAGGAGAACTGCGTGCCCTGATTCCCGCAGCGGTAATCAGCCGCCCAAGGCCGCGCGTGCCGCGGTGATCAGTGCGACGTCCGCCACGCGGCGCTCGTACTCGCCCGGGACGGTGAGCGCGCCCATCGGGACCTCCGGGCGGCGGTGGGTCATGGGGCTCTGCTGCAGGCTGCGGGCGGAGAGGTGGATCTGGTTCGCACCGGTGCGGCGGATCACTTCGGCCACGTGCTCCGGCTTGATGCCGCCGCCGGGCAGGATGTCGAGGCGGTCGCTCGCCTGCTGGACCAGCGCGGCGATGGGATCGAGGGCATCCATCACGGAGGGGGCACCGCCGCTGGTCAGGATGCGCTCGAAGCCAAAATCCGCCAGCGTCTCCAGCGCGGCAGGCAGGTCCACGCAGACATCGAAGGCGCGATGGAAGACGGCGGGAAATCCTTCACAGGCCTCGACCAGCGTCTCGATCGCGGCGAGGTCCAGCGAGCCATCAGGAGAGAGGCAGCCGAAGACGACCGCATCCGCGCCGAGGTCGCGGGCCAGCTCGATATCCGCGCACATGGCGGCGATTTCCTCCGGCCGGTAAACGAAGTCCCCACCGCGCGGGCGGATCATCATGGCGATCTCGCCGGGGAAGCAGTCGCGTGCCTGGACCAGCATGCCGGCGCTGGGCGTGAGGCCGCCTTCGGTGAGCGAGGCGCAGAGTTCGATGCGGTCGGCACCCGCCTCGGCACAGGCGAGGACGGAGTCGAGGGAGTCGACGCAGATTTCGAGAAGCATGGGATCGAGATGGAGCGGGGATCGAGGAGCCGTTGGGAAAAGGCGGGCGGCAGGCATCTACCATCGCGGATCGGCCACCGGCCATCCTGAAAAAACTCGCGGATGGCCAAGGCGGCGGCGGTGCGCTTGGATGGCGGTGATGACTCCCGAGCGACTGGAGCTTCTCTTGCGCGATGGCACCGCGGTGGTGGCGCGTCCGCTGACGCCGGCGGACCGCGCCTATGTGGCGGATGGCTACCGGCTGCTGTCCCCGGAGGCGCGCTACCAGCGCTTCTGGGTGAGGCAGGGAGAGATCATCGGAGATGCGATGCTGAATCGCCTGCTGACGGACCAGCTTCCGAAGCACGCGATCTGGACCGTCTTCGATCCCACGCGCGAGGGCTTCCCCGGTCTCGGCGCGGCGAGCTTTTGGAGGTCCGAGAGCGACCCGACCGACGCGGAAATCTCCGTGACCGTGATGGACGCGGACCAGGGCCGCGGCGTGGCGACGCTGCTGCTGTCCATCCTCTGGCTGGTGGCCTTCCGCTGCGGCATCGAGACCTTCACCGGCTACACCATGCCCGAGAATACGCGGGCGCTGCGATGGATGCGGAATACCGGCGCGGCAGGCGAGTGGGACGGCTACAATGCGGTCTTCCGCTGGAAGCTCGCGGATCTGGACGCGATCCCGGCCACACCCGCCGGGGCGGATCTCGCCGCGCGGCTGGCGGAGCTTTCCCCGCGGATGCTGTAGGGTCTCCCTCCGTCAGATCGCAGGCTTGGCTACGGCCTTCTCGCCCATGAGCGGGCTCGGCTTCGGGAGCTTCTGGCGGCGCAGGCCGAATTGCCTCACCGCGTGCCGCTGGAGGTGCGCGATGGCGTCCGCCACGTCATCGGTGAAGAAGATCAGGTCCGGGTCTCCCGGGCTGATCATTCCCTCGTCGGCCATGTGATAGACGAGGTCCATGAGCGGCTTCCAGTAGTCCTTGCCCATCAGGATAATGGGGAAGTTCCGGATCTTCCCGGTCTGGATCAGGGTCATGGTCTCGAACATCTCGTCCAGCGTGCCCGCGCCGCCGGGCAGCACGACAAAGGCGTAGGAATACTTGATGAGGATGGTCTTGCGCGTGAAGAAGTAGCGCATGGTCACCGAGCGGTGGACATAGGGATTGAGGTGCTGCTCGAAGGGCAGCTCGATATTCACCCCGATGGACCGGCCGCCGGCTTCGAAGGCCCCCTGGTTCCCCGCCTCCATGATGCCCGGCCCGCCGCCCGTGATGACGGTGAAGCCGAGCTTCGCGATCTCCGCGCCCATCTCGCGCGCCATTTCGTAGTAAGTCGTCCCCGGCTGGGTCCGCGCCGAGCCGAAGATGGTCACCGCCGGCCCCACGAAGTGCAGCGTGCGGAATGCCCGCATGAAATCCAGGCCGACCCGGAAAATGGTGCCCAGATCGTGCAGCCGGGACCGCGGCCCGGCGAGGAATCCCCGCTCCGGGATCTCCAGCTCGAAGCGCTCCTCCTCCCGGATCGCCTCCGGGCTGATGGCATGCTCCGCAGTGGGTTGTGGCAGGTCCGGGCAGTCGGGCGGCGGCGTCATGATGGCACTCTCTAACACGGCAATCCAGCCCGTGCCACGGGGAATCCCCGGCTTCCGCCATGCAACGAATCCTTGCGTTCACCCCTCGCTTGCAGACGCTGCGCATGTCAACTCGCTCAAGTTATCACTGCTTGCCCCTCCAATCATCGGACGACTACTCATGAAAATTTTCACCACCTTTGTGATCGCATGGCTGGGCTTGGTCGCGCACCTGTCCGCACAGAATGTGGCCATAGGCCCGAATCTGGAGATCCGCGAGAATCTTGAATCGGCTGCCCTATTGGCTTTCGCCACCGAGTCCACGAAGACCTATCAGTTCGAGATTTCGGCTGACCTTACGAACTGGGACAAAGAAGGTTATGCTTTCAGGGGCACCGGTGGCCGGATGATGGTGAAGCTTTCGAATCGCGGACTGACGTCTGCCTACTTCAGGCTGAAGGATGATGCCCCGGCAGGAGATGCCGCGCCTTATGGCCCTTACGGTCCTTACGGGCTCTCATCTTGGAATGGGGAGAGCGGTGGCGGTGGCACGGGCTACGTTCCAGAGCCACGGGAGCTTGTTTCGCCGCCCATGTTGCCCCGCACCCAGGGCCGCATCCTGGCGAACCGCTTGAGTGGAGGGGCGAAGGCGTTCCGTCTGAGCTGCCTCTTGCTTGGTGACTCCTACGTCGTGGACCTCAGGCATATCCTCGACTCGCAGGTCGCCCCGGTCCGGGAGCTTGGCTTTGGCCCGACGGCAATCGTCGAGGCAGGTGCGATCAGGGAGCTCGGTCGCTTCGACCTGATGCCTACCGGTACGGTCTGGAGGCTCAATGACACGGGACAATCGGTGCAATTCTCGCACGAGATCGAGGCCTATCGCGTGAAAGTCTTCTACTCCACCGTTGCCGACGGTGGGTCCTTCACCCTCGAAACTAGCACGTCCGGCGGTTCTTGGACTCCGGTTCCGGGAGCGGAGTCGGTCTCCACGGCATCCGGCGGAGGCGTCGGGGCAGGGGTCTTCAGCTACGACTTCAGCACCACCGAACGCCGTCGCGTGCGTGCCAAGTGGGCTTCGGGCACGGTCCGCATCCTCGGCTTTGTCCTGTCGGACATCCGGGACAATGCCTCGGTCAACCGTGGCGGATGTGCGGTCCATGATCTGGCGCAGGGGAATATCGAGGTCTTTCGTGGAAGTGAAACTCCCCAGGTGGTCTGGAACACGATCCTGCAGAATATCCAGCCTGACTTCTGCACCTACAAGGCACTGGATGAGTGGAGGCCGGTCCAAGTTAACGAATACTACGAGAAGGCCCAGCAGGCATGGCCGATGGATTGGGTCATGGTCTCACGACATCCGATGAATGCTTCTTCCTACCCCCCGAATGCATCGGGAGTGGCCTTGGTTACCGAAGACATTGCCTTGAGGGACTTCGCCGTGACCAAGGGGCAGCTTTTCATCAATGCGCGCACCATGTTTCCCGACATGGCGTCCATGATCAGTCTCGGTCTGGCTGTGGATGGCGACGTGCATCTGACCGCCTTGGGAAACCACTATCAGAATCAGGTCATCATGGAGGTATTGTCGGCCGCCTTGAAGCCTGCCGCGGAGAGCTTCGGGCTCACGACGCGGCCGGACTTCGAGTACGGTGCCCGCTATCGCCGCAATGCCCTGGGAATCGTGGGTGCCGCGGGTCCCCAGATGATGCTGGACCTGTGGACCAGCGTGAACAGCGGGGCCAACTACCGGCCGATGTTCGGGATTTCAAAGCTGGATGACGTGGAAACGATCGGGCTGCACAGCGGACCGGCCAACCGCTGCTTCGCAATCATCGGGAACGGTGGCCGGATGATTTGGAACAATTCGAACTCCGGATGGGGCAACGGGCTCCCGTCCGCTACCCGCGTGGCAAGCGCAGGCGCTGAATTTTATGCCGGAGATCGCACGGGGATGGCTCCCCTTGCAGTATCTGCGACGAGTTCGCACACCGGGGATGTCTTCGCTGTTTACAAGGATGCCAGTGCCGGTTCCTCCGGAACGCGTGCCGCCGGCATCTCAAAGGATGGTTCGGCCGAGTTCGCGAGATTGAAGGCCGACCTGCCTGTCTTCCCGGATCATGCGGGAGCTGATTCGGATGGGAACTTGAAGTCGGGACAATTCTACAAACTCACGGGAGACCGCGCGGTCTATCAGAAGCCATAACTCGCCCCGGATGGTGCCGCCTGCCGTCTAAAGCTTGCGGCTGGCCGGTCCCGCGGACAACTTCCCACCAACGGAATGCTGCCTCACAGGAAACGAAAAGCACTCAATCAGGGTGGAGCCAAGCCGCACGGGGAAATCGAAGTCCGTGTGATCGAGGGTGCCGGAGACGATTCAACGCCCGCCTACAAGCTCGAGGCTGAAGCCGAGGTGGAGCAGTTACCGAGACCGAGGCCCGAGCCGGCCATGGAGCCGGAACAAGGGATCCGCATCGGCATGGGCCCCAGCGTCCGCCGGACGACTGCCGAGTCCCTTGAATTCGAGCGGCCGCGGGAAGCCCAAATCCATCGTCTGGAGACGGACGAGGAGTCGCAGGCACCCGTGCAGGCCCGCGCGATGAGCGAGATGGAGCCGGCTGCTCCCTATGTTCCTGAGACCGTGGTGAAGCAGCGGAATCTCGCCGCCTGGACCGTGGGAATGGGAATCGGCACCGTGGCCCTGGCCGTCCTCGCTGTCCTGGCGATGAAGAAGGACGCCGCCCCGCAGGAGGATGTGCCGAGCATCTTCGTCACCGAGGATTCCTTCGGCGAGAGCAAGACCTACTTCCTGGAAAACATGCCCGCCCTGACCCGGGAGGCCGAGGCACTGCTGAAGAAATACACCGAGGCGAAGTCGCCCGAGGAGGTGCTGCCGCTGGTGCGGGATGCCGCCCGTGTGACGGACCGCCTCAAGGATCTCTGGAAGCCGATGGCGCTGATCTCGACCACCCAGCCGGTCGAGGCGCTGCTCTCCGAGAGCGAAGACCGCCCGGCCCTCGTCTTGCGCGGCGTCACCACGGATTTCCTCCCCTTCGAGATGGCTTTCATCCGCGATGACGGTCGCCTGAAGATCGATTGGGAAGCCAGCAATGGCATCGGTGATGTGCAGCTTTCCGAACTGCGGAAGTCCCAGGCGATCGTGAAGAGCACGAAAGTCCGCGTGGTGGTGCAGCCGGGGAATTTCTACACCACGGAATTCCCGGAAACCGACTACCGCTCCTACCAGTTGGTCGATGCGGCCAAGGAGGAATTCGTATGGGCCTTCGTGCGGAGGTCCTCGTCCGCCGCGGCCGTTCTCGAGCGTGAGTTCAATGAAAGCTCGGTGCTGATGGAGAAGTCCGCGGGGTTTTCCGCCACGCTGCGGATCTCCGGTCCCTTGAGCCAGGGCGTCCATTTCTTCGAAATCACGGAGATGCTTCACAAAGGCTGGGTCAGCCCGTAACCAAGGGCCGTGAGCGATACTTCCGGTGCCTGGTTCCACTGCTCCCGCTGCGGCGCGCTTTTCCACGCTGCTGCGGCGGCCGGGCAGCGTGGTGCCTGCCCGGAGTGCGGGGGAGATCCCGTCACGGGTGCCGCCGCCGGGGCCAATGTCGCGGAGACCGCCGCGCCCGTCCGCGTCCGCCGCAAGGTGCGCAAGCCGAAGGACCCCTCCGGCCAATCGAAGCGCCGCCGCCGGGGCAGTGGCAAGAAAGCCCGCGCCCTCGCCATCTTCGTGGTCCTCTGGGCCCTCGCCCTCGGTGGCACTGCCATCATGGTGAAGAAATTGCGTCCGGATGCCGACGAGAACTATGCCGTGGTGGACACGGTGGAATTCGGCGGCCAGGCGCTGGCCGACTCCCAACTTCTCCAGGACAAGATCGAGGGCTGCCGCACCCGTCTCATGGAGTTCCTCGCCGCTACGGACATCAGCGGCCAGACGCCCCATGTCCTGCGCGCGGACAAGATCCTGCCAGAGATGGCCAGGGCCCAGCAGTACACGCCGATATTCCCCTCGCGGGCCGAGTATTCCACCATCTTCCAGAACGTCATCCACACGCCTGGGGGCAGCGCGATCGAGGTGGTGGCGCAGGAAATGGATGACGGGAAAAAGGTCGAGGCCGTTTTCTTTGAGGAAGAAGGCGAGTGGAAGATCGACTGGCACGACTACACCCGCGCGAACAGCGCCCCGTGGCCGCTTTTCCTGGCGGAAAAGGGGGATGCCGAGGGCACCTTCCGCGTGCTCGCCCGCGAGCGCATCGGTGCCGGTGGCCGCGATCCCTCCTACATCGGGCTGGTGCTCTACACCCCGCGCCCGGGAAATCCGGGAGAAGCGGTCGCCCCATCGCCGGAGGTCAGGGTCGAGCGCTCGTCGGAGATCGGCCGGGCCATCGAGCAGGCTTTCGCCGACCGGGCAAAGGGACTCGCTCCCTACGGCAGCGGTGTCACGAAATACGATCCCGACGAAATGATCCGCCTGCACGTGCGCATGACCCGCGAGGGCGAGGTGGAGCGCGTTTTCCAGATCACCGAGCTGATCGGCACCCACTGGATGGAGTTGCCGCCCACGTCGGCGAAGTGACCGCCGCTCAACCCGCGGCCAGCCCGTGGCGCATCGCTGCGACGGGATCCGTTCCGGGGAACCAGATCTGGAATGCCTTCACTCCCTGGTGGAGCAGCATTTCACGGCCGGTCCCGACCTTCGCCCCGGCTGCCGCTGCAGCCTGCTGGAAGGCGGTGCCCGGACGGTAGATCGTATCGTAGGCCGAGTGCCGCGAGGTGAAGTATGCAGCAGGCACGGGCGAGGGATCGCTCTCCTTCAGGCCGAGCGAGGAGGTATTCACGATCAGGTCGGCGGACTTCGCCCACGCTTCCAGACGCGGGTCATCCAGCCCGGCGGTGAGGATTTCCACGCCCCCGTGATTTGCCCGGATGCGGTCTGCCAGTTCCTCGATCTTCTCCACGCTGCGGTTCGCCAGGATCAGGCGGGCCACGCCCTGCCGAGCGCAGTGGACGGCGATCGCGCCACCGGCCCCGCCACCTGCCCCGGCGATCAGGACTGAGGCGCCTCCCAGCGGGAGGCCCAGCGTTTCGCGCGCCGCCTCCTCGAAGCCGTACCCGTCGGTATTGAATCCCCGTGTCGCATCCGCGTCGAAGCGCACCGTATTCACCACGCCCATCTCCGCGGCCCCGGCGTCCACCTCGTCGCACGCCGCCAGTGCCTCGAACTTGTGCGGCACCGTCACATTGCACCCGGCGAAGCCCAGCTCGCGCATCCGGCGAAAGGTCTCCGCCACCTGCCCGGGCTCCACCTCGACCTTGATGTAGCGGGCATCGATCCCCGCCTCATCCAGCGCGGGCTGGTGCATGCGCGGGGACAGCGAGTGCGCGACCGGGTGGCCGATCACCGCCAGCCGTGCCGGCTTGTCATGACCGGCATCCAGCCGTTCGCGGGACGTGAGGTCGTCGGGGGAATACAGGCTCATGGGCAAAGAAAAAGCGCGCCCACCATGGCGGGCGCGCTGCGGTCGTCAATCCGTGGCCGCGAGGTCAGAAGGACGTGCGGACGGCGAGCTGCCAGGTGTAGGCCTTGATCTCGCTGCGGCGCGTGGTCAGGTCGTCCAGCGAGAAGCCGCCCATCACCTTCACCCGGTCCCGGCAGAGGTGCCAGTTCAGGCCCGCGTAGAGGTAGTGGTGCTCGTTGCCGCGGCCATTGTCCACGTCCACCATCGGGTTCTCGTGCTCGGCGCGCACGTAGCGCACCGGCAGTTGCAGGCCCTGCGACTCCGGCGAGCTGGCATACTGGTACTGCACCACGGCCTGGAGCTTGTCCTCCACGATCCAGTACCACGGCATTACCACGAAGCCGTGGAAGTCCCCCTGGCGGCGCGTGATCGGTGCGCTGATGCCGCCGCCATTGTCGCCATAGATGGCCTCGGCGATCACGCCCCAGTGCTTTTTCTTGTAGATCGCGGAGAAGGCGGATGCCCAGCCGTAGCCGAGCGCGTCGTCATTCCCGTCGTGATTGTTCTGCGTGTAGTCCAGCACCAGCTTCAGGTTCTTCGATGCGCGCCACTCCAGGCTGCCGTAGAAAAACTGGCCCTCGCCCCAGCCGGCGATGAAATCGGAGTCGTCCTCGGCGCTGAACATCCCGAGCGTCAGGTCCCAGTCGCCCTTGTCCAGCTCCAGCGTCACGCCTGTCGGGCGGCTGGCATCGCCACCCACCTTGTCCGCGATGGCGGAGCGCTCGATGGTGTAGATCTCGTTCGAGGACATGTGGACTTCCTCGGTCATCTTCAGCTTCATCCGGCCGTACTTCAGCTTGATGCCGTCCAGCCATCCGTCGCCGAAGGCCTCGCCGATGTCGAACTCCAGCGACACCTCGTCGAAGCGGTCGTAGCCCCACTCCAGCTCGTTGAAGAAGTCGTCGCGGAAGCGCCGGTCATTCACCAGGTTCACGTTCACCTCGGCCACGAAGTGCTTCAGGAACTGCGTCTTCGTCTCGAGCCGGAGCCTGCGATACTCGTCGTAGGTGTCGTTGAAGTCCGTGCCATTCACATCCGTCCCCTCCATCGAGGCGATCTGGTAGTGGAAGCGACCGCCGACCTCGAAGGACTGGATCCACCGGTTCTTCGGGTCGTTGTAGAGCAGGCCGGGGTCATTCTGCAGCCACTCGCACCAGTTCCCGTTGTTGGTGGCGGGCGGTGGCACGGCGAGGTCCGGCGCGTCCTTGGCACTGGCGGTCGATGTATCGGCTGCCGGTGCGGTGGCCTCGTTCGACTTGTCCTTGTTCTTCTTCTTTTTCTTCTTCTTGCCGCCGCCGTCGGGCTTCGCGGCGGACTCGGCAGCAGGCTCCGCCGCTTGGGCGGTGCAGGGCAGGGCCAGCGGCCCGGCGAGACAGGAGAAGAGCAGGAGCTTGGGAAAGGCTTTCATCGGAAATGGAGTCATGGGTTTCGCCACGCGCGGCTCCGGACCGGCGGGCAGGGCGGTCATCACATGTCGAGCTCGTTGCCCGTCGGCGTCAGGATCACGCGGTTGTTCCCGCAGACCAGGTGCAGCGCCTCCAGCAGCTTGGGCGTACTGGCGCCGACCTTGAGCTGCATGCCGTAGCGTAGCTCCGTCATCATCCCGGCCTGGGCGGACGACACGCTGACGAGCTGCACGCGGTCGGTGAATTGGTCGAAGACCGGCTGGAGCAGTTGCTCGAAGTCCATGTCGCTCGTCATCCGCAGTGTCAGCATGTGCGACGCGCGGCGCGGGGCGAAGGCATCCATCTTCGTCAGGATATACACGGCAGTGCCCACGATGGCGGTGATGATGATCGCCATGGCGAACTGCCCCGCACCCACCACCATGCCGATGGCCATGGCGAAGAAAACGAAGGCGAGGTCCCGCGATTGTCCCAGCGTGCGGCGGAAGCGGATGACGGAGAAGGCGGCGAACATGCCGAAGGCGATCGCGCCATTTCCCGCCACCACCATGATCAGGATGGTGGTCACCACGCCGATCATGATCAGCGTCTGGACGTAATCCTGGGAGTAGCGGGTGCCCTTGTAGGTCTTCCGGTAGAGGGCGGCGATGGCGAGGTTCAGGGCCAGGCTGATGCCCATGGCGAGGGCGACTTTATCGGGGCTGGGGGTGCCGGCGGTGACTCCGCCGAAGTTCAACAGGTCTTCTAATGTCATCTTGATACTGGGAGAGGGAGCAGCAGTGGGGCCGGGCGGGCCGCGGGTCAGCGGGCCTTCTGCAGGTGCAGGCGCGAGAGCAGGCGCGCACACAGGATGCGGAGGGCACCCGGGGTGGTGGCGGCGGCAGGCTCGGAGAGCTCGCGGCACAGGGTGGTGGTCGCCGCGGGACGGCGGCGGCCCTTTTCATCCAGCGCCTCCGTTTTCCGGGGGATCGCCTCCGTCTTGCGAGGCGGCTTCCGCGCAGGCGGTGGCTCGGGCGTCACGGTTGCCGCCGGGGAAACGATCGGCGGGCGGCTCTTGAATTCATAGAGCTCCAGCGCGGCGGTGTATTTCGAGAAGCCACGGGGCACGAGCTTGAACTCGCCGATGAGATTCCGGAACCAGTAAGGCACCGGGCCGATGGTCTTCACCTCCATGATGGAGGAGCCCGGCTCCAGCAGCGGCAGCTCGAAGTCCGGATCGTCCGGCGTCAGCCTCACGCGGCGGAAGCGGCAGCGCGGCTCATTGTCGAAGGTAATGCGGATTGTGCCTTCCGGACCGCTGTCAAAGGCGTAGCGATGATAGCGGATCTGCACCACCGGGCGGCTGCCCGTGCCATTCACCAGCCCGGCGATCTCCGCCAGCACGCGCTGGTCGGCAGGCGAGGCAAACTCGTGGCGCACCGGGATGACTCCCTCGGTGAGCTGCTCCAGCTCGTCCAGATCCACCGGCACGCGGCGCTTCACGGTCACGCCGTCCAGCTTGTGCTTCACCTCGATGAAGGCACTCGCAGGGATGGCCCCGTCGCGCCGGCCATAGACACGGCTGCGCACGCGGCGGCGGTTCGGCACCTCGAATTGCTTTTGCCAATACGAGGAACGCTCGGTCGTGTCGTAGTATTCCGACAGTACCGGGTAGCCGTCTTCCGCACCGCGGTCGGCTTGCATCACCTCCCCGACCCGTTCACGGATCAGTAAGCCCAGATGGGGCGGGAGGACGAATTTGAATTCTCTACGGTTCTGGTTCGCGTCCATCGTAGGGGAGGCGGGTGTCAAACAGCGGCGGGTGACACTCCTGTCACAAAATCGATCCGTCGATCACATTTTGCGGTCAGAGATGCGGGTCTTGGGCGTTCGACGGAAGGAGTCGCAGAACCTGTTACTTGGTAACTCGGCCGAGCTAACAAAGTTTCGCAAAAATCCGTTCCCAATTTCTGCCAATGGCCGGGGCCATGGCACGGGGGAGCCAAGTGCATCGCCGGAGACGGGCACGACGGAGTGGAACCAGCGCGCTGAGCGCGAGTGAGTACCGGACTACGCCGGGGGAGGGAGGTGGGGGGCATGGCAGGCTGTGGGGGACAGCGATAACCGACCTGCTAGCTCGGGGGGGGAGCGACATGGAGATAAGGGAAGTCGCGCCCCTCGGCAATGTCAGAGTTGCAGCAACATGTGACAATTTCGGGTGCCGGTTTGCTACAGTTGTTCTGATATTTCCAGTACGTCTGAGAAAGATAACCGCTCCAGCAGGCCGAAGGCATCATGTCTCGACAGCCGCGCGCGTGTCACCGCCGGGCTGCCGATCCCGCACAGGAAGCGGGCGAGCTGCCGCGGGGTCTTCAGCGCGGCGTGGCCTTCCCCGCGCAGCGCGTGGATCATCCGCAGCTCCTCATCGTCCGGGCCGGGGGCCTTCGTGCGGGGGATGGGCACGGGGGTGATGCCGCGGCAGCGGTCGCAGTGGCCGCAGGGTGACGCGAGCTTCTCGCCGAAGTGCCCGGTGACGAATCCGGTCAGGCAGCCGGGCTGCTCCGCCAGCTCCACCACCTGCCGCAACCGCGCGAGGTCCGCCGCCTCGCGCTTGCGGAATTGCTCGTCCAGCCGGGTCGCCAGGTCGCGCAGGTCGCCGGGGTCCTTCTTCACGCGGTAGCCCTGGCGGATGCCGGACTTCTTCAGCGCGATGTCGCCCGCTTCCTCCAGGTAGATCAGCGCGGCCGTGATGCGCTGGGCATCCTCGCCGGTCGCCAGCGCCACCGCGGCGATGTCGAAGGTCAGCCAGCTCCGGCCCTCCTTCCCCGCGGCGAAGATTTTCCGCAGGAAGGTCTTCCGCCGCGCATCGTAGCCCGCCAGCACCTTCTCGAGGTCCCGCAGCAGCCTCACCTGGTAGCTCGACCAGAATTTCCGCGTCGCCTCGATCACGCCCTCCAGCTCCAGGTAGGTCAGCATCGTCTCCACCACCAGCGGGCGGATGTCATTCACGGTCGAGAGCTCGTAGGTGGAGATGTCGAAGTCCTTCCCCAGCCGCAGCACGTGATCGACGAAGTGCCGCGTGGCCGCCGGGGAGGGCGTGTCGCCGTGGATGAAATTCTCCAGCGTCACCAGGTCATCGCCGCAGGCCAGCAGCTCGCAGGAGGAGAGCCCGCCATCCCGGCCCGCGCGTCCGGTCTCCTGGGTGTAGTTCTCCAGGCTCTTCGGCAGGTTGTAGTGATAGACGGCGCGGATGTCCGCCTTGTCGATGCCCATGCCGAAGGCGATGGTGGCTACGATGACCCTCGTACTTCCGCCCATGAATTTCTCCTGCGCCGCCGCGCGGAATTCATCCGGCAGGCCCGCGTGGTATGCCTGCGCGGAGAGGCCGTTCTTCTGCAGGTAGGTCGCCACCTCCTCCGCGGTGTGCTGCAGCGTCACATAGACGACCGCCGCGCCATCGGTGGACTGCAGCCGGTCGAGCAGGTGCTGCTTCCGCCCCGTGGCATCCAGCGGCGTCACCTTCAGGTCCAGGTTCGCGCGGTGGAAGCTGAGCTGCACGTGATCGTCCTTCGCGATGCGGAAGCCCTTGCGGATGTCCTTTGCCACGGCGGGCGTGGCGGTCGCGGTGAGGCACAGCACGCGCGGCACCTTCAGGTCGCGGCACAGCTTCGCCAGCTTCAGGTAGTCGGGGCGGAAATTGTGGCCCCACTCGGAGATGCAGTGCGCCTCGTCGATCGCCACCAGCGCGATCCTCATCTTCCGCAGGCGCGCGCGGAAGCCCTCGTTGGAAAGCCGCTCCGGGGCCACGTAGAGGATCTTCAGCGAGCCATCGCCCAGCGACCTCATCACCTCTTCGTAAGCCGCCGGCTCCAGCGTCGAGTCCAGCCGCGCCGCCGCCACGCCCTTTGCCCGCAGGGCATCCACCTGGTCCTTCATCAGCGCGATCAGCGGCGAGACCACCAGCGTGATCCCCTCCAGCAACAGCGCCGGGAGCTGGTAGCAAAGCGACTTCCCGCCCCCCGTGGGGAACACCGCCAGCATCGACCTCCCCTCTAACAGACCCTCCACCACCTCCCGCTGCCCGCCCCGGAAGCCATCATGCCCGAAGCGCTCGCGGAGGAGTCCGGACAGGGGATCGGCAGAGGGTGTGGTCATGAGGAGGCGAAGCTATTGGGATAGGGAACCCGCTGACTCAAAGCCAATTGCCTTATATGGCAGCGAGTTTGTGAGCCAACCGCGAATGGGAGTAGAATTGCTGAATCGGCTTGGGAGCCTCAACATTTGAAGCTTGTTTAAGTGGCGGGGCATGATAGACAAAGAGGTGATGAAGCCTCTCCACTCAAGTTGTCCGGCTAGCGTAGTCTATGTTCAGAAGCCTGCACAAAGAGACTCCGGTGGTTCGATGATCGCTGCCGGTTGGTGGGTTCTGACTTTTGGATTTGTCGTCGCTTGTATTCCTGTTCTCGGAATGATGGCATGGTTGATCGGTGGATTCCTTTGTCTCGCGGCTTTCATTCTGGCGATCATCGGAATGGCAAGTGGACGGATTGTGGGAGGCATCTTCTTGCTATGCGGAGCTCTGTTGGGAGCACCGCTGGCTTACGGAATCATTCCGGTCATAATAAATTCATCAGTCCATTTTAGTTCGCCTCCGCAGGTGAACCCGTTTGCTCGATAGAGCCAATTTCATTTCCTGTTTGTGAGGTGGCGTTCGCAACCATCGTTGGATGCCGCAAGGGCGAATCCCAAGTGAGATTGAAGCATCTCTTTCACGATTCGGTGTGAGCGTCTTCCGTTTGACCAGAATGATACGGGAGATGCTATTTTTCGGATCGTCTTGAGTGACCTGTTTGCTGGTATCGGATACCGTAAAAGCGGCGGCCCCGGGGGACCACCGCTTCATCGAACGCGAACCCACCCGGGCTCGCAGATTGTCATGGGCAGGGGAGGAGTTGAGGAGGCGGCTCAGCGCTTCTTGGCGGCGTCGAGCTTCTCGCGGACCTTCTCGGAGATCTCGGTGTAGAGGGCTTCGTCGGCCTTGAGTGCTTCCTTCGCGGCATCGCGGCCCTGGGCGAGCTGGGAACCATTGTAGGCGAACCAGGAGCCGCGCTTCTGGATGAGGTCCATTTCCAGCGCGAGGTCGAGCAGCGAGCCGGTCGAGGAGATGCCTTCGTTGTACATGATGTCGAACTCGCACTCGGAGAAGGGCGGGGCGACCTTGTTCTTCACCACCTTGATCTTCGTGCGGCTGCCTTGGACAGTGCCGTCGGTGGCCTTGATCTGGCCGATGCGGCGGATGTCCACGCGGACGGAGGCGAAGAACTTCAGCGCGCGACCGCCGGGGGTGGTCTCGGGATTGCCGAACATGACGCCGATCTTCTCACGGATCTGGTTCGTGAAGATGCAGACGGTGCGGGCCTTCGAGATGAAGCCGGTCAGCTTGCGCATGGCCGCGCTCATCAGGCGGGCCTGGGCACCCACGGTGGAGTCGCCGATCTCGCCGTCGAGTTCCTGCTTCGTGACCAGCGCGGCGACGGAGTCGAGGACGATGACGTCGATGGCATTCGACCGGACGAGCGCCTCGCAGATCTGGAGGGCTTCTTCACCGGAGGAAGGCTGGGAGACGAGCAGGTCGTCGAGATTCACGCCGAGCATCTTCGCATACTGCGGGTCGAGGGCATGCTCGACGTCGATGAAGGCAGCCAGGCCACCCTTTTTCTGGGCCTGGGCGATGGCGGTGAGGGTCAGGGTCGTCTTACCGGACGACTCCGGGCCGAACACCTCGATGATACGGCCGCGGGGGAAGCCGCCGACGCCGAGGGCGCGGTCGATGAGCAGGTTGCCGGTCGGGATCACATCCACATCCACACGGTGCCCGTCGCCCATCCGCATGATGGCGGCTTCGCCGAACTCCTTCTGGATGCTGGAGATAGCCATATCGAGATTGCGTTTGCGGGCTTCGGCGAGCTTGTCGGAGGTGTCTTCTTGTGTCTTGGCCATGGCGTTTGCTTGTTCGACGGAGTTACTGGCAGAGCATTTGAACACCGTCAATCAAAAGATGTTCGGCTGAACAAAAATGAGACCCATTGGGTGGAGTTCGGGAGCTAGTAGATCGTTTTTCGCGATGTTTTGCCCTAGTTTCTCAATGAATGCAGATCGACTCATAGCGGGTAAATGAATGCTGTGACGGACGAAGAACGGAATGGCTGCAGGCGGGAGCTCGATTGGCTCCGCCAGCGCGTGGATGCGCTGGAGGAGAAACGGGATGCGGAAATCGGGGAGCTGCGGTCCTTCATCCGCCTGCTGGAGCAGAGGCTGGATACGCCGGAGCCTTCTCAGTTCGTGGCCCGCGACTGCGCGCCCGAACCCGAGCCCCTGCCAATGCCCGCTCCGGAACCCCTGCCTGTCGCAGCCCAGGCCACAGAGACGCCGCCACCTTTCCCGCTCGCAGCTCCGGAGCCTCCGCCATTCGTCGCCGCTCCCCCGGTAGTGGTGGCCGAGCCCTCCCCGGTCGTGGCATCCGCGCCGCCGCCGCTTCCCAAAGGCTCGCTGGAGCTGCACTTGGGCCGCACGTGGCTGGTGCGGGTCGGCATCGCCCTGCTGGTGACCGGGCTCGTGCTGCTGGGGAACTTCGCTTACAAAAACTGGATCCGCGAACTGCCCGCGGGCGCGCGTCTGGCCGTGCTCTATCTGGGCTCCTTTTCGATTTGCGGGACGGCGTGGTACCTCGGGACGCGGGAGACGCTGCGGCGCTTTGCCGACGTGCTGATGGCGGGCGGGCTGGCCTTCTTCTACTGGTGCACCTACGCCATGCACCACGTGCCGCGGCTGCAGGTGATCGAGTCCCCGGTGGTGGCGGGCGTGCTGTTGCTAGGGGCCGCCGGCGTGATCGCGGGGGTCTCCCTGCGGCGCGACTCGCGTGCGACGGCCACGATGGGCCTGCTGCTGGCGTCTTACTCCACCATCCTCCAGCCGCTGGGGTGGCTCTCCGCCATCTCGAATGTGGTGCTGGCGGGTGCGGGCGTGGCCTTCATGCGGCGGCCGGGCTGGGCGATGCCCGGGGTAGCCTCGATGGCTGGCACCTACATTTCCTTCCTCTGGTGGCAAATCGCCGGGGGGCATGGTGGCGGGCGGCCGGATGGTCCGGCGGTGCTGTGGTTCCTGCCGCCGGTGTGGGCGATCTTCGCGCTGCCCGGGGTGATCGGCGTGTCGCGGCACTTCAGCGGGCTCACGGACCGCGGGCGGGGGATGTTTGCCTCGGCGAACAATGTCGCCTTCTTCGCGCTCTTCTCCGCGCTGTGGCTGCAGCAGCGGGGCTCCTTCGAGGGCTACTGGATGGTGCCCGCCGCATTTGGCGCGGTGCTGCTGCTGTTGGCAGTCCTGAGACGTCCACGCGATGCCGCGGGCGGGGCGCATCTGGCGCAGGGCCTTGGTGCGCTGACCCTGGCGATGACGCTGAAGCTGGAGGGCTATCACCTCGCGCTCGCCTTTGCGGGGCAAGCGCTGGCGCTCTCCTTAGCCTTCCGGAAATTCGCCGGAAGGAGCGAGCTGGTCTTCGCGACGCTGGCCGCGGGGGCCGCGATGCTCATCTCGCTGGACCGGGTGGGCAACCCGCTGGCAATCCCAATCCCGATGTGGAGCCACGTGCTGTTCGCGATCCTGCTGGCGGCCGCGGCTTTCCCGCTGAGGGACGGGTGCGATCGCATCGGGAAGGACAGCGACCTGGGCAGGGGTGCCCGTGTGGTGACCTCGCTCGTCTTCGTCGCGGGCATCGTGCAGACGCTTCTCCTCTGCCTGCATCATTTCACGCTGCCGTGGCGCGCGCCCGCCTGCGGTCTGGTGGCGCTCGGTTGGTCGGCCTTCACGCTGCTGCGGGATCCTGCCCGGCGCTTGCCGGAGGCGGGTTGGGCGGCACTGTCCTTTGGCTTTTTCGGCTTCTTCATGCTTTTCCCCATCGTCGATGTGCCGTGGTGGTCGCCGGTGATGGCGGCTCCGCTGGCGCTGGCGACACACTGGCTGTGGCTGGGTCGTGAGCGGGCGCATCCCATCCCCGATGCCGCGAAGATGCCGGATGCCTTCCTCGCGCTCTCCGCCCTCACAGCATGCGCGGCGGTTTTCCAAGGGATCGGCTCGCTGGAGCTCAATGCGGAGGGGCGATTCGTCGTCGTTTCGCTGGCGGCGGTCGCGCTCGTGGCGGTGGGACGTTTCCTCATCGCATCGCCGATCCTCCGGATCGCCTCCACGCTGCTCCTGCTGCCGGTGCTGCATACGCAGTCGCTGCTGTCGGGGGCGGCGGGCGTGCTGCTTTTCATCCCGACCGTCGCCGCCCTCGGGGCGATGGCATTGGCCGGGCCGATGTCGGTGGCGGGCGTGATGTCCCGCGTCGCCGCGGGCTTCTCGTGGCTGATCCTGTGGCACAAGCTGGCTCCGCAGGCATGGAGCGACATCCTCGCGGCGACCGGCCTGCTGCTGGCCGTGGTCACGGTGGTGCGGCGTGGAAGGGACCTCCTTCCGGAAGCCTGGGCATTCTTCAGCCTCGCGGCGGCGTGGATGTTGGCGCAGATGGCCATCGTGCTGCCGTGGCATCAGGTGAGCACGGTGCCCGGCGTCTACGGGGCACTGGTCCTGGCCGCGGGCTTCGCCCTGCCGCTGCTAGCCCCGGCGGGGAATGCCGGCCAGCGGTCCGCCCGTCACGTGCTGCTGCTGCTGGCCTCCGGGATGCTGGCGCTGTGGTCCAGCCAGCTCATGGTGTGGCACTTCGGCTGGAAGCCGGTGGCGATCCTGTGGACGGCGCTCGGCTTCGGCCTCGTCAGCACCGGCCTGTGGCGGAAGCTCTCCGCGCTGCGCCATGCGGGATTTGCCCTGCTGGCGGTGGCGCTGGTGAAGCTCTTCGCACTCGATGTGTGGGACTTCGGCACCTTCTTCCGCATCGCCGCCTTCCTTGCGCTGGGTGTGGCGCTCGTGGTGCTCGGCTTCTTCTACAATCGCTTCGCGGACGTGCTGAAGAAGCTGCTGGAGGGGGATGAGGCCGGAGAGGCGGGGGAAGGGTGATCCGGGGTGGCGGCGGGGGAGGCGATCGCTTCCTCCGCGCCGATGCACCAAATCCGCCAGTGATGCATTGGCTCGGTCTCTATACACAACCTCGTCGAGGTAGGATGAGCCGACGTGCAAACCCCGGGTAGCTCGTGCCTCGCAACCCGGGGCTTTGGTGCGAAGTCCCCTTGGGACAGTGGAAGAGCCGCGCAGCACTTTCGCCGCCGTGCGGCTCCTTGACAGCGACGCGGTCGGGAAATTGCATGTCGACGGAACGTCGACACTCCATATGGCCGCTACGCGGCTTCCTGTGGGGACGGCTGTGCCGCCCCTTACTTCACCGGCTCCTTGTCGAGCTGGAAGGCGTCGTGGACGGCGCGGGCGGCGTCTTCGATGCGGGTCTCGTCCACGGTGACGGCGATCTTGATCTCGGAGGTGGAGATCATGCCGATGTTGATGCCGGCTTCGCCGAGCGCCTTGAACATGGTGGCGGCGACGCCGGAGTGGGAGCGCATGCCGATGCCGACGGCGGAGAGCTTCGCAATGCCTGCCTCGGTCTCGATCTTCGCGTCGGTGCTGATCTCCGCGAGCACGGTCTTCAGCGAGGCCTGCGCCTTGCCGAGGTCGTTCGAGTGCATGGTGAAGGAGTGCCGCGCGAAGCCGTCGCTCGCGATGTTCGACACGATCATGTCGAGATTGATCTCCGCATCGCCGAGCGCGCCGAGGATCTTGCCGGACATGCCGGGGACATCGGGGATGTTCGTGATGGTGACGCGGGCTTGGGAGCGCTCGATGGAGACTCCACGGATGACGACGTTTTCCATGGCAGGATGTTCTTCGAGCACCAGCGTGCCCGGGTTGTCATTGAGAGAGGAACGGACTTCGAAGACGACGCCGTATTTCTTGGCGAATTCGACGGAGCGGGACTGCATCACCTTCGAGCCGGACGAGGCCATTTCCAGCATCTCGTCGTAGGAGATTTCCGGCAGCTTGCGGGCATTCGGGACGATGCGGGGGTCGCAGGTGTAGACGCCGTCCACATCGGTGAGGATCTGGCAGACATCGGCCTTCAGTGCGGCGGAGATGGCGATGGCGGTGAGGTCGGAGCCGCCGCGGCCGAGGGTGTGGATCTTGCCCTCCGGGGTGATGCCCTGGAAGCCGGCGACGACGAGGGTATTCCCCGCCTCCAGCTCGCGCTGCATGTAGGAGGGGTCGATGTCCTCGATGCGGCCGCGGGTGTGGGAGCCCTTCGTGTAGATGCCTGCCTGGCGGCCGGTGATGGAGACGGCCTCCACCCCCGCCTCATGGAGGGCCATGGAGACGAGGGCGATGGATTGCTGCTCGCCGGTGGCCAGCAGCACGTCCAGCTCCCGCTCGGACGGGCTCTCGGAGAATTCCTTGGCCATCTTGATGAGGCCGTCCGTGATGCCGGACATGGCGGACACCACTGCCACGACCTGGTTGCCCGCGTCGCGGGTGCGTTTCACCCGCGACGCGACGTTGCGCATGCGGTCGATGGAGCCGACGGAGGTGCCGCCGTATTTTTGCACGATGAGGGCCATGGCCAGTCCGGGAAACGGGGCCGGGAGTGAAGGAAAGCCGCGCACCCTTGGCAAGCGTGCGGTGGGGCAGCCTTCCGCGGGGTGCGAGGGCACCGGAGCAGACTGGCACCCACCTGTCCGCTCCGGCACCGTGCGCGAGCGCCCCCTTTTTCGATGGAAACGAGGTGGGAGGGCACCGGATCACGGCGGTCATGAGCACGCATCCGATAACATATGGCACCCATAACCGGCGGACGACCTCAACGCTTTAGCGACCAACGACATTATTTGCCGATGAACGGCCCAAATGCCGTATGTGAAGTTCGTATTTTCCCATCGGTCTTTGACATCCCATCCCCGTGCCCCCATAGCCGTTAGAGCAATGCGGTCGGAGGGATCGGCACAGGTGGAAAGACTGGACGGCGAGGATTGGAAGTCGGTGGCGGGATGGCTGTTGGCGGAGGATCTGGATGCCGGCGTGAATCGTGTGCTGGGGCTGCTTGGCAGGCGGCACGCCGCCGACCGTGTGTGGGTCATCCGCTATGACGAGAGCTTCACTTTCCTGTGGAACACCCATGAATGGGTGGCTCCGGGCATCACCCCGCAGATGGGGGAATTGCAGGGCCTGCCGGTGGAAGCCGGGCAGTGGATGCACGAGGGCCTGCACCAGGACGGGCGACTGCTGATCGAAGATATCGGGAAGATGCCGCGAAGGGCGCGGGGACTTCAGGCGGAGTTGCAACGGCAGGGCATCCGCTCGCTGCTCTCGCTGCCCGTTTTCCGCGAGGGCAGGCTGGCCTTCCAGATCGGGTATGACGCGGTGCATGCGCGTCGGGATTGGCCGGAGGTGGTTTTCACGGAGCTGGGGGATGCCGTCTCCTTGATCGCGAATGCCCTGTGGCACCGCGGGCCGCAGGGAGTCGCTGCATTTCCCGCCGGGGATCGCGAGAGCAGGCTGATCCATCTGAAAGACGGGGGGAGTCTCGTCCCCGTCTCCGAGATCCTGTGGATCGAGGCCTCGGGGGACTACACGATCATCCACTCGAGGGGGAAGCTGCGCCAGACCGAGCGCCGCAGCGTGAAGGAGTGGGAGAGCATCCTGCCGCGGAAGGACTTCCTCCGCATCCACCGCGGGGCCATCGTGCAGGTCTCGGCGATCCAGCGGCTGGACCGCAGCGGGGGGAAGTGGCGGCTGATGCTCCTGCCGGATGGCCCGCAGCTCCCGGTTGGCCGCGCCTACCATGCGGCGGTCCGCCGTCGGCTGGGATTCTGACCCGGCGACCGCGGGCATCGACAGCACGCTCCGGGGCGGCTACCGTCCGCCCGGATGACGCTCGACGAGCTCGGATGGGATGAGAATTTCGCCGCCGCCTTTGCCCCCTACCGGGCAAAAGGCTGGTTCCCCGCGCGCCTGATCCGCGAGACCACCATCAACTACTCCGCCTTCGTCGGTGAGGACCCGGACGATGTGGAGGAGATCGATTGCGTGCTCTCCGGAAAGGTCTGGCATGACGCCGTCTGCGATGCCGATCTGCCTGCCGTGGGAGACTGGGTTGCCGTCGAGCTGGGCGGGGAGAATGAGGATCACGTGATCCGCGCGCATCTCCCGCGGCGCTCGTGCTTTTCGCGGAAGATGCCCGGGAAGACCGTCGAGGAGCAGGTCATCGGGGCAAATGTCGACATTGTCGCCGTGGTCACCGATTCCGGTGCCGACCACAACCCGCGCCGGATGGAGCGTTACTTTGCCTTGATCGGTCGCAGCGGTGCGAAGGCGGTGGTGCTGGTGAACAAGTCCGACCTCTTCCCCGCGGATCACAACGAGGCCTGCGCTGCCGAGCTGCGCGCACTTTCCGAGGAGGCTGACATTCACATCACCAGCGCGCTGAATGGCGACGGGCTGGAAGTGCTGAAGTCCTAC
The DNA here is from genome assembly GCF_025950085.1 of Luteolibacter flavescens. Taxonomy (NCBI): domain Bacteria; kingdom Pseudomonadati; phylum Verrucomicrobiota; class Verrucomicrobiia; order Verrucomicrobiales; family Verrucomicrobiaceae; genus Neoluteolibacter; species Neoluteolibacter flavescens. Next base: position 331,937 of record NZ_JAPDDS010000002.1, read on the forward strand.
CTGAAGGATGGAACTACGATGTGCGTCGTAGGTTCCTCCGGCGTGGGGAAGTCCACGCTGGTGAACCAGCTCTACGGCGAGGAATGGCAGTGGACCAGCGAGGTGAACGAGGTGACCGGCAAGGGCCGCCACACCACCACCTCACGCGAGCTCGTCCCGCTGCCCGAGGGCGGCATGCTCATCGACAATCCCGGCATGCGGGAGATCCAGATGTGGACGGACGAGAAGACCCTCCGCGACAGCTTCGCCGACGTGGAGGCGATGGGGCACGACTGCCGCTTCGCCGACTGCAAGCACGGCAATGACAAGGGCTGCGCCATCCGCGCCGCCATCGAGGCCGGCACGCTGGACCTGCATCGCCTGGAAAGCTTCCTCCGTCTCGACGATGAGATCGAAAAGATCCGCCGCCAGGTCAAGAAGCGCCAGATGACCGTCGAGCGCTGGGCGAAGCGAACCCACCGCGTGAAGGCCCGCAACCTGGAAGACCGCATCCAGCTCGAGAAGGACGAGCGCGGCGAGTGGCGCGGGTGAATGCTAGACCTTCCTGCCGATGAGCAAGCAACCGGCCCCTGAATCGATCGACGCGTATCTTGCCCCGCTGCCTGCCGGGACTCGCGAGATCCTTGAAACGGTCCGGGGCATCGTGAGGGAAGAAGTGTCCGGCGCGACCGAGACCATTGCCTATCAAATGCCTGCCTTCCGGGTGGAACGGGTCTTTTTCTACTTCGCTGCTTTCAAGAAGCACCTCGGCATCTATCCGCCGGTCGAGGGCGATGAGGACCTGCTGAAGCAGCTCGCGCCGTACCTCGGTCCGAAGGGCAACCTGAAGTTCCCCTTCGAGGAGCCCATCCCCTATGAACTCATCCGCCGCGTCGTCCGGGCGCTGGCGAAACAGTACGCGAGGCGTTGATGCGCTTGCCAAGTCGCGGATCTTTCCCTGACTCTAAGCGCTCACCTGAACACCTCTTCCGAAATCCACCCGTTCTTCGACGACGCCCTCTGGGAGGAGCGCTTCGATGAGGATTGCCTGCAGGCCGGGCAAAAGCTGCGGCCAAAGGTCCGTGAGCTTTCCGGCAGTTGGCCGGGCGATGACAATTTCCTGCTGGAGGCTGACGTGGCCGGCGAGAGGTGCGAGGTGACGCTGTGGACGAATGACGGGGCGTGGGACTTTGAAAGCACCTGCTCCTGCGAGATCCGCAGCTTTTGCCCGCACGCCGCCGCCCTGCTGGGCGAGGCGGGGAAGCCGCGGAATATCGGCCGCGTGCTCGATGGCAGGCCGGTGCGCAGCAGCCATGTCGCCCTGCCCGGTGCCATCGGCGAGCCGGTCGATCCGGCGGATCTTCCGCATCTGGAGCTCACCCCCACCTTCCTGCTCTCCGTGGTGCGCGAGCCGACGGAGACGAAGGTGGTCCGCCTGCTGCTCCAGGCGCTGAAGATCCCGGACATGGGCGACTGGGTCGTGGCCCGCCCCATCGCCATCTACGGCGGGCATCGTATTTCGCTCGGCGGCATCCCCGGCCCGCGCGAGCACCGCGTGGAGACGCCGCAGGGTCCGCTGGTCATTCGCCGCGACATCGCCGCGGAGATGAATGCCATCCTCTCGCTCCAGCAGGCCGGCCTGGCCAGCCTCGCGGGGCACTCGCAATTCCGCTTCCTCCTCGGCCTCGCGGGGAAGGGGAAGTCGGCCACGGCGAACGAGGCAGGCCTGTGGTTTCCGAATCCGAGCCACGGCGCGCTTGCGGAGTTTTGGCCATGGCTGCGCGCCACCGGCGGACCCATCCTGGAGGGCAGCGGTTGGACGGTGACCTTCGACCACGAGGTGGGCCACGAGATCATCGACCTGGATCCGGACAATTTCGTCTACCTGCTGGAAGACGATGGCACCGGGTGGTTCCACCTTTCCGTCGGCTTCGATGTCGCGGGCAAGCAGCTCGACCTGCTGCCGATCCTCGCGCAGTTGCTGGAGCGCGGTGCGATGGAGACCACGCTGGAATTCCCCGCCGATGGCCACTTCCTGCATCATCTGGAGGACGGTCGCGCGCTGCGCCTGCCAGCCGCACGCATCCGGCGCATCCTCAAGCAATTCGCGGCGCTCATCGACCCGCGGCGCTTCAAGGGCTCGAAGCTGAAGCTTCACCCGCTGGATGCCGCGGCCATCGCCACCTCGGACGAGCTCGGCATCCAGGCGCCGGAGCGTCTTGCCGAGCTGGCGAGCAAGCTGACGAATTTCTCCGGCATCGAGCAGACGCCGCAGCCCGCGGGCATCAAGGCGGAACTGCGCGAGTACCAGATGGCGGGCTTCCGCTGGATGCAATTCCTCGCGCGCCATGAGCTGCACGGTATCCTGGCCGATGACATGGGCCTCGGCAAAACGCTGCAGACCATCACCCACATCCTCGCGGAAAAGGATAGCGGACGCTCGCAAGGGAAGCCGACGCTCGTCATCGCACCCACCAGCGTGGTGCCGAACTGGCGGGCGGAGGCGACGAAATTCGCGCCCTCGCTGCGCATCCTCATGCTCGATGGCCCGCAGCGGAAGAAGTACTTCCGCTCCATCCCCTACGCGGACCTTGTCCTCACCTCCTTCGCGCTGGTCCAGCGGGACATCGAGGCGCTGAAGGGCCACTCCTTCCACCTCGCCGTGCTGGACGAGGCGCAGTACATCAAGAACCCGACGTCGAAGGTGGCGCAGGCCGTCTGCCAGCTCGATGCCCGGCACCGCCTCTGCCTCTCCGGCACGCCCGTGGAAAATCACCTCGGCGAGCTGTGGAGCCTGATGAAATTCCTCATGCCCGGCTTCCTCGGCGGACAAGAGGACTTCAACCGCCGCTTCCGCAATCCCATCGAGAAGGACGGCGACGAGGATCGCCGGCTCTTGCTGAAAACCCGCGTGGCCCCGCTCATCCTGCGGCGGAACAAGACCGAGGTGGCGAAGGAACTGCCGCCGAAGACCATCCTCATCCACCCCGTGGAGCTGAATACCGCGCAGAAGGATCTTTACGAGACGGTGCGCGCGACAATGGACAAGCGGGTGCGCCAGTCGATCGCCATCAAGGGCCTGGAGGGTTCACGCATGGTCTTCCTGGAGGCGCTGCTGAAGCTGCGCCAGATCTGCTGCGAGCCGAAGCTGCTGAAGTTCGAGGGCGAGTCGAAGCTGGAGGCGGACTCCGCCGGATCCGCCAAGCTGGACTATCTCGCGGAGCTGCTGGAGACGCTGATCGAGGAAGGTCGCCGCATCCTCATCTTCTCGCAATTCACCTCGATGCTCGAGCTGATCGAGAAGCACCTTCAAGTACGGAAGACGCCGTACTTGAAGCTCACCGGCGAGTCGAAGAATCGCGGCGAGCTGGTGGAGAAATTCCAGACCGGTAGCTACCCCGTCTTCCTCATCTCGCTGAAGGCGGGCGGCACCGGCCTGAATCTCACCGCCGCCGATACCGTGATCCACTACGATCCGTGGTGGAATCCCGCCGCGGAGGCCCAGGCCACGGACCGCGCCTACCGCATCGGCCAGACGCAGCCCGTCTTCGTCCACAAGCTCATCTGCCAGGGCACCGTCGAGGAGCGCATCCACCAGCTCCAGGCGAAGAAGAGCCAGCTCGCCGACAGCCTGCTCTCCGATGCCGCCCGCGCCGCCGCCCCGGACGAGATGACCTTGTCCGCCCTGCTGGCACCGCTGGGATGAGGTGGCCTTGGAAAGTGCAGAATGCGCATGCTCCGCGGCTGATCTGCACGCTGCGCGGCCTGCCGGGGCGGGGAAATCGTTGGGAAATCGTGGTCCGTGCCACGGGTATCCCATCTGCGAGGGATGCATCCGCCGGTCAGGGAGCCTCCCATGCCGGGCAACAAAACCACGATTACCATGAGAACGAAACTGATGTCCGCGGCCGCTCTCGGCCTCCTCGCCCTCGCCACGAGCTGCACCTACTACGAAACCCCGACTTCGGCACCAACCACGGAAACCACGACTACCACTTACTCCGGCGGTGAGATCGTGACCACGCTGCCCAGCGGCTACCGGACGGTGAATGTCGGCGGCACGCGCTACTATAGTTATGGTAACACGTTTTACCGCGCCCAGGGCAGCGGCTACGTGATCGTCGACTCGCCCTATGCCACAAGCGACGTGCAGGTCATCCGCGAGCTACCTGGCGGCTACGAGGTGGTGAATCGCGGCCACGACCGCTATTATCGCGCGGGTAACACCTACTATCAGCAGCGCTCCGGCGGCTACGTCGTGGTCCCCGGTCCATTCTGAGCCGGGAGTTTCCACGAGAAAATCAGGCCGCCCCGCACTCGTTGCCCGGGCGGCTTTTTCGTTGTGGGCTGCTGCCAGTCGCATGATGCATGGGCTGGTGAGGCATCGCCTGCATATCGCAAGAATGCCTTGAATGACGCCGGACGAGAGCAGTCGGGATTTCCTTCCAGCTACAGGCATTGCCGCGCATGGCCCGCTCCGGCACGTGCCATGCGGGAGACTGAACCCGCCGATAAGGCATGTTACCATGAAACCGAATCCAACCCTCTTGCTGCTCTCCGTCGTCTCTCTTCACGCACAGGAACCGGCCCCTCCAGTGGTGATCGAACGCGTTCCGCCGCCCGTGGTGATCGAGGAAAAGGTCGTGCCCGCCCCGCCCCCGGTCGTGGTGGAGCGGACGGTGACGGAGGTGGTGCCGCCTTTTGATCCCGCACTAGTCAGGCAGCGGCTCGCCATCGTCCCGAAGGCCGTGCCGGTGGTACCGCCGGGAGCCACTGTCGAAACCACCGAGACCGTGGTGCGGGATCCCACGAACCGAATCTACCACGTTGAGCGGAATGTGGTGATCGTGGATGGCCAGGAGCTTCCATACGTCACCCTGCCGGTCCTTTTCGAAATCGAGACCGCCAAGTTGCGCGACTCCACGTCCCGCGCCGCGCTCGAGCACACGGCGCAAGCCATCCTGGAAGTGCTCGCCACGAATCCGGAAGCAGGCTTCAAGATCGAGGGGCACACGAGTGTCGATGGGGAGGAAGATTTCAATCTCAAGCTCTCCGGCGATCGTGCCCGTCGTGTGTATGACGAGCTGACGGCGAGATATGGCGTGCCTGCCAAGGCTCTGGGTGCGGAAGGCTTCGGAGAGAAATATCCGTCCCACCCGAATGGCACTGCCGCCGAGCTGGAACTGGACCGCCGGGTTCTTGTCGTTCGTGTGAAGTAAGCTTCCTCACGCGAGCAGGACGGGCTGGCGATGGCTCAGGGGGAGCTTGCGGGCATGGCGGTGGATTTCTAACATCCCGCCGATGAATGCATTGCCCGCCTGCATCCGCCTGACCCATCCAGCCGAGGATTATCCCGTGCTGGAAATCGATCACCCCACCTGCCGGGCGCGTGTGGCATTGCATGGCGCGCACGTGATGGAGTGGCAGCCAGCGGGGCATGCCCCGGTGCTGTATTGTAGCCCGCAGGCGGTCCTGCGCGAGGGGAAGGCGATCCGCGGCGGCATCCCGATCTGCTGGCCGTGGTTCGGCGCTCATCCGACCGACCCTACGAAGCCCGCGCATGGCATCGTCCGCACTCGCTTCTGGCGGCTGACCGATAGCCAGGATGGCGGCGAGTCCGTCGAATTGCGCTTCGAGCTGGAGTCCGATGATGCGACCCGCGCGATCTGGGGACATGACTTCCACGTCATCGTGGAGATCCGGCTCGGTGCGGAACTGCACCTCTCGCTGATCTCGCACAATACGGGCGAGACCGCCCTCGAGGAAACGGGAGCGCTGCACACCTACCTCGCGGTCGATGACATCGCGAATGTCGAGGTGACCGGCCTGGAAGGTGTGGCCTATCTCGACACTGCGGCGGGGCAGCGGAGCAGCGGCGTGGAGGAAGGAGCGATCCGCATTGATGGCGAGTATGAGCGGACCTATGGCTCCACCGCCACCGTCACGTTGCGCGACGCCACCCGCACCCTCCACACGCACAAGCACGGCAGTGCCTCCACCATCGTCTGGAGTCCCGGCGTGGAAAAGGCTGCACGGCTCGGCGACATGCCGTTGGAAGATTTCCGGCGCTTCCTCTGCATCGAGACCGCGAATGCGCCGGGTGCGGAGGTGACGGTGAAGCCCGGAGGACACCACGTGCTACGGACGCGGATCACGGTATCTTGAACCTTTTCTGCCACTGGCCAGCGGGTTGGCTGCCGACCCTTTCAGGTATTGTGATTGATCAGATAGACGCGGCCCTCATCGAGATCGACCGCGAAGAAGTCGATATTCCCAGGAGAGTCCCCGTGATCATGGTGAAAGTAGGAATACCATGTGCGCTTTTTCCCGAGGGCTGCCCGGAGGTTTGAAAAGTGCGGCTCCAAGCGCGGTTCGTTGCCCGCGTCGAGACTGCTCAAGGCAAACTCGAGATACTGGTCCAACGCAGGGTCAAAAGGTGCTTCCGTCCACAGGTGGGTCTTCCAGCGATCGCGGTCGGCGGGGCGCTCGGGATACCTTCCAGTCAAACGAAGATCAGCCGAGACAAAGCGCTGTCGGATCGACTCCGAAAGCGGATACACGGCGAAGGAGTAGCCGTCGCCTTGGAAGCCTCGCTCGGAGTCATACTCGAAAATTGGGCGGGAGAACGTCATCTTGCCATCGAAGACTGCCTCCAGGCTTTTGCGATAGACGAGGTGGTCCGAAAGGTGTCCAGCGGCCAAAAGAACCGCCACACCGATCACCGGGTAGGCGATCATCCGGCGCAGCTTTCGCCAATCCTTCGCCCGGCACGTTCTCATGATCAGCAGCAGGTAGGGAATTCCCCCCACGACCGCGGCAAGAATGAGGAGCAAGATCACCCAAAACATTGTGCTAAGAAATGCCGTCGCAGCACCGAATCTTCTCTAGCTTCGTTCACTCCTCCACCACCAGGGTCTCGCGCACCAGCTTCGCGGCGTCCGCGATGACGGTCTCGCGCTGGTCGGCGGTCGCATCGGCTCCGTCGTAGTAGATCGCGATGAGGACGGGCTTCCGGTCGGCGGGCCACACGATGGCAATGTCATTTGCGGCACCATTCTGGCCGGTGCCGGTCTTGTCGCCGGTTTTCCATGTGGGATCCATCGCCGCGCGGATGCGCCTGTCACCGGTGCGATTCCCCACCAGCCATGCGGTCAGCTTCTCCTTCGAGGCGTCCTTCAGTGCGGTGCCGAGCAGCAGCTTCTCCATCGTCGCCACCATCGCATCCGGCGTGGTGGTATCGCGCTCGTCGCCACGGAGGTTGGCATTCAGCCCGGGTTCATTACGGTCGAGCCGCGAGGTCTTGTCGTCGATCGAGCGGAGATAGCGCGTCAGGCCCTCCGGGCCGCCGACAGTGTCGAGCAGCAGGTTGGCTGCGGTATTGTCGCTCCAGATCATGGTGGCCTCGCAGAGCTCCGCGACGCTCATCGCCCCGGCCTTCAGATTCTCCTCCTTTCCCGTCACCGGGGTCCACGGGATGAGGTCCTCTTTTCCATAGGGGATCTTCCGCTCCCACTGCTCATCGCCCGCATCGACACGGGCCGCCACCGCTGCTGCGAGGAGGAACTTGAAGGTGCTGCACATCGCGAAGCGTTCGCCGCCCCGATGGGCGACGGCCTTTCGCTCGCCAAGTTCCAGCGCGCTCACCCCGAGCCTCCCGCCGTGGCGCGACTCAAGCTTTGCAATGCCCTCCTTGAACGACGTCTCGGAAGCCGGGGCCACCAGCGACAAGGAGAGGGCGAGAAGAGTCCGGATCACCAGATGCATCCGCTTCCCGTAAGCTCGCCGCCGCGTCGCAACAAGCGGAAGAAATCGAGCCTGCTTGCCACCGCTGCCCGGATCGGGCAGGCATGTCCGGTGCTCCGCTCCCTGCACGTCTGTGGCTATCGTTCGCTCCGGGACTTCCGCGTGAAGTTCGGGCGGATCACGGTGGTGACGGGGGAGAATGGCGTGGGGAAATCGAATCTCTACCGCGCGCTCATCCTGCTCCAGCGGATGGCCGAGGGACGCTTCGCCGAGGCGGTGGAGTCGGAGAGCGGCATGCCGGGGCTGATGTGGGCGGGCCTGCGGCGGAAGGACGGTCCGCGTCGCGTGAGCTGGGAGATCGAGGATGACCATTTCTCCTTCTCCCACGAATGCGGGCTCATCCCGACAACACCGGGCGACCCGACGAAATTCCGCACCGATCCGGATGTCAAAACGGAGGTGATCCGTGCCGGGGGCATCAAGGGCCGCCCGATGGCGAAGCGCGCCGGGACCTCCATCAGCGTGCGCGGGGATGACGGGAAGATGGAGACCATCTCGCTGCCCTTTCACCTCCCGGAGTCGATGCTCAGCGAGGTGCGCGACGGCTTGCGCTACCCGGCGCTGACGGCAGTGCGCGAGACCTTCCTGGCGTGGCGCTTCTATCATCACTTCCGGGTCGATCCCGACTCGCCCCTGCGGCGGCCGCGGGTCGGCTTCTGGTCGCCGGTGCTGGCGGGCGATGGTACGAATCTCGCGGCGACCCTGCAGAGCATTGCGGAGTCGGGTCGGGAGGCGGTGTTGGATCAGGTGGTGGAGAAGGCCTTCCCCGGCAGCAGGTGGCGGGCCGTGGATGACCAGGGGCGCTTCCAGCTCCAGCTCTCCCGCGACGAGCTGGGGCGCTGGCTGGATGCGAGCGAGCTTTCCGATGGCACGCTGCGCTTCTTTTGCCTGTGTGCCGCGCTGCTCACGCCGAAGCCGCCGCCGCTGCTCGTCTTCAATGAACCGGAGAGCAGCCTTCACACGTCGCTGTTAGAGCCGTTGGCGGACCTGATGGCGGCGGTGCCGGAGGAGACGCAGCTCATCGTGGTCACGCATGCCCGGGAGCTGGCCGAGCGCATCCGGGAGCGCTGCGAAGCGAAGTGGGTGAAGCTCGTTTCATTCGAAGGCGAGACCCGGCTGGAGGGCGATGCCGGAAGCGGGCGGACGTGGACCTTCGACGACTAAGTAGATACCGCCGTCAGTGCTTCATCGTGAAGCTGGTGTCGGGCCATCAGCTCTGGTAGATTGTCCATAGCTGTGAAACACCCATTCACCCTTCCCGCGGCGGCGCTGGCCCTGGCGCTGCTGACGCCCGCCCACGGACTCACCCTCCGGACCTACAATGCGAGCAGGCATGCCCGCTTCTCCTCAGGCTTCCCGGGGAATCCGGTGATGAATCCGAGCTTCCTCCACGACGCGACGAAATTCACGGGCGTGGGGTGGTGGTACATCCAGGGGAACCCATCGGCGAGCGACACGCAGCTTACCCTCGTCTCGCCGCGGCACGTCATCTCCGTGCGGCATCTGGAAAACAACTTCAACGGGGGAAACCAGCTCGTGCGCTTCGTGGGGTCGGACGGGCAGGTGCACACGCGCACCATCGCGGCCTTCACGAATATCCTTGATGGCTCAGACAAGATCGACCTCGCGATCACCCAGCTCTCCGCGCCGCTGCCCGCGACGGTGAAGCCGCTGCGCTACTGCAACAATCTCTCTGAGGTCCAGCTCACGGGCGATGCGCTCATGGTGCTGGGGAAGAACCACGTGAGCGGGAATTCGGTCTCCGGCGGCTCTTCCACCATCGGGCCGTTCGCGAATCTGCCGTATGATCCCTACTCGGATAACACCCGGGTCTTCAGCTTCGATTACTTGGTTGCGGCGGGTTCGGCGGACCAGTGTTACTATGGTCCTAGTTACGGCGACTCCAGCAGCCCGGCATTCGTTGACCACAATGGCGAGCCCGCGCTGGTCGGATTGGCTGCGGTCTTCGTAGGCAACAATCCACTGGTCTATCAGAACTTCTGCACCTTCGTGCCCGCTTACATCACGCAGCTCGATGCGGTGCTGAATCCCGCGGGCTACCGCATGCGTCCGGTGCAGTATACGCCCACCACGCTCTCGGTTTCCTCCGTCTCCTCACCCGCGAGCCTGCGGCAGGCGTATGGCGGGAGCATTGCATTCACCTTCTCCAACAGCGGTGCGCAAGCGACGGGCAGCGCCGGGCTCACGCTGGCCTTCGATCCCGCGCAGGCACCGGCATCGGTGACGGCGCCGGGCTGGATCGTCGAGGCGATGGGTGGCGGCGTGTGGTCCATCCGCAAGGCGCTGATGCCCGCCTCGGACAGCATCGTGGCGACTGCCACGTGGACTTCCATGCCCGCCGTGGCCACGCTGGGCGTGACCGCGACCGCCGAGTCGGACACCGCCACCACGGTGACATCGCAGCCATCTTTCACGCTGAAGCCGACCTACGCGGCGTGGTCCACGGGCCTCAGCGAGCCGGCGGAAGGCGACGATCCGGACGACGATGGCCTGGCAAACCTGTTGGAATACGCACTCGGCGGAAATCCCGGAAGCGGCTCGATGGTCCTGTCCGGAACGCAATACCTGCGGCCGGAGATTTCCGCATCGGGCGGCACGATCACGCTGTCCTATCCGGAGCGGAGCGATGCTGTAGTACGAGGCCTCTCGTACATCGTCGAGACATCCACCGCGCTGGATTCGCTTGCCGGTGCCACCACCTTGCCTGCCGGGGCGGTGTCCGGCACCGCGGCCTTTTCGCCCGACATACCGGGCTTCGTGAAGCGGACGATCACGTGGCCGTCCGATGGCCCGCAGCGCTTTGCCCGGGTAAAGGTGACGCTCGCCGAGACTCCTTGAGGAGGCAAAATTCCTACGGCTGGATCTCCACGCGGTCGCCGAGTTCGGTGAGCGCGAAGAGCTTCTGCGCATTTCCCGCGGGCACGCGGATGCAGCCGTGCGATGCCGGGTAGCCGGGCACCACGCCCTGGTGGAAACCGAAGTCACTGCAACTGAAACGCTGGAAGCACGGCATGCTCGCGTCGTACAGCGTGGAGGTCCAGGTGCGGTACTTGTTCGTGATGGCGAAGGTGCCGGTGGGCGTGGCGTGGCCCTTCTTCCCGGTGGAGACGGCGGTCTTGTAAAGCTCCAGCCCGGACGAGTCATAGACGATCGCGGTCTGGTCGGAGAGATCCACGACGATGCGGCGTTGCTCCACGATGGGGTCCTTGCCCAGCAGCACGCGCATCATCCGCACGTCGCTTTTCCGCGCGGCGATGTTGATGGGCCACATGCGGTTGCGCTTCGTCCACACGCTGGTGCGCGCCCCGGCGGCGAGCAGAGCGCGGGCGGTATCCGTGCAGCCGCTGTCCGCGGCGAGCATGATGGGGGTGACGTTCGTGTCGTTCTTCAGCAGCCAGCGCAGGGTGCCGCCCTTCACCGCCTGGATGAAGGACTCGGGGACCTGCGCGGGCAACGTGGCATTCGGGTCGATGCCGCGCTTCAGCAGCTCCTTCACGATGCCCGCCCGTCCCATGATGATGGCGAGGTGCAGCGGCGACTGGCCCTCGGCCACCGGCTGGTCCGGTCGTGCACCGCGATCCAGCAGGCGCACCGCGGTGCGTGCATCGCCCTCGCGGATCGCCTGGCCGAGCGGGGTATCGAGGAAGGGCGCGGGCAGCGTGCGCGGCTGGCCACCGTGCGCGGCGATGATCCCGGCGTGATAGCTGCGCTTGGTACGACAGGCCTCGTAGTAAAGAGGCCGGCCATCCGCACCGTAGCAGAGGAAGAGATGGAGGAAGTCCACGCGATCGTCCGCCAGTGCCGCTTCCAGCGGGCGACGGCCTTGCGAATCCGGTGTCTCCGGGCAGGCACCCAGCGAGAGGAGCAGGCGGCAGGCATCGATCTCGCGGCGGTCGTATGCTCTCCACAGCGCCTCTCCCCACGAGCCCGCCAGCGGCCGGGCACCCACGGCGGCGAGAGTCCTTGCGAGATCCAGATCGCGTGAATCGATGGCCGACTCCAGCGGCATGCGGCCGGTGTGGTCCGGTAGATTCGGATCGGAGCCCGCCTTCACCAGAGGAGCGGCGAGGTCGCGCCAGTCCTTGCGGAGGGCGGCGACGAGCGAGGATTCATTCGCGGCATTCACCGCGGCGGCATCGGCTCCCAGGTCGAGCAGCTCTTTCATCAGGTCCCGCCGACCGGCCTCGATGGCCACGTGGAGGAGGGGATTCCCGGCTGCGTCCTTCTGGTGCGGGTCGGCCCCGCCTTCCATGAGGCGGCGGACGAAGGCGAGACGGCCATTGCGGATCGCCCAGGGTAGCACCTTGTCCCCATCCGGGGTCAGGCCAACGGGGGGCGCACCGGCGTCCAGCAGGCGGTCGGTCATGGCGGTCTCGCCCTTCGCGACGGACAGCGAGACGGGAGTCACGCCCGCGGGAGTCGGGGTGGCAAGGTCGGCCCCCTTTTCGATGAGGTCCCACGCGATGGCTGCGTGGCCGTGGCCGATGGCGAGGTGCAGCGGCGAATTCCCGTCGGCATCGCGTTGGCCGGAGTAAACTTCGGCCTCCAGCAGCAGCCGGGCGAGGGCGGCATCTCCCTCCTGCACGGCGGCGAGCAACGAGGCACCGGAAGCTTCCACGCCGCGCTTCCCCAGCTCCCGCAGCGCCTCGCGCTTCTCATTCCGGCACGCGGAGGCGGACACCGCGATCAACGCGGCGGCGACGGTCCGGATGGCGGATCGGGTGAACATGGCAAGGGCGACGGGCGTCCCTTATCACGTGTCGGTTACATCGACAAGATCCTACGCAAAGGAATCCATGGGAGATATTCCGACGGGTAAGGAGCCATTCGTGACCATGAAAGTCTCGCGGCGTCAGAAATTCGACCGCATGAAGGACTCCTCGGCCGGTGGCGGGGCCTCGGCGGCGGTGTCCACTTCCAGCACCGGGACATTGCCCTCGCCCTCGTCCGGGTAGCGCATGGTGCCGGCCAGCTTCATCCACGTATTGTCCTCGACCTGCGGGACCTCGCCCTTGAAGCGGACGATGATGGGGATGGCGCGGCTGTCGGCGGCGCAGCAGGTGATGAAGAGACGGTAGAGGCGGCGCTGGTTTGGCACCACGGCGTCCGGGTCCTGGATCACGCGGCCTTCCGTTTCCACCTGCATGCCGCCCACCAGTTCGCGCATCTCGGGGTCGCCGGCGCTGAAGAAAAGCTCCATCAGGCCGAAGGTGTGGTAGCCGTCCGCGTTCTTCGGGTGCTGCTTTTCGATCAGCTCCTTCGTCAGCGGCGGCAGTGCGCCCATGATGAGGGAACTCGCGTCCGCCGGGGTGTCCATGAGGCCCTTCCGCGTCAGCGAGCCGAGCGAGAAGGCGTCCTTCGTCCACGAGACGCCGAGGCCCAGCGGCAGCAGCAGGATGAGGAAGGCGGCCAGCGGATGGACGTCCATGCTCTCATGGTCGTGCGCGTCATCCGGCCCGTGGTCGTGCCCGCAGGAGGCCTCCTGGGTCGCGGTCAGCAGGTTGAAAAGTCCCACCACGCCGAGGCCGAGGCCGCCCGCCATGACCAGCGGCCGGAAGTCCGGTGCGAGGTACTTCACGATGCGGCCGCTGGCGTAGAAGTAGATCAGCACCGCTGCCCAGACGAGCAGGGCGATGGAGAAGAGCACGCGCTGGATTTTCGGATTCACGGTTTCGCGAGCGAGAAGATGGCGGCCTGCCAGGCGATGGATGCCGCCCCGATGGCGACGAAGAGACCGAGCGCCAACCACAGGATGAAGCGCTTCCGGAGCACCGTCTGATACAGGAAGAGCAGCTTCACGTCCAGCATGGGGCCGAAGACGAGGAAGGCCAACTTCGCCCCGTAGGTGAACTTGTCCAGGGTGGCGGCGATGAAGGCGTCCGACGTGCTGCAGAGGCTGAGCACGAAGGCCAGCGCCATGAGCGCGGCTGGGGCGGCGATGTCGTTCTTCGCCAGGCTGTCGAGCCAATCGGCCCCCGGGGCAATGCCCGTATTGAAGAGCGCGGTGATGGCCACGCCGATGACGAAGTAAACGCCCACATCCACGAAATCCCGCATCGCCGAGCGGAAGGCGGCGATCAGGCGGTTCCCGCCGTCATCGTGCGAGTGGTGGTGATGGTGGCCGTGATCGTGTCCGCAGGCCTTGTGGCTGTGATCGTGACCATGATCGTGGTCATGGCCGCAGCAGCCCTTTTCATCGTGATCGTGGGCATGCCCGTGGGAGTGGGCGAGGGCGGGGACAGGCGCGTCGTCCTTTTGAAGGCTGTCCACTAGGCGCTGGCGGAGGATCTTCACCAGCGGGATGCGCGCGACGACGAGGCCGACCAGCACGGCCACCAGGAAGCCGAGGCCGAGGCGCGAGACGGTCATCACCAGGCTGGCCGAGTAGGTGAGCTCCTCGCCGAAGGGGATCTCCGGGCCCTTGAAGGCCTTCCACGTGCTGAGCGCCGTGATCGGATTCACGATCGGCGCGGCGAGCATGTAGGTCAGCGCGCAGGAGACGGGCAGGCCCTTTTTCACCAGCCGCCGGATCACCGGCACCACCGCGCACTCGCAGACCGGCAGGATGATCCCCAGCAGGCCCGCGACGAGGATGGCGGGGAATTTCCGCTTCGGCAGCAGCCGGTCCATCGTGCCCGCGGGCAGGTAGATATCGATGAAGCCGCTGATCAGCGTGCCGAGCAGGATAAAAGGCGCGCCTTCGAACAAAATGCTCAGGAAGGCGAAGGCGAAGTCCTGTTGGGAGTCCGGCGACACGTCCGGAGGAAAGGGACTGCCGCCGGGGCTGTCAAACCCGGGAACGCTGGCCCCTCGCAGTCAAACGATTGCCACGCCGGGCATCCCGGCTATGGTCCGGCCCGTCGATGAGCGTCCCGATTTCCACCGGTGTCGTGTTTCAGGCGCAAAAGCTGCGCAAGGTCTATCATACCGGCGAGCTGGATGTGGTGGCGCTGCACGGCGTTGACTTGGAAATGAGCGCGGGCGAGCTGGTTTGCCTGCTCGGCGCGTCCGGCAGCGGGAAATCCACGCTGCTGAATATCCTCGGCGGGCTCGACGTGCCCAGCTCGGGGGAGCTGCGCTACAAGGGGTGGCCGCTCGATGGCGCGGACGAGAACACGCTGACCTCGTTCCGCCGGAACTGCGTCGGCTTCGTCTTCCAATTCTACAATCTCATCCCGAGCCTCACTGCCCGGGAGAATGTGGCGCTCATCACCGACATCTCCGCCGATCCCATGACGCCGGAGGACGCGCTGGAAATGGTCGGCCTCGGCAAGCGCATGGACCACTTCCCCTCGCAGCTTTCCGGTGGCGAGCAGCAGCGCGTCGCGATCGCCCGGGCCATCGCCAAGCGTCCGGAGGTGCTGCTCTGCGACGAGCCGACCGGCGCGCTGGACGTCACCACCGGCATCACCGTGCTGGAGGCCGTCGAGCGTATCAATCGCGAGCTTGGCACGCTGACGGTGGTCATCACCCACAATGCCGCCATGGCGGAAATGGCCGACCGGGTGATGCACCTTTCCGACGGGAAGATCATCAACGAGCAACGCAACGCGACACGCCTCCCCGCGCGGGAGCTGAAGTGGTAACCCGGAAGTTGAGAGTCGATGGTTGAGAGTTGAGAGCGAGATCCAAACAGCCGTCATCCTCCTGCCTTTAACTCTCAACCCTCAACCACCGACTCTCAACCTTCCGCATGATCCACCCGCTCGACCGCAAGCTGCTGCGTGACCTTGGCCGCATGAAGGGCCAGGTGATCGCGGTCAGCCTGGTGATGGCGTGCGGGCTGGCGATGATGATCATGACCCGCAGTCTGATCCTCACGCTGGAGTCGACGCGGAATGCCTACTACCAGCAGTATGCGCTGGCGGATGTCTTCGCGACGCTGAAGCGGGCGCCGCTTTCCATGGCGGACCGGGTGGCGGAGTTGCCCGGCGTTTCCACCGTGGAGGCGCGCGTGGCGGTGAATGTGACACTGGATCTGCCGGGCCTCGCGGAGCCGGCGAGCGGGCACATCATCTCGCTGCCCGAGGACGGCAGCGAGCCGAAGCTGAACCGTATCTTCCTGCGAAAGGGCCGCATGCCGGAGCCGGACTCGCGGCGCGAGGTGGTGGTCGGAGAGTCCTTCGCGCTGGAGAATGGCCTCGGCCCGGGGGACTCGCTGGTGGCGGTGATCAATGGCCATCGGGAGACGCTGCAGATCTGCGGCATCGGCCTGTCGCCGGAGTTCGTCTTCGAGGCGCGGCCGGGTGAGACGCTGCCGGACCACAAGCGCTTCAGCGTCATCTGGATGCCGTACCGCGCGCTGGCCGTGGCATACAATCTCGACGGTGCCTTCAATGACATCGCGCTCGATCTCGCGCCGAATGCGGCGGCCCAGCCGGTGATCGCGCAGATGGACCGGCTGCTCGCGCCCTATGGTGCGGGCGGTGCGTACATGCGGAAGGACCAGGCATCTGCCCAGCGGCTGGATGACGAGCTGCGGGTTCTCCATGCGCTGGCAGTGGCCTACCCGCTGGTCTTCCTCAGCGTGGCCGCCTTCATGGTGAATGCGGTGCTCGCCCGCATCGTGAGGCTCCAGCGCGAGCAGATCGCGCAGATGAAGGCGCTCGGCTATTCCTCCCGGCAGGTCGGCGTGCATTACCTGAAGTTCGTCTTCGTCATCGGCGCGCTCGGCACCTTGATCGGTGGCGTGGCGGGCCGCTTCATGGGCGGTGGACTGGTGAATCTCTACACCATCTTTTTCCGCTTCCCTTCGCTGGAGTTCCGCATGGACTACGGCGCGCTCGGCCTGGCGCTCGTCGTCAGCGCGGGTGCCTCCATGATCGGCGTGCTCTCGGTGGTGTGGCAGGCGGTGAAGCTGCCACCGGCGGAGGCGATGCGGCCGGAGCCGCCCGCTGATTTCAAGCCGTCCTTCGTCGAGCGCATCGGGCTCACCCGTTTCTTCAGCCCGGCCTTTCGCATGGCGCTGAGGAATATCGAGCGGAAGCCATGGCAGGCCGTCTTCACCACCGCTGGCCTCGCCCTCGCCACCGGCCTGATGGTGCTGCCAGGCGCCATGGCGAACAGCATCGACTACCTGCTCACCTTCCAGTGGAACCGCGCGCAACGCCAGGACGCCGCGGTCTTCCTCGTGGAGCCTTCTTCGGAGAAAGGCTTCCACGATCTGGAGCACCTGCCCGGCGTGATCCGCGCGGAGCCCATCCGCAGCGTGCAGACGCGCCTGCGCTTCGCCCACCACCACCGGAAGCTCGCCATCACCGGCGTGCAGGCGGGGTCGAATCTCAGCCGCCTGCTCGACGAGAATGGCGAGCCGATCATCCTCCCCGAGGAAGGCCTCATCATGTCGAAGAAGCTCGCCGAGGTCATCGGCGCGCGCGTGGGGGATCACGTGCAGGTGGAGGTGATGGAGGGCCGCCGCCCGGTGCTCAGCATTCCCATCCGCGGCCTGGTCACGGACTTCGCTGGCGTGGCGGCCTACATGGACATCCGGGCGTTGCGGCGTCTCATGAAGGAGGGCGACACCATCAATGGCGCGTATCTCAAGATCGACCACGCACGCTGGGACGACTTCATGCGAGAGGTGAAGGACACGCCGCGCGCCGCGGTGGTGATGGTGAAGCGAGATCAGCTCGAGTCCTTTCGGAAGACCACCGCGCAGAGCATCGGCCTCATCCGCAAACTCTACTTCGTCCTCGCGGTGATCGTGGCCTTCGGCGTGGTTTACAATAGCGCGCGCATTGCTCTGTCCGAGCGCAGCCGCGAGCTGGCCACGCTGCGGGTTGTCGGCTTCCGCCTCAGCGAGGTGCGCGGTGTGTTGCTCGGCGAGCTAGGGCTACTGGTGCTGCTCGCGTTGCCCTTCGGCCTGCTTTTCGGGAAGGGTCTCGCGCTTTTCATCATGGCATCCTTCAGCACGGAGACGGTGCGCATGCCCATCGTCATCGATCCTTCCACGTATTCCATCGCCGTTGGCGTGGTGCTCACCGCCGCCGCGCTGTCCTTCGCGATGGTCAGCCGCATGCTCTCGAAACTCGACCTCGTCGGCGTCTTGAAGGCGCGCGACTGATCCCTCACCCTCACCCGCAAGCACCCATGTCCGAAGGCAAAAGCGATACCCCACCGTGGGAAGGAAAGCGCAGCAAGTCCGCGAAGGGCCTGCTGCGACGGCTCATCCCGTGGGCCATCGGCGGAGCACTCATCGCACTCGTCGCCATGGGGCTGAAGCCGCAGCCCACCGAGGTGGAGACCGGCGTGGTGGCGCGCGCGCCGCTCACCGTGCGCGTCTCCGAGGAAGGGAAGACTCGCATCCGGAACCGCTACGTGGTGGCCGCGCCGCTTTCCGGCCGCATGCGCCGCGTGCCGCTGAAGCCGGGTGACGAGGTGAAGGCCGGCGAGACCATCCTCACGGCCATCGAGCCCGTGGCCGCGCCGTTGCTCGACCCTCGGGCGAAGTCGCTCGCCGAGGCCGTGGTGGCAACGCGCGAGGCCGCCCGCAGCCGCGCGAGTGAGACGCTGAAAGCCGCCGAAAGCGCGAAGGAACTGGCCGACATCAATCTGAAGCGCATCCAGTCCCTGACCGGCGGCGCGATTTCCCAGGCCGACCGGGATCGTGTGGAAATGGAGGGCTCGATGCGCGCCGCCGACGTTCGTGCCGCGGAGTTCGCGCTGAAGGCTGCGGAGCACGAGGTGGAGCAGGCGCGTGCGTCTTTGGAACGCCCGGCCATCACCCTTGAGGGGAATGCGCTGGAAGTGAAGTCGCCCGTCTCCGGCCGCCTGCTGAATGTGATGCAGGAGAGCGAGACGGTGGTCACCGCGGGCATGGCCATCGCGGAGATCGGCGATCCGGTGGACATCGAGATCGAGGCGGAGATTCTTTCCCGCGACGCGGTGACGATGAAGCCGGGCGACTCCGTGAGCGTGGAGCAATGGGGCGGCACGGAGGCACTGGAAGCCCGGGTGCGCCGCATCGAGCCCGCCGCTTTCACAAAGATCTCCGCGCTCGGCGTGGAGGAGCAGCGCGTGTATGTGTTGTGCGATCTGGTGAATCCGCCCGAGCAGGCGAAGTCGCTCGGCGACCGCTATCGCGTGGAGGTCCGCGTGGCCGTGTGGCACAGCGATGATGTGCTCGTGGTGCCCGCCGGGGCGCTCTTCCGCGAGGGGAATGCATGGAAGACCTTCGTCTTCCGCGATGGCAAGGCCCAGGCCGTGACGCTGGAGGCAGGCCGGACCGATGGTCACTTCACCGAGGTGATCTCCGGCCTCGCTGCGGGCGATGAGGTGCTGCTCCACCCGCCGGACACGGTGAAGGACGGCACGCCAGTGAAGAAGCGCGAGTAGCGAACGTAGCGGGACGACTTCGTCGTTCCGTTAGGGGCGGCTTGAAGCTTTGTGAAACGGGCCGCCTCACGTTTGCGGAGGCGGCCATGGAGATGTGAGGCGGAGGGCGTTCTGATGCCCGCCCCGCCCAGCGGGAAGGACGCAGTCCTTCCCCTGCTACTGATCTGAAGCAGACTTGCCGAAACATTGGCTCGCTGGCATCGGTATCGGGCCCCTTCATTCGCCATCTTCCATGAAAAGAACCCTGCTCGCCCTCTGCTGCCTCGTGACAACCCTCTCCGCCGCTGAAGACTGGAAGCCGCTGTGGCCCGGTGAGGCTCCCGGCGCGAAACGTCCTCCTACCGGAACCGAGACCGTCGCCGAGGGATGGCGCTACAGCGACATCGAGGTGCCGCAGTATGTCATCTATCCCGCACCTGCGGAAAAGCGCACCGGGCAGGCCGTGGTCATCTTCCCCGGTGGCGGCTATGGCATGCTCGCGATGAACCACGAGGGCCACGATTACGCGAAGTGGCTGAATGAGCGAGGAATCACCGGCATGGTCGTGAAGTACCGCGTGACCGGCAAGGCGGACCTCGGATACCAGTTTCCCGTTCCCTTCCTCGATGCGCGCCGCGCGATCCGCACTGTCCGCGCGAATGCAAAGGAGTGGGGAGTGGACCCCGCGAAGGTGGGCGTCATGGGTTCCTCCGCGGGAGGTCATCTGGCCAGCCTGTGCACCACGCGCTTCGGCGATACTTTCCCGGAAGAGGGCAAGGACGAGATCGACAAGCTCAGCGCGCGGCCGGATTTCTCCATCCTCATCTACCCGGTCATCAGTATGGGGCAGCTCGCCCATGGCGGGTCCCGGCAGAATCTGTTAGGGAAGGAGCCGTCGCCGGAGGCGATCGAGAAGTACTCGACCGAGAAGCAGGTGACGAAGGAGACCCCGCCGGTTTTCCTGCTGACCACCACGGACGATTTCGTCGATTGCCGGAACAGCTTTGAATTCGCCGCGGCCTGCAAGGCGAATGGAGTGCCGGTCAGCCTGCATTGCTTCGAGACCGGCGGCCACGGCTACGGGATGAATGTGGCCGGCAAGGGCGACCTCGCGGTCTGGCCGAGCCTGCTGGAGGCGTGGTTGAAGAAATGAGGCGGGAGGGTTGAGCGTAGGCGCACTGGTGACAGTGCGGAATTGGCGAGTGAAGCGGGCTTGCTTGGATGAAGCTCGGCTTCCTTCGGGGAGCTCCGCAAAGACACCGGCTTTCTTCAGGGCCAAAGGCCCGGCTATCCCTCAGCCCGGGCCAACGGCCCGGGTCTCCCCGTCCCGATGCATTTGGCGGCCTGAAGGGACGCGATACCGGGCTGGGATGCACATGATTTACGGGCTCATCCCGACCGTCAGAATCCAATCGACAGATTCCGCTAGGCGATGGTCCGTTCTTTGACCGGTGAGGCGGGCCGTCATCCCTATCGCGGCCCTTCAGGCCGCCGACTATGCTGCTATCCCTTTCCCGGGCCGATGGCCCGGGCTGAGGGATGGCCGGGCCTTTGGCCCTGAAGAACCGGCTGTGGGCCCTGGGTGCATTCGTCAGGTTATAGGAACCACACCATTGCTGGCTGCCGCCGCCCTGATGACAGTGTCAGTGGGTAGAGGTGGTAGGTGAGGAGGGCTTCTCCCGTGGTATCGCCACCACGACCACGAAGGGATACTTGGAGCGTGCTCCGCGGGCGCGGAAACTCACAGCTCCAGCATGTGCGCGACGTGGGCGGCGGTGAGTTCGCCCATGGTGCGGCAGTCGCGGAAGATGTCCGTGTGGTGATACTTGGCGAGGTCCGCCGCGAGCGAGGCGACGTGTTCGCGCGGGGCGAGTTCCTCGCGCCGCATCACGCCGAGCAGCGCTTTCATCCGCGTGCTCTCGACCTTGGCGCGGCGGGTCATCTGCGCGTGCTCCTCGGCCACGTACTGGTCGATGGTCTTGCGGTTCAGCACGTCGAAGGCGAGCTTGGTCACCGTCTTGTTAGAGTCGAAGCGGTACGCCAGGTAAATCTTCCCGCGGCGCTCGTAGCTCTGCTGGTCGAAGTCGATCGGGCGCACGCGGTACTGCACTTCCTCGAAGTCCGGCGTGATGTCCACGACGTAGTTCACGCTCCGCATGTCGCCGAGCAGGCGGATGAAGCAGCGCTCGTTGAACTTGGTGAACTCCTTCGCGATGCGGACTTTGTTCAGCTCCGGGCGCGGCAGGTGATCGCGCAGGAAGACATCCCCCGGCACGCCTGCGATGTGTTCCTCGATCAAGGTGTTCCCGTTGACGAGGTAGTTGATGCGGTTCGGCGAGAGGATGTGCTCCAGCTCCAGGCCGTAGATGCGCGAGGCGTCCGCCTGCTTCACGTAGAAGTAGTCGGAGTTATCGTTGTACAGGTTCGTGATGCGGATGCGGAAGGGCCGCGAATTTCCGAACTCGCCGAAGTCGATGCGGTCCACGGTGAGGTGCTCGTGGAGGTCGCTTTCGCCGCCGATCTTCAGCTCGGCGTAGATCTTCGTCAGCTTCGGCCGCAACTCCAGCATCAGCTCCTGGGGGTAGAAGACGGTGAGCCACAGCGTCTCCTTCCCGCGCGGATCTTCATACGGCATCGAGCCGGCGAAGCGCGTGAGGTCGTCATAGACCAGCGGGATATCGCGCAGGCGGTCGAAGTGATAGAGGTATTGCCTCAGGGTGGGAGAGACGGAGTACTTGATCTTGCGGCGTGAGATCACCCGGCGAGGATGGGCTTCCGGCGGGAAAAGGCGAAGGCTGAACTTTGTCGGTAGGACGACCACGGCGGACCGTGCGGGCTGTCCTGCATATTCGGTGTTGGCAGTTCTCCGTCCGGTGCTCCTATTTCCCGCATGACCATCGTCCTCGGCATCACCGGCTCGATCGCTGCCTACAAGGCGGCGGACCTGGCGTCCCAGCTTGTGAAAGCGGGGCACGAGGTGCATGCGGTCATGACCCGCGCTGCCACGGAATTCATCACGCCGCTCACGCTGCAGGTACTCACGCGCCAGCCCGTGCTGGTGACGCTGGAGGATGAAAAGCAGAGCTGGAAGCCGGGGCACATCGAGCTGGCGGACTCGGCGGACCTCTTCCTTGTCGCACCCGCGAGCGCGGACGTGATCGGGAATTTCGCCAATGGCCTCGCGCCTGACCCTCTCTCCTCGATCTACCTCGCCCTGCCGCGCACCACGCCGGTGATCATCGCCCCGGCCATGAATGGCAAGATGTGGCTGCATCCCGCCGTGCAGCGGAATGTCGCGCGACTCGGCGAGGACGGCTGCCGCTTCATCGGCCCGGCGGAGGGAGACCTTGCGTGTGGATACCAGGGCATCGGTCGCATGTCCCCGGTCGAGGAAGTTTTGGCTGCCGCTTTGGCCATCGGAAAATAACGGCCTGTTGGAGCCGCGCCCGGTGTTATATTGCCGGGTGATATGGATGCTAACTTTGGGTATGTATGCGACGCTTTGATCGGCGGAATCATCCCCATCGGAAAAGTTGCGAAAAAATCACACGCTTGGTTTTGGTCCGAGGGTTGATCTTCGCTTTAGCGCAATCCATTGATGGAAAGTGAATTGAGGGATCGATTGTGCGCTTCGAAAAAGCCGCGTGTCGTAATCCTACGCAAAGCAAACCGATCAATACAAGAAACCTGATCGGGACGATTTAGACTGTGGGAAGGTTCGATCCCCGTTTTTCCCGGCACCCATGTCCAAACCCAAAGAGGACAGCCGGAGGCGGGGTCGATGCCGACAAACCCGAATCCATCGAAACCCAATAAACCCGCACATGCACGGCGGGGCATTTGTTCGCCTCGTCGCGCCTTCCCGGAAGGCGATCCATACAGCCGCTCCATAGCCGGTATCATATGCCGGAGACTGGTGAGCCGGACAGACCCATGTCTTTCCTGAAGGCGGGATTACGTACTCAGAACCCCATGAAAATCCCTCGGCCACACTCCCGTGGCAACCTGATCGAGACCGCATTCGGTCTGGGTTGCCTCTTCGCCACGGCCATCCCCGCCGCCCATGCCGCATCCGATACCTGGACGGGCAGCGGTGGAAACAACCTCTGGCAAACTCCGGGCAACTGGACCTCCGCGACGCAATTCCCCGGCGCGGCAGCCAATGATTTCACCAGCGCGGATGACGCCAGCTTCGGCGCGGCTGGCTCCGGTGCCGTGGACCTGGGCTCCACGCTGAATGTCCGCACGATCCTCTTCGGCATCTCCGGCGGGAATGCCTCCGTCTTCACCATCGGCGATGCGAATGACACGCTGAACCTCTCCACCGCGGGCGGCGTGACGGTGAATGCCGGTGTCACCACCGCGCAGCAGGTCAGCTCGGCCGGTGGCTCGATTCATCTTTCCACCGCCGCGAATTCCACGGTGACGCTGACGAACAATGGCAGCGGCCTGCTCACCGTGGCAGGCAGCGTGGTGGCCGTGCCGCCCGCCGCTTCGAATAGCCTGCTGGCCGTCGGCGGCTCGGGAAATGTCGCGATCACCGGGGCCATCACCGAGACCGGGGACGGCGGCTCGGCACTGCTGAAGACGGGCACCGGCACGCTCACGCTTTCGAATGGCGGTACCTTCACCGGTGCCGGGGCCATCGGCTACATGCCCGCCACCCCGGCCGGCTATCCGCTCGTCGTCCGCGAGGGCACGCTGCGCCTGAATGGCGGCGCGCATGCCGTGGATACCGAGCTGGTCATCGGCGGCGTGGTCACGAATGGCGGCGCGGGCCAGAATGCAAAGGTGCAGGTGGACGCGGGCACGCTCAGCGTCGGCTCGTGGCTTTCCATCGGCCGCGGCAATGGCACCGGCACCGTCTCCTCAGACCTCGTCATCAGCAATGCGGGCGCGGTGACGACCGCCAGCCTCAGCGGCGGCTTCAATGGCGGCAACGCGGCGAACCTCGTGAAGGGCTCCGTCACCATCAATGACACCGGCACCCTCACCGTCACCGGCAACAACGCGAACTACAACTGGGGCGAGAGTCCCGGGTCGGTTTTCACGATGACGCTGAACGGTTCCTCGAAGCTCATCCACAATGGCAATGCCTCCGGCACCCGCATCGGTGAAGGCGGCACGGGCATCCTCGACATCGCCAGCGCGAATGCCACGGCGGACGTGCGGAACCTCATCATCGGGCGCGGCACGAATGCCATCGGCGCGGTTTACAACAAGGGCACGCTCAAGTCCGTGGGGCAGGACGGCCTCTTCCTCGGCGATGGCGGCGGCAGCGTCAGCTACTTCCGGAACGACAATGGCGCGGCGACCGTGCCGAATGACAATGCCGCGAACATCGTGGCGGGCATCGGCGCGAATTCGAACTCGGTCGTCGATGTGATCAGCGGCACCATCACCGCCACGCGTGTGGCGGCCTGCTGTTTCAACAACAACGCGAACAACGGGCAGTTCAACGTCACGGGCGGCACGCTCGGTGCGGGCGCGACCGGCTTCGTCCTCGCCGACACGAATGCCCGCACCGGGGCGAAGTGGGCGAACGTGAATGTCACCGGCACCGGCGTCTTCCAGAGCACCGGCCCGGTGAACCTCTCGAATCCGAACCTGGCGGGGAATGTCACCGTCTTCGCCATCGCGAACGGTGGTACGCTCTCCGTGGACACCATCTCCAGCACGGGTCCGAACAGCGAGGGGTACCTTCATTTCAACAACGGCACGCTGCGCGCGAACAGCGCCACCACCGCCCAGATCGCCACGCCGAATGTCGATCGCATCACCGTCCACTCCGGCGGCATGACGATCGATACGAATGGCTTCAACAAGACGATGGCGGCGCAGGTCGCGAGCCCGGTCGCGGACGGCACCGCCACCTTCGGCGTCACCGGCATCTCGGTCAGCGGCACGGGCACCGGCTACAAGGGCCGCCCGGTCGTGAAGATCACCGGTGGCGGCGGCACGGGTGCCGCGGCCATGGCTACCTACGATGTCGTCACCGGCCAGGTCACCGGCGTCACCGTGACCAGCCCCGGCACCGGCTACACCAGCGCGCCCACCGTCTCCATTCTGGGTGGTGGGGGCACGGCCATCACGGCCACCGCCACCATCGGCGCGGCGGCTGGAGGATCGCTGACGAAGGCGGGCGCGGGCACGCTTACGTGGAATGGCGCTCACGCATTCACCGGTCCCATCATCGTCACGGGCGGCGAGCTTGCCACCGGCGGCAGCCACACCGGCAGCCCGCTCACCATCCAGAGCGGCGGCCGCGTGAATGTGGTGGATACCGCCGGAGCGGTCGGCTCGCTCACCGTCGGCACGCTCACGCTGAGCAGCGGCTCGCTCCTCACGCTCGAGACCGGCGCGGGGAATACCGCGGACAAGATCGTCTGCACCGGCGGCTCGCACGGCACCGTGGCCATCTCGCTCTATGACAGCGGCACCACGAATCCCGCGCTACCCGGCACCTACACGCTCATCCAGTACAGCGGCAGCTTCACCGGAGGCGTCACCGGCCTGTCCATCGCGAACCAGCGCCCAGGTTTCAACTACACCTTCCACGATACCGGCACCGCCATCACCGTGGACGTGATTTCGGTGGATGCGGACGGCGACGGCATGTCCGACTCGTATGAGATCGCGAACGGCCTGAACCCGAATGACGCCACCGGCGTCAATGGCGCGAATGGCAATCTCGACGGCGACTTCGCCACGAACTACGAGGAATTCCTCGCGGGCACGCAGGCGAACAACCCCGCCTCCGATCCGATGAACGTGGACAACGACGGCCTGCGCGACAGTTGGGAGATCACCCACTTCGGCAGCATCGCCACGCAGAATGGCACCGATGATTCCGACGGCGACTTCGACTCGAACCTGATGGAATTCACCGCGGGCACGCTGCCGGCGAATGCGGGCAGCTTCAGCGACACCGATGCGGACGGCCTCGGCGATGGCTGGGAGATCCTGTATTTCGGAAACATCGCGGCGAAGAACGGCACGGTGGATTCGGACGGCGACCTCTTCACCGACCTGCAGGAATACAAGTATGGCTCGGTTCCGACCGACTCCTCGCATTCGCCCGCCTTCGCGAAGGCGGCGCACCGCTGGAGCTTCACGAACAGCCTGAACGACTCCGTCGGGACCAGCCACGCCACCATCGAGAACGGCGCGACCAGCAACACCAATCCCGTGACGCTGAATGCCACGAACGTGAAATTCACCGGCGGCGCGAAGGCCGATTCGCAGTGGGTGAAGCTGGGTGCGAACCTGCTGCCCGCGCACAATACCCCGGTCACCATCGAGCTGTGGGCGACGATGGATGCCTTGCAGAACTGGGCTCGCATCTTCGACTTCCACAGCGGTGCCACCGAGAATCTCTTCATGAGCTGGAGCCAAGGCGTCACCGCGGCGACGGACCGTGTCGAGTGGCGGGACAATGCCGTATTCACGACGAACAACACCAACAACTGGATCGTCGGCACCAAGTATCACATCGTCATGACCATCGAGCCCGCGCCCGTGGCCGGCAGCTCCGTGGTGAAGTGGTACTCCGCACCGATGTATGACGGGGAGTCCTACCTGGACCTCGGCCCGCCGCGCGGCACCGCCACCGTGGCAAACGCCATCGGCATGATGAATGACACCATCAATGCCCTCGGCCACTCGCCCTACAATGACAATGCTCCCAGCGCGACCTACGACGAGGTCCGCATCTGGAACGGCGTCATGCGCGAGTGGGCGCTGGAGTCCCTCTACGAGCAGGGCCCGGACAATGCCGCTCAGGCCGACTCCGATAATGACAAGCTGCCCGACTCCTACGAGCGCTACTACTTCAACGGCCTCGCCCAGACGCCGAACGGCGACTACGACGGCGACCTGAGCAGCAACATCGAGGAGCTCTACGCCGGCAGCAATCCCGCCGACGCCACCTCCAGCCCGAATGACTCGGACGCAGACGGACTGCCGGACGCGTGGGAGATGGGTTACTTCAACGACCTCGATGAAAACGGCGGCGGCGATCCCGATGGCGACCGTGCGACGAATGCCGAGGAACTCGCGGCCGGGACGGCTCCGATGCTCTACACGTCCTTCCCGGACAGCGACAACGACGGCATGTCCGACGGCTGGGAGCTGTATTACGTGGGCAACCTGAGCAATTCCGGCACCGGCGATACCGACGGGGACGGCTTCAACCTGCTCCAGGAATTCGTCCAGCGGGGCGCTCCGGATGATCCGCTCTCACCCGGCGTGGCCGATGGCGACGCCGACAATGACGGGCTGCCCGACCGCTGGGAGGTCGCGTGGTTCGGCCCCACCACCATCGCCTCGCAGAATGGTACCGACGACACGGACGGCGACGGCTTCAACAACCTCGCGGAATACCAGGCCACGTCCGATCCGACGCTGTCCGTCTTCACGCCGACCGATATCAATGGCGACGGCGCGGTGGACCAGCACGTCTTCCACGGCATGACGGCCGCGGGCACCGGCCTGCGTGACAAGGACGGCCAGGCGACCGCATTCACCACCCGTCTCGGTGGGACAGGAGCGTCCATCCCGACGAATGATCCGAACCTCGATCTGGACACCGCCGCCGGGACGCTGGCGATGACCACCGCATCCGCGGATGTGAATGGCCAGGTGAACATGGCGCAGTTCGAGGCGATCGGCATCCCGCTTTCCTCGCTCGGCTTCACGGCTGCGCAGGACTTCCGGATCCGTGCGCACTATGTGAATCTGCCGGCGCTCGCGGGCTACGACCAGATCGGCGCCTGGGTGGGCACCAGCAGCACGGCCATGACGCGTGCCTCCGCCATCGGTGCGGGCTACGCCGCGCTCGGGGTGAATACGAATGCCGCCACGGATGCGAATGCGTTCTTCGGTGCGGGCGGGACTGCCGGTGCCGCTGGCCGCGACCTCACCGTCATCATTGAGCGCATCGGTGGGAATTGGTCGATGAGCTGCAATGGGAATCCATGCAGCCCCACCGCCCAGCCCGCCTTCCTGAATGGCCTCGGCAATCTCCAGGCCGGTGTCTTCGTCCTCGACCAGGACACGCACAAGACCGTGGCGCTGGAGAGCTTCACCGCCGTCAGCTTCGGCACCGCCTCCACCGGCGGTGATGCGGACAATGACGGGATGGATGATGCCTGGGAGACCGCGAATCTCGGCGGCACCACCCGGGACGGCACCGGCGACCTGGATAATGACGGCGTGATCGACCTGCTTGAGTTCGCCTTCAATGGCGGGGCGAACAACGGATCGTCACGCGGCCAGATCACCAGCGCGCTCGCCGATACAAATGCGAATGGCCAGAAGGAGCTCACGCTCACCATCGCCACCCGCATCGGGGCGGTCTTCACCGCGCAGCCCGACGGTAGCCAGCAGGCCACAGTCGGCGGCCTCACCTACCGGGTCCGCGGATCGCTGAATCTGACGAGCTTCACCAGCGCGGTGGCGCACGTCTCCACGGCTGCGGCCACGGATCCCGCCTACGAGCTCCACACCTTCCGCCTCACGGCATCGGAGGGTCTGGGGGGCAAGGGCTTCCTCCGTGCCGAGGCCACGCATCCGTAGTTTTCTAGGGTTCAGGGTCCACAAGTCAGCCGCGTCCGCCGTTCCGGTGGGCGCGGCTTTTTCGTGCGGAGTCATGGGGGAGTTGTGGCGACCGGGCACCGGTTAGCCGCCATGGCAAAGAATTTTGTTCCAAAACAAAACGGATTTGTTATTCCAAATTTTACCGGGTCGGGCGGAGTCGCGCGCGTCCCGGCCGAACCCGACCCAAAACCCACAAGCGACCCCGCCCCGGCACTTTCCACCGGGGACAAAAACCCGAGCCGATCCGCGGCTGCCTCACCCAAGTGGCAGTCCCATCGTCCGGACAGGTGTGTACTTGTATGCAACTCGCTCGAAAAACCCATGAAAACCCCGACCCGAATCCTTCCCACCTCCCGTGAGTCGCTCCTCACCACGGCCTCCTGCCATGCCCGCTGGTACGCCAGCGTGATCGCGGGCACGGCCATGCTCGGCTCCTCCGCCTTCGCGGCGGATTGGCTGGGCGTCACCGACAACTGGAACGACGCGGCCAATTGGAATCCCACGGGCATCCCGGCGGCTCCCGTGGATGCGAATGTGAATCTCGCCACCGCCGGTCATTTCCCCGTGCTCCTCACGAATGCGACGAATGACCCGCGCAACGTGAACGTGGGCATCGGCGCGGGCATCTCCGGCCGCATCGACCTGCGGACGGGCCGGATCATTGCCACGAACCGCATCATCATCGGCGATGACGGCGGCACCGGGACGCTCAATATCGCGGACACCTCGGTGCCCGTCACCGACCCGGCGAAATTCACGCCATGGGGCCAGAGCGGCGAGGGGCCGAAGCTCCAGGTGGGCGAGCGCCTCTACATCGGTGGCCAGGGTGCGCCCGCGGGCGCGGCCAATGGCGTGGCGAACGTGAACACCCTCGGCTCGGTCCAGGTGACCGGCCACATCGTCGTGGGCGAAGGCAATGCCGGCGGCGGCGTCCTGAACGTGGACTCCGGCACCATCACCACCACCGGCGGTGAGCTGTGGGTCGGCCAGGCTAGCGGCGGCGTCGGCAAGCTGAACATGTCCGGCGGCGCCATCAACGTGAACAACAACTGGGTGGCCATTGGTCGCAACGGCGGCAATGGCGCGGTGCTCATGACCGGCGGCGCGATCACCAAGGCGGGCAACGGCGACTTCCTCATCGGCACCGACCCGGGCGGCACGGGCGTCATCGAGATGCGCGCCGGCACCATCAATGTGAACGGCGGGAACACCGCCGTCGGCGATCGGAACAACACCGGCGCGGCCCCGGGTACGCCGAGCACCGCCTTTGGCACGCTCAAGTTCCCCACCGGCAGCACCGCCACCTTCACGGTGAATGCGGGCAACCTGGTCGTCGGACGGCTGCGCGACAGCGTCGGCGGCGCGGGGGTGCTGGAGATGTCGTCTTCCACCGCGACCCTCACATGCCTCACCACGCGGAACATCCACGTCGGAAACGGCAATACGTCCCGTGGAACGGTGAACCTCAGCGACGGCACCATCAACGTGAACGACTGGTTCGTCTTCGGTCGCGAGAGTGGCCAGGGCACCCTGAATATGACCGGCGGCAAGATCGTGAAGACCGGCGGCGGCAACCTCGCGCTCGGCGCGCTGGGCACGAATGCGAAGGGCACCGTGAACCTTTCCGGCGGCCTCATCGACATCCAGTCGGGAGCCGTCCTCATCGCCGAGGCGGGCACGACCCCGGAGGGCACCTTCAATATCTCCCTCAATGGCGAGCTGCGGGTGGGCACCTTCGGCGTGGGTGTGAATGGCTCCGGCACCGGCTACGCGAATCTGGATGGGGGTACGCTCCGCACCCAGGTCATCGATGGTGGCGCGGGCACCGCGCACGTGGACTTCAATGGCACGCAGATCATCGCCACGGCGAACCGCGCGGACTTCATCAATGACCTCGACAGCGCCGACGTGGAACCCGGCGGCCTGAAGGTGAACAGCAACGGCTTCACCCTCTCCACCTCGCAGAACCTGCTGAATGCAGGCGGCGGCGTGGTGAAGAGCGGCGCGGGCGTGCTGAACCTGAATGGCACGAATGCCTACGCCGGTCCCTCGACCGTGGAAGGCGGCACGCTGAACGTGAATACCACCGCCACCGGCGGCGGTGCCTACACGGTGAATGGCGGTGCCGTCCTCGGGGTGACCCAGGCCACCGACACCGGCGTGCTGAATGTCTCCAATCTCACGATGAACGATGGCAGCACGCTGAACATCTCGATGGCAGCCGCAGCCGCCAATCCGGCGTCCGCTCCCGTGAATGTGACCGGCACGCTCACCACCACCGGCACGGTGACCATCAATCTGACCGACGCCGATCCCGCCGTGGGCACCTTGCGGCTGGTCTCCTACGCGGGCGGCTCCGGCGCGAATTTCGTGCTCGGAACCATCCCGGAAGGCGTCACGGCGACGCTGGTGAATTCCGGTGGCCTGGTCTCGCTGGATGTGACGCGCGTGAATTCGCCGCACTGGATCGGCGACCTCAGCGGCGTGTGGGACACCACCACGCTGAACTGGCGGAATTCCTTCACGGGAAATGCCACCAACTTCGCGAATGGGGATCCTGCACTCTTCGAGGACCTCACCGTCTTCCCGTCGTCATTCAATGTTACTCTCGACGTCACGGTCTCTCCGGGCAGTACGGGTGTCACCTTTGACAATATCACGAACTTCTCGCTGACCTCGCCGTCCAATCTCGGAAAGATCAGCGGCACGAAGGGCCTCACGAAGCGTGGCGCGGCCGACCTGACCATCGGCAACCTGCAGAACGACTTCACCGGTCCCGTCCGTCTGGAAGGCGGCATCACCTCCGTCGGCCAGCTTGCAAATGCCGGCAGCCCCAGCCCGCTCGGCGCGGGGAATCTGGTGCTGGCAGGTGGAACGCTCCTCTACACCGGCTCCTCGGTGACAATCGACCGCGGCCTGCAAGTGGCAGCCTCGGCGAACAACATCACCTCGCAGCTTTCCGTGGAGAAGGCCGCGACGAACCTGACCGTCAGCGGCGCGATCAATGCGACGCTCGGCGGCTTCGTGAAGTCCGGCCTGGGCACGCTGACGCTGACGAATCCCGGCGCGAACGTGCTTGGAAACGGCACCACCCCCGCGGCGGGCGTCAGCGAGGGCGCGCTGGTCCTGACCGGCGGCGGCACGCAGACGAACCAGGTGCAGGGCGGCGAGTTCTGGCTCGGCACCTCCGGCGCCGCGGGTGCATCGCTGACCATGACGGGCAGCTCGATGACTGGCACCTCGTGGTTCGTGATGAGCCGCGGCAATAGCACCACGAATCTCTTGTCCACCCTTGAGGCGACGAATTCCACACTGACCTTCGCCAATGCGACCTTCGGCTACGCGAGCACGCTGACAGGCTACACGTCCACGTCGGAGGTGAAGCTGACGGATTCCACCTTCAGCACCGGGACGGGCACGCTCTACTTCGGCGAAAGCGGCGGGGCCACCACGAACGTCACGATCATGGGGAACTCGACCATCATTGCAGGTCCCTTCCAGCTCGGACGTAATGCCGGATCGGTCGGCAAGATCGACCAGAACGGCGGCACCGTCACCGCGGGTGACAACAACGACGGCGTCCGCATCGGCGGCACCGGCACCGGCACCTGGAACCTGAATGCAGGCACGGTGAATGCGAACGGCTGGAACGTCCTCGGACGCTTCGCGGGCAGTGTCGGCGTGCTGAATGTCGCGGGCGGCACCTTCAACCAATCGCAGGCGGACCGCGCGATGATCGTGGCCGAGCTCGGTACCGGCACCGTGAACATCACCGGCTCCGGCACGGTGAATCTCACGGCCAATGGCGGTCTCTTCATCACGAATGGCACCGGCAGCGTGGGCACCGTGAACCTGGATGGCGGCACCCTCACCACGAAGCGCATCCGCGAGGGAGCGGGCAATGTGGGAGCGGGCACCTTCAACTTCAACGGCGGCATGCTCATCGCCGCGGCAGCGTCGGATGGACCGCTCTTCATGGAGGGCCTCGACTTCGCGTATGTGAAGGCAGGCGGCGCGAACATCGACACGAATGCCCAGACCATCTCCATCAACCAGCCGCTGCTCGCAGGCACCCCGGCATCCGGCGGACTGACGAAGGCGGGCACCGGCACGCTGCGGCTGAATGGTGTGAATACCTACACGGGCACGACGACGGTCGCGACCGGCAGCCTGGGTGGCACCGGCACCATCGCCGGGCCCATCGCGGTGCAGTCCGGCGCGAGCCTCGCGCCTGGTGCTGCCACGGGCACGTTGACCGCCAGCGGCGGCGTGACCTTCAGCTCCGGAGCGATCTTCTCCGTGACCATCGATGACAGCCAGGTGGCGGACAATGGCCGCCTGGACGCGACCGGCACGCTCGATGTGACCGGCGTGGCGTTGCAGGTGAATCTGGTCGGCACCGCCGGTCAGCCCACCTACACCATCGCCACGGCCGGCACCGTCACCGGCACCTTCGCCTCGGTCCCGGCCGGTGTGAATGTGACCTACGGGGCAAACAGCATCACCATCACCCCGCCATCCGGCACGCCGTTCCAGTCATGGATCAGCGGCTTCAGCGTGGGCGCGCTGAATCAGCCCGGCGATGATGCGGATGGCGACGGCCTGACGAACCGGGAGGAATTCGCACTTGATGGCGATCCTTCCAAGGGTGCCGCATCCGGCAAGGTCCGCTCGCGGATCGAGACTGTGGGCGGCGAGCAAGCGCTGGTCATCACCCTGCCGGTGCGTGCCGGTGCCACCTTTGACAACAACCCGGGCCCCGGCCTGGACGCGACGCTTGTGGCGGATGACCTCGTGTATCTCATCCGCGGGTCGAACAACCTGCAGGCCTTCGACCAGGGCGTGACCGAGGTGACACCTGCCAGCGCTGCCGGCATGCCGCCTCTCAGCGACGCAACGAAGTGGACGTATCGCACCTTCCGCCTGAATGGAGCGATCCCGACTCGCGGCGCGAAGGGCTTCCTGGACATCGAGATCCAGGACGCACCGTGAGCCACGGTCTCATCTGAAAATCGGAAACCCCGGTCGCCATCCTGCGGCCGGGGTTTCTTTCGGGATGGCCTTTGGGTCGGGTGGATTTTGCCGATGGCAAATGGTTGCGACCGCTGAAGGGATACGCGCTGCAAAGAACACGACCGACGTGTGGCCCGTGCGCTTGCCCTTGTCTTCAGGGCCAACGGCCCGCCCATCCCTCAGCCCGGGCCATCGGCCCGGGCCATCGGCCCGGGTGAGTGATTCGGCGAGAGCAGGCGGCCTGTAGGGCCGCGATACGGGAGCGGCATGCGCGGGATTTATTGATCCATCTTGTCCGGAGAGCCCGACCAACAGATCTGACCAGGCGACCGCTCTTCAGGTTGTGATCTTCTCACCGCTTTCGCGAGGCGGATCGTCATCCCTATCGCGGCCCTTCAGGCCGCCGATCTGGCAGTGCTGGTTACCCGGGCCGATGGCCCGGGCTGAGGGATGGCCGGGCCTTTGGCCCTGAAGAATCCCACCGCCTTCCGCCTTCCGCCTTCCGCCTTCCGCCTTCCGCCTTCCGCCTTCCGCCTTCCGCCTTCCGATTTCCGATTTCCGATTTCCGATTTCCGATTTCCGATTTCCGATTTCCGATTTCCGATCTCTTCCCTCCGCTCCTTGCCGTCCCGCCACGGCTCGTCTAGCATCCTTCCGCAAAACCCTTCCATGATCCAAAACGTCCTCGTCCTCGGCGCTGGCAGCGCCGGCCTCATCGCCGCGCTTTCCATCAAGAAGAAGATCCCCCAGCTCAATGTTCGCGTGGTCCGCAGCCCGGACATCGGCGTCATCGGGGTGGGGGAGGGCACCACTCCGAATTTCCCGCGCCACATCTTCGACTACCTCGGCATCTCGCGGAAGCACTTCTACGAGCTCGCCGAGCCGACGTGGAAGCTCGGCATCCGCTTCCTGTGGGGCGAGCGCGGGCGCTTCGACTACACCTTCGCGCCTCAGCTTGACGCCCATTGGACGGACCTGCCGCGGCCGAATGGCTTCTACTGCGACGACGAGTTTTCCGACGTCGATATCACCTCTGCGCTCATGCGGCAGGGGAAGGCCTTCCCACGGCAGCCGAATGGCGCGCCGGACATCCAGCCGTGGCACGCCTTCCACATCGAGAATGCAAAGTTCGTCGAGATCCTCGAGGTCGTCGCACGCGAGGTGGGCGTGGAGTTCACGGATGGCCGCGTGACCGGCGCGGACCGCGGGCCTCAGGGCATCACTGCCGTGCATCTGGAGGACGGGAGAAAGCTGGAAGCCGACTTCTTCATCGATGCCAGCGGCTTCCGCAGCGAGCTCATCGGAAAGGCCCTTGAGGAGCCCTTCGAGAGCTTTGACAAGACGCTCTTCTGCGACCGCGCCGTGGTCGGCGGCTGGGAGCGCAGCGAGAGCGAGCCCATCCTGCCCTACACCACCGCGGAGCAGATGGACGCCGGGTGGGCCTGGCAGATCGAGCACGAGTTCCACGTGAACCGCGGCTATGTTTACTCCTCGCAGGCCATCTCCGACGACGAGGCCGCGGCGGAGTTCAAGCGGAAGAACCCGAAGGTGCCCGAGTCACCGCGCATCGTGAAATTCCGCAGCGGCTGCTACAAGCGGCTGTGGGTGGACAATGTGATCGCCGTGGGAAACTCGGGCGGCTTCGTGGAGCCGCTGGAGGCCACCGCGCTCATGATCGTCTGCACGCACTGCCAGACCTTCGTCGATTTCCTGCTCCACTCGGAGCTCGATCCCACGCCGTCCATGCGGGATCTCTACAATGAGATCGTCGCCCAAAGCTGGTACGACATCCGCGATTTCCTCGGCCTGCACTACAAGCTGAATACCGCGCTCGATACCCCCTTCTGGAAGCACTGCCGCGCGGACACCGACCTCAGCGGCATCGGTGCGCTGCTCGATTTCTATGAGGAAAACGGCCCCACCGGCTTCTGCCGCTACCGCATGGGATCCAGCCAGAATGACTTCGGCATCGAAGGCTACTTCGTCATGCTCGTGGGGAATCGCGCTCCATACAGGAAGCGCCACACTTCCACCGCGCAGGAAAAGGCCATCTGGGAAGCACACCGGCAGGCAAATGCGGCAAGGGCGCGGCAGGGCATCGACGTGAAGGAAGCGCTTCACTACGTCCGCCATCCGGGGTGGCAGTGGAATGCCGACAAGCCAGCCTGAACGGGGTAACACTTTTTGGATACCAAGATGTGTCATTTCGGCGATCCGCGAATCATGATTTCCGGGCTGAGGATTGGTTTTTTAACGAATTGATCGTGAGGTAGTTGGGAATCGGCAAAAAGTCACCGGAAGGAAGCTGTCACACAACTTCTTGAGAAGGTGACGAGAGAGGCACGGTGAGGACGAAAACTCTCCTTGCAAATCCATGCAATAGGTCGAGCGTCGCCCGCCAATGGTTGAAATACCGAACACATTTCAACCGTTGGAACCCTGAAATCCATTACCCAAGAGCGATCCGCCCTGACCCCGCGGATCGTAACCCAAGAACCCCTGGAGAACCGTCGCCATTTTTGCGGGCGAGGTGTCTTCGCGAATTCCGAGAACCCATGAATACCCGAACCCTCACCACGCGGGCGTGCCTGTCCGCAACCGCCTCCCACAATGCCCGCTGGTTTGCCGGGCTCGTCGCCGGTGCCGCGGCCCTCGTCGCGCCCGTGGCAACTGCTGAAAACTGGAATGGTGGCGTCAGCTCCGACTGGAACGACGCGGCGAACTGGACGCCGAACACCGTCCCGAATACTGTGAACGCCGTGATCAACACGGTCACGCCGCGTTACCCCATTCTCACGAACAATCCCCTTCACAACGTCAATGACCTGCTGATGGGTATCGGTACCGGGTCGGTGGGTCGCCTCGATCAGTCCGCCGGTCTGCTGCATTCGAATGCTTGGATCTACCTCGGCTCGGAAGGCGGCTCGGCCACGCTGAACCTGACGGGGTCCAGCACCCTTGAAGCGGGCGGCCGCCTCTGGGTGGGTGGCAGCCAGCTCGCCGGCGGCGGCATCGGCGTGGCCACGGTCAATACGACCGGCGGGATCACCACCGTGTCGGACGTCGGCGTCGGCTCCAGCGGTGGCACCGGCACGCTGAATCTCCAGGCGGGCACCATCAATTCCGGCGGCTGGACCTTCATCGGCAAGCGCGAGGCGGCGGACAATGCCAGCGGCACCGTCAATATCAGCGGTGGCACGTGGAATCACGTTGGCACCCGCACCTTCGTCGGCCTCGGCCAGTCCGTCGGCAAGCTGAACATCAGCGGCGGTACCTACAACAACACCGCCGGCGGCAATGACGTCTTCATGGCCGTCGGCGTGAACAACAACGGTGCCTCCGCACCATCGGAAGTGAACCTCACCGGTGGCAACCTGAACGTGAACCGCGTGCTCTCCGTGGGCGGTGGCTCGGGTGAAGGCGGAAATACGAATGCCGGCTTCCAAGGCGGCGGTAAGGGCAAGCTGACCGTGAACTCGCCGAGCTCGGTGCTCGGCGTGGCCGGTGAGCTTTGGGTCGGCCAAGACAATGGCGCCAATGGCGAGATGACCGTTGATGCCGGCACCGTCAATGCGGGGAGCTGGGTGGCAGTCGCCCGCCGCACCGGCAGCACCGGCAAGCTCACCATGAACGGTGGCACCCTTGCCAAGACCGGCGACGGCCAGTTCATCGTCGGCGACGGTGGCACCGGTCGTTTGGAGCTTCCCGCCGGGAAGACCGGCGCGGTGACGATCAACAACGACATGTGGGTCGGCCAGAGTGGCACGGGCAATGGCACCGTGGAGCTTCACTCCGGATCAATCTCAGTGGGTGGCTGGGTGCCCATCGGCCGCGAGGGCGGCGTCGGCGTGGCAAACATGTCCGGCGGCACCTGGAACCAGAACGGCACGGGCCAGGCCTTCATCGTCGGCTCCACCGGCAAGGGCACCATGAACATGACGGGCGGCACGGTGAATGTCGGACGCCTCACCTGGATCGCGGAAGGCAACGGCGCGAATGAATCGCTGCTCACCCTCAGTGGCACTGCCGTCTTCAATACCCCGATCATGTCGGTGGGTCCGGAGGCGAATGGCACGCTCCAACTGAACACGGGCGGCACCCTCCGTACGGGCCGCATCACCGGCCTGCGCGCATCCGATACGGGCAACGGCTTCAATGCCGGCGGCGGCCTCGGCACCATCAATTTCAACGGCGGCCAGATCGTGGCCACCCAGAACCAGGATTTCTTCATCGCGGATGTCGATGTCATCAACGTCGCGGCGGATGGCCTGCACATCGACAGCAATGGCTTCAATCTCACCGTCCCGGCATCGCTGCCGGGGCCGGGTGGTGTCTTCAAGAGCGGAGCAGGCACCCTGACCCTCGCCGGGACGAATACCTTCACCGGCATCGTCAGTGTCACGGGGGGCACGCTGGTCCTCAGCACGGCTACCACCAGCCCCAGCGCCTACACGATCGGTGCAGCAGGAGCACTCCGAGCGGACCAGGCATCTCCGACCGGCAGGCTCGCCATGCCGAATCTCAATCTCGCGAGCGGCTCGCAGCTCATCGCCGGCGCGGCTCCCGCCACGGGAAATCCCGCGTCCTCCGTCTTCCAGGTGGCGGGGAATGTCGCGCTGACCGGCCCGACTGCCCTCGGTCTGGTGGACACCCAGCCGGTCGCCGGGCTCTTCCCGGTGCTTTCCTATGGAACGAAGTCCGGCACCGGCAGCTTCGTCGCGGGCACCGTGCCCAGCGGCGTGATCCTCGATACCACCACCCCGATCGTCGAGACCGGTAATGTGGTCTCGCTGAATATCGTCCGTGCCGTCGCCCCCCGCTGGGTCGGAGGCGGGAATGGCGGTATCTGGGATACCACCACGTCGAATTGGACCAACAGCTTCAACGGCGCGACGGTCCCGTTCGCGAATGGCGACCCCGCCACCTTTGACGACATCGA
The DNA here is from genome assembly GCF_025950085.1 of Luteolibacter flavescens. Classification (NCBI taxonomy): domain Bacteria; kingdom Pseudomonadati; phylum Verrucomicrobiota; class Verrucomicrobiia; order Verrucomicrobiales; family Verrucomicrobiaceae; genus Neoluteolibacter; species Neoluteolibacter flavescens. The sequence goes on from NZ_JAPDDS010000002.1 coordinate 370,602, forward strand.
TTCGGATCCAGCCACCTACAATGTGGTGTTGAATACGATCGTCACTCCCGGCGGTGCAGGCGTCATCTTCGATAATGACCTGGCTCCCTTCACGCTCAACACGAGCAACGGGAACGGCAAGATCACCGGCTCCGCGGGCCTCACGAAGCGTGGCTTCGAGGGCCTGGTCATCGGCAATCTCGCCAATGAGTTCACCGGTCCCGTGCGGATCGAGGAAGGCTCCATCACCGTCGGCCAGCTCGCGAATGCCGCGGATGCCAGCCCGCTCGGCAAGGGTCAACTGGTCCTCGCCGGTGGTGCGCTGAACTACACCGGTGCCGCCGTCACCATCGACCGCGGCTTCCAGATCAATGCCGCGACGAACACCGCCACCAGCGAGCTGAACATCGCGAGCAACGTGACGATGAGCGGCGCGGTCACCGCCACGAATGGCAAGTTCCGCCTTTCGGGCGCGGGCGTCCTCACGCTGAGCCACGCGGGTCCCATCTCGCTGGCGAATGGTCCGCAGGATAGCGAACCGGCGTCCTTCGTCATCAATGGCGGCGGCCTCACCCTGAACGGTGCCGGCCAGGTGGCCACGGTGAACGGCAATACCCAGATCGCCCTGACGGACGGTGTGACCACCAATGTCAGCCTGACGGGGAACGCCATCCTCAATGTGAACCGCTTCCAGGCGGGCTTCGGCACCGGCTCCACCACGAACATCGTGGTCCAGGACTCCGCCCGCATCAACAAGAGCGGCATGGGTTGGTTCTCCATCGCGAACAGCAACAACGCCGCAGCCACCATGACCATCCGCAACAGCGGCAGTCTGGTCACCGCGGGCGGCGACTTCAACGTGGGCGACACCGCCTCATCGAATGGCACCCTGAATCTGCAGGACAATGCGACGGTCACCGCCGCCAGCCCCATCTACGTCGGCAAGAACAGCGCCACGGGCAGGGTGAATCTCAGCGGAGCCTCCACGATGACCGTGGGGAACGCCGACATCGCAGGTGGAGACAATTCGGTGGGTGAGCTGAACCTCGCCGGAACCTCGACCTTCACCTCCACCGGCCGCATGCTGGTGGGGCCCGGCGGCACCTCGAATGGCTCCGTGACCGTGGATGGCTCGGCGACCGTGCAGGTGAATTCCTACGTCTCCGTCGGCTTCACCGGCGGTGGCACGGCCACCGTGAAGGGCGATGGCACCTTCAATACCAACGATGACTTCTCGGTGAACGAGGCCTCGCCGATCCCGGCGCTGGTCACCGTGCAGGATACCGGCGCGCTTTCCGTGGGAGGCACTCTCTTCATCGGCCGGAATGCGGATCGGATCGGCGTCCTGGATGTGAAGGGTACCGCGACGCTCGACCAGACCGGCTCCGCCGCGCAGAACTTCTTCGTGGGTCTCGCGGGCAATGGCACGCTGGATATCAGCGGGAATGCGGTGGTCACCGCCGCCAGCGCGAATGGCGTGGTCATCGGCCAGGACGAGGTCGGCGTCGGCACCGTGAACCTGAACGGTGGCACGCTCGTCACCAAGCGGGTCTTCGGCAACAACGGTACCAGCACCTTCAACTTCAACGGCGGCCTGCTGCGTGCGGGTGCCGGTGCGAATGCCGACTTCATCGCCGGCATCGACACCGCGGTGGTGGCGACGGGCGGTGCGAAGATCGACAGCAACGGCCAGACCGTGGCCGTGAGTGTCCCGCTCGTGGCGGGCACGCCGAGCGGCGGCCTGACGAAGAGCGGCACCGGCACGCTGCGCCTGAACGGTGTGAATACCTACACGGGCGCGACGACCGTTTCCGCGGGTAATCTCGGAGGCACCGGCACCATCGCCGGACCCATCACCGTGCAGAGCGGTGCGGGCATCGCTCCGGGTGCGGCCACCGGCACGCTGACCGCCAGCGGCGGCGTCACCCTCAGCGCGGGCTCGAACTTCGTCGTCACGCTGAATGACAGCCAGGCCGAGAACAGCAGCCGCCTCAGCGTCCCGGGTGCCTTGAATGTGGCAGGCGTGAACCTCCAGGTGAACCTCGGTGGTGCGGCGGCCCAGGCCTCCTACACCATCGCCACCGCAGGCTCCGTCACCGGCACCTTCGCCTCGGTCCCGGCCGGTGTGACCGTGACCTACAATGCGACGAGCATCACCATCACCCCGCCATCGGCGACGCCCTTCCAGTCTTGGATCGGTGCCTTCAATGTCGGCACCCTTACGCAACCGGGCGATGATGCGGACGGCGACGGCATGACCAACCTCGAGGAATTCGCCCTTGATGGCGATCCTTCCAAGGGAGCGGCGTCGGGCAAGGTCCGCTCGCGGATCGAGACGGTGGGCGGCCAGCAGGCGCTGGTCATCACCCTGCCGGTGCGTGCCGGAGCCACCTTTGACAACACGCCGGGCCCCGGCATGGATGCCACGGTGGCGGCGGACGGTGTGACCTACATCATCCGCGGGTCGAACAACCTCACCGCCTTTGATCAAGGCGTCAGCGAGGTGACACCCGCCAGCGCTGCCAACATGCCGCCTCTCAGCGACGGGACGAAGTGGACCTACCGGACCTTCCGTCTGAATGGCGCGATCCCGGCACGGGGCACGAAGGGCTTCCTGGACATCCAGATCCAGCCCGCCCCCTGATCGGGCGGAGTAGCAGATTCCCAGGGTTCTTGGGTCTGGGCTCCGGTCGCCTCGTGCGGTCGGGGCCCTTTTTCCGTCCGCTGCGGGTCCATTCCGTCCTCTGGCGGTCCATATTCCGCCTTGGCACCCCCGGATTCCCGGCCTAGAACCCGCCCGCCATGTATACGACCAAGCAGATCGACGTCACCGTTAAGATCTTCATCGTCCTCCTCATCATCGCGTTCTGCTACGCGACTTGGGGCGTGCTGGGATTGATCGGCATTGTCGGTTGATCGACGGGCCGCGGGCAGGTTTTTGCCCCTGTTTTTCCCGTCGTTCACTTCCAGCCCACGGCCACCTCCTGCAGGTGGCCGCCGCGGTCGTGGTATTTGATGTGGCCGTTCGCGAGCGCGTATTCGTGCACGCATTTGGTCACCTTCACGTCGAAGGCGCAGTATTCCGCGATCTTCATGAGCGGCTCGGTGCTGCCGGTTTTCTTGTATTCCTGCCACCACTTCAGCGCGTCCAGCCCGTCGGCGGACTTGCCGGTGCCGAGCGAGGCGGAGGCTGCGGCATCCAGCTTCATGCGGAAGCCGAGGATCTCCTGCAGGTCCAGCATCATGTCCAGATTCACCGTCTGCGACGGCAGGTCGTAGATCGTGTAGCCCTGGAGCACGGGGTAGTCGAATTCCACGTGATTCCACCCGACGACCAGGTCGGCGCGGACCAGCTCGTCCACCAGCTCGTTGATGTCGTGCTCGCCGTAGATCCGGTAGCCGCCGCGGGCGGTGCTGTAGGTCACGGCCACGGAGACCCCCATCTTGTCCTTGTGGGCGGAGCCCCCCACGTCGCCGAAGCTGCGCTGCGTTTCGAGGTCGAAATAGACGATGTTCTTGCCGGACACGCGCGGAGCCTAGGCGGTGCCCCGCGAGTCCCGCAACCCTTCTGGCGAGGCTTGGCAGGATGAAGGCGGGTGAGGCGGGTGAGGCGGGTGAGGCGGGTGAGGCGGGTGAGGCGGGTGAGGCGGGTGAGGCGGGTGAGGCGGGTGAAGGCGGGTGAAGGCGGGTGAAGGCGGGTGAAGGCGGGTGAAGGCGGGTGAAGGCGGGTGAAGGCGGGTGCGGGCGGGTGCGGGTGCGGGCAGGCGCGCATGTCAGGGCCAAAGGCCCGGCCATCCCTCAGCCCGGGCCATCGGCCCGGGAAGGGGATCACCGTGAAGACGGCGGCCTGAAGGGCCGCGATAGGGATGACGGCCCGCCCCGCGGATGCGGTGAGGAGATTGCCGGATGAGGGGAGGTCGCTTGGCGGGATCTGTTGGTCGGACTTTTTGGGGGAGACGGATCTGTAAATCCCGCGCATGCCGCTCCCGTATCGCGGCCCTACAGGCCGCCTGCTCGGCCGAATCACACACCCGGGCCGATGGCCCGGGCTGAGGGATGGTCGGGCCTTTGGCCCTTTGACCGGCGGTGCCTTGATCGACACCTGCTTATAGTCCAGTCGGTCGGCTCCGACCTCCGGGCCTTTTGATCGCTCCCGACCGGTCAGCCCGCGGTGGGCAGGGGATAGCACGCCATCTCCTTCAGCTCCGGCCAGGTCGGGGCCTGCACTTCCGCGGCGAGCTTCATCATGCCGTCCTTGCCGGTCTGGAGGCACCAGGTGCGGATGCGGGCCTCGATGGCCAGGTAGGGCGCGTCGTATTCCTCGGTGAATTGCACCACGCCGAGAACCGGGTAGCTACCGCCGGGGAATTTCGTCCGCGTCATCGCGAAGATCGCGACCTGCGAATTCTTCGGAATCAGGTCCGCCGCCATCTGCGGCAGTTCCCGCCGGATCACCTCCAGGCAAGGCATGATCGCATCCATATCCCACGCCAGCAGCTCGTAGATCGGCGGCTCAAGCGGGGTGAAATAGAGGTCCACTTCCATGGGAGGGCGCGGTCAGGTTACGAATACGGAGCCGGTCGTCACGACTTTCCCGGTCCTTATTATAACCCCGCCGGAGCGGAATTTGTTGCCGCCGGGCGGGAGGACATCCGCCGCAGCATGTCCGTGTCGGGCGAAATTCCAGCAATTCGTGGGAAAACGGCGGGGAATGCCGAATTGTCTAACAGCTTTCGTTGGTTTCGTGGCAATCCATTGCTCCAGCACCTTCGGATCCGGGGAAACCCCCGGAGTATCGTGCCAGTGCCCCAACTCGTCGCTCGACGATGGGGCTTTCCATGGGCAGATCGTTTCATCTCATGCGCATCGACTGTCACGTACACATGGTCGGCACCGGGACCGGAGGCACGGGATGTTGGTACCGGCCGAAGGGATTCACGAAGATCGGCGAGCCCTTCCTCGTGAAGGCGGTGGGCCTTACCACGCATGACCTGCACGGCCCGGACTTCGACCGCCTGTATGTGGGGAAGCTGTTAGAGTTTATCCGCACGTCATCGCTCGACCGCGCGCTGCTGCTCGCCCACGAGCTGCCGCACTTGGAGGATGGCACGCCCCTGCCCGAGCGATCCTCGCTGTACGTGCCAAATGACTGCGTGCTGACATTGGCAAAGGAGCACCCGGAATTCCTCGCCGGGGTCTCGATCCACCCGGCGCGGAAGGACGCGATGGAGGAGCTGGAGAAGTGCCTCGCCGGCAGTGCCTCGGCGCTGAAGTGCCTGCCGAATGTGCAGGGCATCGACTGGAACGACCGTCGCTACACCGGCTTCCTGGAGCGCATGGCGGAGGCGGGGCTGCCGCTGCTGGCGCACACCGGCAGCGAGCGGACGATGCCGGTGATGGATCACACGCTCGCCTCGCCGCGGGTGCTCACGCGCGCGCTGGAGATCGGCGTCACGTGCATCGCGGCGCACGCGGGCACGGGCATGATGCTGCTGGACCCCGACTACTTCGATGTCTTCGCGGAGATGCTCGCGAGATATCCGAATCTCTACGGGGACAACAGCGCGCTCGCTGGGCTGAGCTTCCGCCTGCGTCCCTCCGCGCTGGGCGCGATGATCTCTGGCCTCATGGACGGCCGCATCCTCCATGGAAGCGATTTGCCGGTGCCGCCCAGCGGCCTGCTCCCGTGGGTCTTTGGCATGATCCGTTGGGAAGACTTCATGGACAGCCGCGCGGTCGCGAATCCGCTGGAGAGGGATGCCGTGCTGAAGGAGATGATGGGCTTCAGCGATCTCTCCTTCACCCGTGCGACCAGTGTGCTGCGCGGGGTGACGTGATGGCCCGGTGGCGCGCTCGTCCGATTTTCCGGCTACCTACGCGATCACGTGATGCACGTGCGGGCGATCTCCGGTATGTTCCGGGAATCCCCCTGTTTTATGAGAACCGCATCCCCCCTGCGGTCCACGTTTGCGAGAGGCATGACCCTGCTGGAACTCACGGTGGTCATTGCTGTACTCCTTGCGTTGACCTCTGTACTGTTCCTCGGAGCACGCGCTTGGAAAAGTGGCGCCGACCGCACCGCCTGCATCATGAATATCCGCAACGTCCAGACGGCCGTGCGGTCCTATCAGAATATCTACGGCTATACGGCCGGTGGCATGCCCTATGCCGAGAATGGCACGCAGGACATCGCGGCCCACCTCCATACGAAAGGCTACATCACCCCCGAACAGTTTGCGGCTATTCAGGGCGATAGTCCATGTGCCGGCGGCGGCCTCTATGAGTGCCTCTATCCGGATACTTTCCCGCCGGTCGGCCAGCTCTACATCGGGTGCTCCCTTGCCTCGACGAAGAAGCACGAGCTGACCCCGGGCGTCGAGTGGTGAGGATGGCGTAGGAAAGCGACGCGTGGAAACGACGGGCACCCGCCTGACGGGAGCAGCGCGGCGTGATTCACGTGGCAAAGGATTTCGCAAGGTGCCGTGCCTTGGCGGCGGACAATGGGTCCGCGGTCGCAAGGGGGGTGACGGCGCATGCATGGAAGCCCGGCAGCAAGTGCCGGACAGGTAGGAGAAGAACATCGGTGGCGTCCCGAGCGGGCGCTTCATGCAGGGAAGCGCATGGCCAAGCACGGCCGGCCTTCGCCTCGGCACACAGGGGACGGTCCGCCAGCATGGCGTACCATCAGCCGCATGGCATGGAGCGTCGCATTCCGGATGCCCGGTCTCGGGGGTCTCCCTGTTCCGGTGCTTCCTCCCGGGCTTCCATGCATTGCATTGCCCGCCCGATCAATCGTCCTCGTTTTCGAGAGCGAGCCTGAGATCTGAGGCGGCGGAGGTCGCCTTTTCCTTCGGGTCCTCGGCGATGGGCCCGGAGGCGACGGCTGGAGCTTGTGCATCCGCCGCCGCGTCGAGTGCGGGCAGGCGTGGTGCCCGCTCGATCGGGGCGAGATCCTGCAGCGTGGCATTTTCCGGGGCGGCTTGCAGGTCCTCGAATTTCCGCGCGGTGATGAGCACGCGGGTTTCGTAGGAAGCCACGGCGGCATTGTAGTGGCCCACCGCATTCTCCAGCGACTTGCCCATCTTGCCGAAGTGCCCGGCCAGCACGGAGAGGCGCTCGTGCATCGTCCGCCCCAGCACGAAGATCTCGCGCGCGTTTTCCGAGAGCGCCTGCTGCCGCCATCCGTAAGCGACCGCGCGCAGCAGTGCGATCAGCGTGGTGGGCGTGGCGAGGATCACTCCTTGGTTCGATCCCTTTTCGATCAGCTCCGGGTCCACCTGTAGCGCGGCGGAGAAGAAGGACTCGCTCGGCAGGAAGAGCACGGTGAACTCCGGTGCGTGCTCGAATTGCGCCGCATAGTTCTTCGAGGAAAGCTGGGCGATGTGCGTGCGCACCTGCCGCGCATGGCGTAGCAGCGCCTCGTCCCGGGCGCGGTCCTCGGTCGCTTCCAGCGCATCGAGGTAGGCGTCCATCGGCGTCTTCGCATCCACCACGATCACCTTTTCCCCCGGCAGGTGGACGACCATGTCCGGCCTCAGGCGCTTGCCCTCGTCGGTCGTGGTGGTGGTCTGCAGGGAGAAGTCGCAGTGCTCCTGCATGCCGGCCATCTCCACCACGCGGCGGAGCTGGATCTCTCCCCACTGGCCGCGGCCGGTCGGCTGGCGCAGCGCCTTCACGAGCTGGGATGTCTCGCGCTGCAGGCCGAGCTGGCCCTCTGCCAGCGTGCGCACCTGCGTCCGGAGCTCGGCGTAGGCACCCTCGCGCGCCTTTTCGATCTCCCCGATGCGTCCCTCGAATTTCCCCAGCGAGTCCGCGACCGGCTTCACCAGGCTCTCGATCGCCATGCGGCGCTTGTCCAGATCGCCCTTTGCTTCCTCGGACTGGGCGCGCAGCGAGGTCTTCGCAAGATGGAGGAAAGTTTCCGCGGACGAGCGCAGGGCGTCCGACGAGAGTGCCTTGAAGGTATCGGAAAGCCGCTGCTCCGCGCGCTCCAGCAGGGCCCGCTTCTCGGCGGCGGACCTTCTTTCGTCGTCCAGCCGGGTCCTCACCTCGGTGAGCTGGGTGCGCAGCATCTGGCCGGCCTTCTCATGCTCCGTGGACTCCGCGGCGGTGGCCACCAGGCGGGCCTCCAGCTCGGTGGTGCGGCGCTCCTCGGCGCGGATGCGCTCCTCGTAGCGGGCCCGCCGCCCGGACAGGGCGAGCAGCGTGATCAGCCAGCCGAGGAATGCTCCGGCGAGGGCAGACAGGATCCACGGCAGGGCGGTTTCGAGTTCGGGAGGCATGGATGGTGGGATTGTTCCTTGCGGCGGGCAAGATGCGCGGCATCGTTCCGTCCGTCGCGCGCCGACCGGGGTACCGGCCGGGCCGCGCGAACGCAAATCAAACCGACCCACCATCATGGCCCACACTCTTCCGCCCCTCGGCTACGCCTTCGACGCCCTCGAGCCCCACATCGATGCGAAGACCATGGAGATCCACCACGGCAAGCACCACAATGCCTACGTGACCAATCTCAACGCCGCTCTCGAGGGCAAGGCCGACCTCGCAGCCAAGAGCGCCGAGGAGCTCATCTCCGACCTCGGCTCGGTGCCGGAGGACATCCGCACCGCCGTGCGCAACAACGGTGGCGGCCACGTGAACCACACCTTCTTCTGGAAGGTCATCGCCCCCGGTGGTGCCACCGCCCCGTCCGGCGACCTCGCCGCTGCCATCGATGCCGCCTTCGGCTCCTTCGACGCCTTCAAGGAAGCCTTCGCGAAGGCAGGTGCCACCCGCTTCGGCTCCGGCTGGGCATGGCTCGTGAAGAAGGAAGACGGCACCCTCGGCGTGACCTCCTCCGCGAACCAGGACAACCCGATCATGGGCCCCGACTTCGGCGGCCTGAAGGGTGCCACCCCCATCCTCGGCCTCGATGTCTGGGAGCACGCCTACTACCTCAACTACCAGAACCGCCGCCCCGACTACATCTCCGCCTTCTGGAGCGTGGTGAACTGGGACGTGGTCGCCGCGAACTTCAAGGGCTGAGACCCTGCAAGGCTGGCCCCGTGAAAGTGGACGCCTGCCTTCATCGACCATTCAAGAACGGCCGTCGGAATCCCCGGCGGCCGTTTTTTCGTGTCCGCTCAGGTCAATCGGCTCATCCCCTTCATCCGCGTCCCGTCACAGACCCGTGGAAAGCAGCTTTGCCGCCACGGCATCGATCGCTTCCCGGCTGTCCAGATCCTCCACCCCTGCCCAGCGGCAGAGCAGCGGGAGAGCGATCCCAAGTGAACGCCGGAAGGTGGATGCCTCGAAGGCCACGGTGTCCGGCATGCCGGTGAAGGCACCCAGCCCGGCTGCATCCGCCCGCTCCAGCACGTCGGCGGAGAGCTGGGTGATGCGCGCCATTTTCTTGTAGTTCAGCCGGTCCGGCGTGTCGCTCGGCCGGTGATAGTGCTGCCAGCGACCGCAGGAAAAGAAGAGATACGGCACGCGGTTTTTGCGGAAGATCCCGTGGTCGCTCATGTCGCCCACGTAGCGGTTCAGAGCGGCGATCAGGCGCAGCTTCGCGGGCAGGGAAGTCGTGCCCAGCAGGTCCGGCAAATCCGGGTGGCTCTCTGCTCCGGTGACGAAGAGCAGGTCCTTCAGGAATGGCACCTGCACGTCGTGGCCGACCAGATCGTAGATCACCGCCAGGTGCACGCCGCGGTCGTCCAGTTCGTCCGTCGCGAAGCGGATGCTGCCCATCGGCGGGCCTTGGAAATACGGCGGCTCTTCCGCGTCAAAGATGGCCACGACCAGGTCGCGCCCGTAGCCGCCCTGCTTCATCGCCGCCTCCGCCAGTGCCAGGCAGATGGCCACCGCCGCGCCATTGTCGTCCGCGCATGGGGCCTCGATCACGCTGTCATAGTGCGCGCCGATCAGCAGCGGGGCCAGCGAGCGATCCCGCCCCGGCACCACGCCGACGAAATTCGTGAAGGCGATCCCTTCCCACTCGTAAGGCAGCGCAAAGGAATCCCCGCGATACGGCACCAGTCCGATCTCCTCCATCCGGCGCGCCACGAAACGCTCGGCCACCGCGTGTCCTTCCGTGCCCACCATCCGCCCCTCCGGCCTGCAGAGCTCATGGACATCCTTTTCCAGAGCTGCGGCGAGGTGGGAAATGTCGGGGAGGCTCATGGGAAGGGGTGCTCCGGGTCGGGCGCGCCATCGATTACTATTCGTCTAGTAGTTCGCCCGGGCATCGGGCCCCGCCTCACTGCTTCACATGCAGGCGGAAGAAGCGCTTGCTGCCTTCCTGTGGCAGGGTGTAGCGGTCGCGGGTGACGCCGTTGCCGAGGTCGGTGGAAGCGGGGAGCGTGGTGCCGAGGTCCTCCCACTCTTCCAGATCCGTCGAGGATTGCAGGACGGCGGATAGGGCGGTGGCACCGGTGCGGCGGAGTGCTTCGAGGACGATGCCGCCTTCTTCCCGCTGGATCCGGACGGGATTCACCGTCGCGGGGCCGAAGGGATCGGAGCCGAAATAGTAGTCCATGAGCAGCGGGCGGCCGTCGCTATTCGGATCGTCGGTCGCGGTCAGGTGCTGGAGGCCGGCTTCCCTCAGGTAGGCTTCGAATCCGGCGGGAAGGATGGTGACTTCAGACGCACCGGCTCGGCCCGATCCGGCGATGTCCGAGAGCGAGGTGAAGCGGAAATAGCGCACCTTCACCGCCTGCGGCAGGGTGACCATCCGCAGGTTCGGGTTGTTGACCATGTTGTCGAAGCGGCCCGCGGACGCCTCGGTCCAGTGCACGCCATCGGTGCTGGTCTCGAAGCGGTAATCCCAGACCACGCCGACACCGCTGTCCGCCGGGTGGTAGCCGAAGCCACCGATCCAGCGCGGCGCGCCCATGTCGATGGCGAGGTGATGGGGATGCGAGGTCGCTCCCCCGGTGGCCGGCGTGAGCCAGGAGGTGTCCGTGTGGTCGTCGATCGCCAGCGCCGCAGCCCCGGAGGGCAGTTCCTCGGCATCGGTGGAAAGCACCTGCCAGCCGGTGGGGACCACGCCGGAGAAGAAGCGGGAGACGGTGTAGCTGGGCTGGCCGTCTTCATAGGCGACAGCCTTGATGGTGCCGCCGAGGGGCAGCGGAACCGGGCTGGAGTACAGCGGGGAGGTAGCGGACGGCTCCGAGCCATCGACCGTGTAGCGGACCACCCGCCCGTCGCTGCCGAGGATGGGCACGCTGCCATCCGGCTGACGACCGGAGATTTCCGGCGGGGAAACCGCAGCGGCGGAAAGGTGGACACCCACCGACGCCAGCGACGGCGAGAGGCGGGAGGAAAGGATGCGGAAGCGCACCGCATCCCCGGTGACGGCGGTGGGCAGCTTCACGATGCGCTTGTGGCCGACGGTGGTGGACACGGCGCGCTCGACCCACTCTCCCGTGCCCGTCCGGGTGTCGATGGCGAATTGCTCGATGCGCTGGCTGCGGGTGGCGATCGCTTCCTGCAGGACGAAGATGTCGAACTCGCGGGTCTCCGGAAAAGTCAGCGTGAACGTCGGGACGGCGTCACCCGTGGCGGGCTCCCACCAGGTATCGAGGTCGCCGTCCAGCGCGAGCGCCGCGGGCTGGCCTTCCGAGGTCGTGCTGGCCGTCGGCACGGCATCGTCCGCCAGATTCACCTCGAAGGTCCGGTTGATGGAGCTCATCGCCTGGTAGAGCGGGGCGATCTGGTTGTCCGGGATCAGGCCGCGTTTGTCCGGAGAGAGATTGAGCAGCAGGTTGGCATTGCGCCCCACGGACTTGAAATAGATGTCCGTCAGCGTGGCGGTGCTGCGGATCGGGTGATTCGGATGCCAGAACCAGCCGCCGAGGATGGGCACGTCCGCCTCGGCGGGGAACCAGTAGGTGTAGGAGCCGGGGACGATCTTCGAGCGGCTGCCGATGTCCACGGTGAAGGGATTCGGCTGCCCGCCACCGAGCTGGGGATCTGCGGAGAACGGCGTGACGCTCCACTCCGTCTCGCGGGCGATGCCGATTTCATTCCCCACCCAGCGGACGTCCGAGCCGCCGACGGCGATATTGATGTCCGGCTGGAGCTTGTAGATCAGGTCGAACCACGCCGGGTAGTTGTAGGTCTGCGAACTGCCGGTGTGGGGGTTGGCACCGTCGAACCAGATCTCCGCGATGGGGCCGTACTCGGTGAGCAGTTCGTAGAGCTGGTTGAGGAAGTAGCGGTTGTAGTCATCCACCGTGTACACGTGCTCGCCGGCTCCGGGCGCGGCGGGGCGGGTGAGGGCGGGATTGCTGCCAAAGGTGGCGGGATTCGTGGGAATGTGGGACGCCACGGCGGCGCTGTTGTTCCCGTAGTAGCCGACCCCGGTCTCGTAGTTCGTGGTGCCGCCCTCGATCTGGTAGAGATCGGCGGGGGAGAGGTAGATGCCGAGGGCGATCCCGGCGTCGGCGCAGGCCTCGCTGACCGCGCGCACGATGTCGCCCTGGCCGCCGAGCCAGGAGGCGGAGGCGAGGTCGTGATTCGTGTAGCGGCTCGGGTAGAGGCAGAAGCCGTCGTGGTGCTTCACCACGAGGATGAGCATCTTCCCGCCTGCCTGCTTGATGACATCCACCCACTGGGTGGCGTCGAAGGCGGTGGGCTGGAAGTCGTCGGGCGACTCGTGTCCGGTGCCCCATTCCACGCCGTTGAAGGTATTCGGGCCGAAGTGGATGAAGTAGGTGGTCTCCATCCGCTGCCACTCGACCTGCTTCGGGCGTGGCAGGGTTTTCGCGGCTTTCTCGATCCGGGTGGCCTCGTCGTCGCCGGGCAGGATCTTGTGGACGAAGTCGTATTGGATCTCAAGCGGCGCGGCGACGGAGCCGCCCGCGAGGTGGACGCGGTCGATGGTGAAGTCCTGGCCTCCGGTGGCGGCGGAAATGGCGAACCGCAGGACCAGCCGCTGGCGGGACTCCGGTGCGGTGAAGGTGAGATTTGTCTGCAGCCACGAGCCCGGCGTGGTCTCCGAGGCAAAGGTGCCGAGCGTGGTGAAGACCTCGCGGGCCACCTCGTCCCAGAGCTGCACGCTCAGGGTGGTGGGGCTCCCGCTTCCGAAGACCGCCCGGTCAAAGCTGACCGAGATCTCCTCGCCCGCCCTCACGGCGACGCCGGTTGCGGAGGTGAGCGTGTCGCCACCGTCGCGATGCAGCGTCACGATCCGCGAGTCGTTGGCGGTATCCGCACCGAAGGGCGAGGTGGTGAGATGGGAGCTCCCGCTGCCGATCCACACGCCGTGCTCAGCAACCCAGCCCTGCGGAGAGCCATTGAGATTCACCTGGCCATTCACGAATCCACCGTTGCCCGCGCCGGCGTGGATGATGGCGGTCGCTCCCGGCGGGACCACCGTGCCGCCGGTCAGGTGGATGCGGTCGATGAAGAAGTCCTTCCCGAGTCCACCGGCTGCGGCGGAGATGGTGAAGCGCAGCGCCAATCGCGCGCGGGCCTGAGCAGCGGTGAAAGTGAGGCTTTCCTGCTCGTAGCCGGACGAGCCGTCCGCGGTGGAAAAGGTGCCCAGCGTGGCAAAGGCCTGGTCCGCGATCGTGTCCCAGAGCTGGACGGTCAGCACCGTATCCGACCCTTCGCCCCAGACGCTCCAGTCGAAGTCCAGCGCGACCGACTCGCCTGCCTGAAGGCTGAATTCCCGGGTGGAGGTGAGGTGGTCGCCCTCATCGTGATGCAGCATCACGAAGCGCGAATCTTCCGCGTCGTCGATGCCGAAGGGTGCGGTCTCGAGGTAGGAGTTTCCGTTTCCGATCCACACGCCGCGCTGAGCCATCCAACCGTCCGGGGAGCCGTTGAACTCGAGCGTGGAACTCACGAAGCCGCCGTTGCCGTGGGTCGAGTCGATGACGACTTCCGCTCGTGTCTCTGTAGTGGAGAGTCCGAGGAGGAGAAGGGCAGCGGGGATGAAGGGGAGAAAGCGGGGGCGAGACATGGCAATTCCGGTGGGGGATCCGGCCGCATCCGGCGGGGACCGGAGAGCGGTGAAATTTTTAAGAAAACGAACTCAACCACGAGATCGTGGAAATGGCTAGGTGTTTGAATTACGGATTTCCTGACAATCTGGTACTGTTGCTCCGCATGGAATCGAAGCCCGAATCACGCCAAGTCTCTTCGCGGCTGCGGCTTACGAACCACGAGTGTGATCGTGGAAGCAGCCGAATCCGGCGAAACACTGCTCCAAGCCTGCGCGCAAAGTTTCAAAGCTCTCCCCTGAAAAGTCGAAGAGCACCTCGGTGGATGCGAGCCCGTCCATGAACTCCATGCCGCTTTCGTCAAAGTGGATGTGCAGGCGATCGGGAAACAGATGGACGCCGCGGATCCCGGCATAGCCCGAGTGACCTTGGTCATTGCGCTCGACGTGGACGGCATCCATTCCCTGCTCGATGTCTTGCTGGTCAAATTCGTGAGAGCGCTGGAAGGTAAGATAATCGACCGTCTCGAACTTGTGGTCTGCCAAGCCGACGACAAGGAATTCGCCCATGTCTTCCACGTGGAAACAGGTGGCCTTGAAACTGCGGTTCATTGGCAATTGTTCTTTCCTGCATCCCATCGTGGCGACGTCCACGCCACCCCGGGTCACTCTTCTTACGACATCGGTTCGGTCTCGTTCAGGAATGCAGAGAACGACGGGAACTTCTCCCGGATCTGATAGCGTTCCGAGTATTGAATCTCGCCAAAATCCTTCTCCGAGACCTTCAGGTAAAGGTAACCTCCCATGATGTCGTGGCCGATGTGCAGGAGCGATTCCGCCGGGATGCCGATCCGATTTTTTTCGTCATTTTCAAGGATATCCTCAACCGTCAGAAGGTAGTTGATGACCCCGGAACGGGGCGGGAGGAAGGCTAGGGCGGAATCCAACAGGCGCTGATGATTTGCGACCAGGAACTCCCGGTAGTCTTCGGGCAGGCGAAATCCCAAGCGCGACTCAAGTTCCAGACCCCGTTCTTCCATGAGTCTCGCTACCCCTTGCGAGTTAACTGGTAAAGGCGGAAGCTTGCAGGGATCGCCCCTATCCCTAACTCTCCGGCTCATGCGCTTCGCATTCCTCCCCTTTCTCTGTGCCTTCATCGCCGCGCCTGCCGTTCAGGCCCAGTCGGCTCCGAAGCCGAACCGGGCGACAAAGGCCCACATCCGCGCCTTCGAGCGGTTGGATCTGGACAATGACGAGTCCCTGAGCCCGGCGGAGCTGCTGAAGGCCACCGCCTCCGTCAAAGGCAGCTTCACCGCGACGAATGCGGTCGTTCACGCATGGTTCGACCTTGATGAAAACGGCGGCATCGACCTCGGCGAGTGGCTGGATGGCCGGACGGGCAACGGCAATTCCGAAGAGCCCAGCCTTTCGGGTGACGCCGCGGTGGAATTGGACAAAAACGGGAACGAGAAGGTGTCCCGCACCGAATTTTCAAGGGTCATCAACCGCTACGTCCCGGCCAAGATCACCCGCACGTGGTTTGCCGCGCAGTTCCCGGGCGGGCAGGTGACGGGATCGACCTCCGTCTGGAATAACATCTGGGACTGGAACTTCACGGTCGTCGGCTGGGATACGGTTGCGCCGGTCGGCCCTGTGGCAGGTGACTGAATGAAAAAGGGCCGCCGCGTGATCGCGGCAGCCCTTTTGGAAAAGACGCTCTGTCCGGCGGCGGCTCAGCGCTCGATGCCGGCCTTCAGGACGAAAAACCCGGGGTTCAGGTGGGCGAGCGGGCCGCGGAGCTTGTCGATTTCCTCGGCGGGGCCGTGGAATTCGAGGCGGAGCAGGTCGGAGATCGTCAGCATGCGGCCGAGCACTTCGCCGATGTTTTCGAGGTGGGTGAGCACGCCCTCGCCGCCGACATAGCCTTCGCGGCAGAAGACCTCGTCACCGTTGACGGTGAATTCGTAGAAGAGGCGCGCCGTCTCGGTGCGGGTCTTTTCGATGAAGTCGGCCATGATGGCCTCGGACTCCTCCTGCTTGCCGGGGTGGAGTTTGAAATACGGGTGGATGGTGACTAGGTTCGCGGGCAGGCTCATACGTTGGGTCGCACTCTTGCGAAATCGTCCGCGGCGGCAAGCTCGATTCCGGGAGGGAATTCCGGACCGGAATCGTTTGAAATAGGGCGCTCTGGCGCGTTTCTCCATGAGCGTCCGCGACCTCCGCAGGGGCGGCCCCGGCGGTCACCGGCGGCGGATTTTTCGCCTCCCCGGCCAGCCTTGATCCTCTTCGGGGAAGCTTTTTGACATTTCGGCCCCCCCATCTAACCTCCGCGCCGCGAGCGCGAGGTATGCTTTCGCCGTGAAGCCTCGTTCCCCGCCTTCTGTCATTTGACGCCCCGGCGCCGCTTGACCTCCCCGTGAATTCCCATCGATCGATTTTTAAAGAACATGCACCTTTATCAGGACTACTTGGCGGAAATTGAGGAACGCAAAGCCGCGGGCTTGCATCCCAAGCCCATCGATGGCGCCGAACTGACGGCCGAGATCATCGCCCAGATCAAGGACCTCTCCAATCCCCACCGGAAGGAGTCCCTCGATTTCCTGATCTACAACACGCTCCCCGGCACCACGAGTGCGGCGGGCGAGAAGGCCCGCTTCCTCGAGGAGATCATCCTCGGCCAATCGGTCGTGGAGGAGATCACCCCTGCCTTCGCCTTCGAGCTGCTGTCCCACATGAAGGGCGGCGCCTCCATCCAGACGCTGCTGAATCTCGCGCTCGGCGAGGATGCTGACATCGCCCGGCAAGCCGCCGATGTGCTCAAGACGCAGGTCTTCCTCTACGATGCGGATACCGCGCGCCTCGAGGCCGCCTACAAGGCAGGTAGCCCGGTGGCGAAGGACATCCTCGAGAGCTACGCTGCCGCCGAGTTCTTCACGAAGCTCCCGGAGCCTCCCGAGGAAGTGCAGGTCGTGACCTACATCGCGGCCGAGGGCGACATCTCCACCGACCTCCTTTCCCCGGGCAACCAGGCCCACTCCCGCTCCGACCGCGAGCTGCACGGCAAGTGCATGATCAGCGCCGAGGGCCAGGAGACGATCAAGGCGCTGCAGAAGCTTCATCCTGACAAGAGCGTCATGATGATCGCTGAAAAGGGCACCATGGGCGTGGGCTCCTCCCGCATGTCCGGCGTGAACAACGTCGCGCTCTGGACTGGCAAGCAGGCGAGCAAGTACGTGCCATTCGTCAATATCTTCCCGATCGTGGCGGGTACGAACGGCATCTCGCCCATCTTCCTCACCACCGTCAGCGTCACCGGCGGCATCGGCCTCGACCTCAAGAACTGGGTCAAGAAGACCGACGCCGAGGGCAAGGTGGTCAAGGACGCCAATGGCGATCCCGTCCTGGAGCAGGCCTACTCGGTCGAGACCGGCACGCTTCTCACCATCAATACGAAGGAGAAGAAGCTCTACGGCGACGGCAAGGTGCTGGCGGATGTTTCCTCCGCCTTCACCCCGCAGAAGCTCGAGTTCATCAAGGCGGGCGGATCCTACGCCATCGTCTTCGGCAAGAAGCTCCAGACCTTCGCGGCCCAGACGCTGGGCATCGAGGCACCGGTCGTCTTCGCCCCGTCGAAGGAAGTCTCGCACGAGGGACAGGGCCTCACGGCCGTCGAGAAGATATTCAACCGCAACGCCGTCGGCAGCACTCCCGGCCTGACGCTTCACGCCGGATCCGACGTCCGCGTGAAGGTGAATATCGTGGGCTCGCAGGACACCACCGGCCTGATGACCTCACAGGAGCTGGAGGCGATGGCCGCCACCGTGATCTCGCCCACCGTCGATGCCGCCTACCAGTCCGGCTGCCACACCGCCTCCGTATGGGACAAGAAGGCCCAGGCCAATATCCCGCGCCTGATGTCCTTCATGCAGCGCTTCGGCCTCATCACCGCGCGCGATCCGAAGGACGGCTACCACGCCATGACCGACGTGATCCACAAGGTGCTGAACGACCTCACCGTGGACGATTGGGACATCATCATCGGCGGTGACTCCCACACCCGCATGTCGAAGGGCGTCGCCTTTGGCGCGGACTCCGGCACCGTGGCGCTGGCCCTGGCCACCGGCGAGGCGACCATGCCCATTCCGCAGTCCGTGAAGGTGACCTTCACGGGCACGATGAAGCCTTACATGGACTTCCGCGACGTGGTCCACGCCACCCAGTCGCAGATGCTGAAGAAATTCGGCGAGAACGTCTTCCAGGGCCGCGTGATCGAGGTCCACATCGGCACGCTGCCCGCGGACCAGGCGTTCACCTTCACCGACTGGACCGCCGAGATGAAGGCGAAGGCCTCCATCTGCATCTCGCAGCCCGAGACCCTCATCGAGTCGCTGGAGATCGCGAAGGACCGCATCCGCATCATGATCGACAAGGGAATGGACAACGACGTCCACGTCCTCCAGGGGCTGATCGACAAGGCCGACAAGCGCATCGCCGAGATCCGCTCCGGCGAGAAGCCGCCGCTCGCGCCCGATGCGAATGCGAAGTACCACGCCGAGATGGTCGTGGACCTCGACATCATCGACGAGCCGATGATCGCCGACCCGGACGTGAACAACGAGGATGTCTCGAAGCGCTACACCCACGACGTGATCCGCGGGCTTTCCTACTATGCAGGTAGTAAGTCGGTGGACCTCGGTTTCGTCGGCTCCTGCATGGTCCACAAGGGCGACCTCAAGATCGTCGCAAAGATGCTCAAGAACCTCGAGCAGGGCCAGGGCAAGGTGGAGTTCAACGCGCCGCTGGTGGTCGCCGCACCGACCTACAACATCATCGACGAGCTCAAGGCCGAGGGCGACTGGGACATCCTCCAGAAGTACTCCGGCTTCGAATTCGACGACAACGCACCGAAGACCGCCGCCCGCACCGAGTACCAGAACATGATGTATCTCGAGCGTCCCGGCTGTAACCTCTGCATGGGCAACCAGGAGAAGGCCGAGAAGGGTGACACGGTCATGGCTACTTCCACCCGCCTCTTCCAGGGCCGCGTGGTCGAGGACACCGAGCGGAAGAAGGGCGAGTCCCTGCTTTCCTCCACCCCCGTCGTCGTCCTGTCCGCCATCCTCGGCCGCACGCCGAGCCTGGAGGAATACAAGACCGCCGTGGAAGGCATCGACCTCACCACCTTCGCCCCGCCGGTGAAGGAGCTGGTGGCTGCCTCCTGAGGCGACGGATCGCGGGACCTGAGCCCGCCCCATTTCACCGGCTCCCGGGTCTTCGCGGCCCGGGAGCCGTTTCGCGTCGGCCGGGAAGCCTCTGGAAGTTTCAGGGCGCTGTTGTATAGGTAGCATCCTATGGACACGCTTCGCACCTTCAAAACCGGCTCCGGCGCCGACGGGAAATTCCATTCCCTGCCCGCGCTGGCCGAGCAGGGGTTCCCGGACCTCTGCAGGCTGCCGGTGTCCATCCGCATCGTGCTGGAGTCCGTGCTGCGCTGCGTGGACGGGCGGAAGGTGACGGAGAAGGACGTGGAAAACCTGGCGCGCTACGATGCGAAGTCGCCGGGCGAATACGAGATCCCCTTCACCGTCGCCCGCATCGTGCTGCAGGACTTCACCGGGGTGCCGTTGCTCGTGGACGTGGCCGCCATGCGCGATGCCGCCGTGAAGCGCGGCGCTGCCCCGGAGAAGATCGAGCCGCTGGTGCCCGTGGACCTCGTGGTGGACCACTCCGTGCAGGTGGACTTCGCCGGATCCCAGCTCTCGCTCGACCGGAACATGGCGATCGAGTTCATCCGGAATCGCGAGCGCTACGAATTCCTCAAGTGGGGCCAGCAGGCTTTCGAGACCTTTTCCGTGGTGCCGCCGGGCATCGGCATCGTCCACCAGGTGAATCTCGAATACCTCGCGAAGGGCGTGCTTTCGAAGGATGGTGTCTATTACCCCGACACTCTCGTCGGCACCGACTCGCACACCACGATGATCAATGCGCTGGGCGTGGTCGGCTGGGGCGTCGGCGGCATCGAGGCCGAGGCGGGCATGCTTGGCCAGCCGGTCACCTTCCTCGTCCCGGAAGTCGTCGGCGTTTATCTAACAGGTGAGCTGAGGGAGGGCGTGACGGCCACCGACCTCACGCTGCGCATCACCCAGATGCTGCGGAAGCACGGGGTGGTCGGCAAGTTCGTCGAGTTCTTCGGCCCCGGGGCGAAGGCGCTCAGCCTGCCCGACCGCGGCACCATCGCGAACATGGCGCCCGAGTATGGCGCGACCATGGGCTTCTTCCCCGTCGATGAGGAAACCATCGCCTACATGCGCGGCACCGGCCGCTCGGAGGAGCTGTGCATCACCGTGGAGAATTACTACAAGGCGCAGGGACTCTTCGGCATCCCGGACAAGGGCGACTGCGAATACACCGACCTGCTGGAGCTGGACCTCGCGACCATCGTCCCGTCCGTCGCCGGGCCGAAGCGCCCGCAGGACCGCATCGATCTCGCCGCGCTGCGCGAGACCTTTGACTCGCTCTTCACCGCTCCCGTCTCCGCCGGTGGCTTCGGCCTGGATGCCGCTCAGCGTGGCACCCGCGTGAAGCTGAGCATGCGCGAGAAGGCGGGCGTCTCCATCGACTCGCTGCTTTCCACTGACAGCGGGCACGGCGGTTTCGAGGGCGCGCCGCGCAACGAGGTGGAGATGATCGCGAATCGCCCGACGCCTGACCAACCGGACGCGGATCTTTTCCCGGACGGCCCCGTGGACCTGGAGATCGGCCACGGCTCCATCCTCATCGCCGCCATCACCTCCTGCACGAATACGAGCAACCCGAGCGTGATGATCGCCGCAGGCCTCATCGCGAAGAAGGCGAATGCGCTCGGCCTGACCGTCGCGCCGTATGTGAAGACATCGCTGGCTCCCGGCTCGCGGGTCGTCACCGATTACTTCGAGGCGACCGGCTTGCAGAAGGAGCTCGACCAGCTTGGCTTCCAGACCGTCGGCTACGGCTGCACCACCTGCATCGGGAATTCCGGCCCGCTGCATCCAGCCATCGAGGGAGCGATCGCCGAGGGGAATCTCGTCTGTGCATCGGTGCTGTCCGGCAACCGCAATTTCGAGGCGCGCGTGCACGGCTCGATCAAGTCGAACTTCCTGATGAGCCCGCCGCTCGTCGTCGCCTACGCGCTCGCCGGCCGGGTGGATCTCGACCTGACCACCGAGCCGCTCGGCAATGACCGCGATGGGAATCCCGTCTTCCTGAAGGACCTCTGGCCGCATCAGGACGAGGTGAAGGAACAGCTCGCCACCGCGCTGAAGCCAGCCGTTTACCAGAAGCTCTACGGCGACCTCGACTCGGCGAATCCGAAGTGGGGCGAGATTTCCGGCAGCACCGGTGCGACCTACGATTGGGACGAGAAGTCCACCTACATCCAGAGTCCGCCTTTCTTCGACGGTGGTGCCACGGTGGTGGGCGACATCCTGAATGCGCGCGCGCTCGGCATCTTCGGCGACTCCGTCACCACGGACCACATCTCGCCCGCAGGCTCCATCAAGGCGACCTCGCCCGCCGGGAAGTATTTGTTAGAGAACGGTGTCGAGAAGGCCGAGTTCAATTCGTACGGAGCACGCCGTGGCAATGACCGCGTGATGACCCGCGGCACCTTTGCCAATGTCCGCATCAAGAACCTCATGTGCCCCGGCATCGAGGGCGGCTACACGCAGTACTTCGGCGAGGCCGAGGTTGCCGCACCCGACCAAGCGATCGAGGCCTACGAGGGCGCGAAGCCGACCTTCATCTACGATGCCTCCATGGCCTATCAGGCCGACGGCACGAAGCTGATCATCATCGGCGGCGAGGACTACGGCATGGGTAGTAGCCGCGACTGGGCGGCGAAGGGCACCCGCCTGCTCGGCGTCTCCGCCGTCGTCACGAAGTCCTTCGAGCGCATCCACCGCAGCAATCTCATCGGCATGGGCGTGCTGCCGCTGAACTTCAATCACGCCGACGACTACGACCGCGTGAAAGGACTCACCGGCGCGCGCTTCGACATCACCGGCATCGGAGGCGAGCTGAGACCGATGCAGGACGCGCTGCTCATCTGCCACCTGCCGGATCACTCCCGCGTTGAGTTCCCGCTGAAGGTCCGCCTCGATACCCCGGCCGAGGTCGATTACTACCTCGCCGGCGGCATCCTGCCCTACGTGCTGGATCAGATCTTGGAGTCCTGAGGTGGTGGGCATCCGTGGTCACAGGGCCACTCGAGCGATGGCCGCTTCCGGCAGTGAGAGCGGCCGTTTTCATCTGGCCTTCGGGGGCGGATCATGGTGATGATATTTCCCGGTGCATCTTCATCGTTCGTTGCTGCTTGTCCCCTTGGTTCTGCTGTTGCTGGTTATTCCCGCCGCAGCGTGGACTTCACGCACCGCAGAGGTCCAGGCATTGGGAAACATTGCGACCTTGTGCAAATTCCATGAGATGGACAAAGGGCGGAAGATCGGGTCTTGGAAAGATCTCGACGATGTGTGGGGCAAGCCGCTGGACGAGGTTTATCCCCTCGTGCTTCCTACCCGTCGTTATGAGCTGTTCTCTCCTCCGGTAGAGCTTCCGCTTCACGAAAAACTGTCCATGCAGATCGTCGCAATGACCCGTAAACCGATGTGGGAGACCACTCGGAAAGGGAACATGGGACGAACGATGGCTCTCAAGGGGCCTGGTCGCTACGTGTTATATCGCGA
This sequence comes from Luteolibacter flavescens, assembly GCF_025950085.1. Lineage (NCBI taxonomy): Bacteria > Pseudomonadati > Verrucomicrobiota > Verrucomicrobiia > Verrucomicrobiales > Verrucomicrobiaceae > Neoluteolibacter > Neoluteolibacter flavescens. The sequence goes on from NZ_JAPDDS010000002.1 coordinate 393,225, forward strand.
ACCGGATGGCGACTATCGAACGCGGTGGTTTGACGAGTCCGAGGTCCAACGCCTTTGGCCAAGGACAGGCCGGGCTCTACCGGTTCCGGATGATGAGCCAGAGCGTCCATGGGTGACCAAGGCTCGAACGGAGATCCTGTGGAAGCGCATCGGCCTTGTCTCACTCGTTGTCCTTTTGATTGGGTGGCTGGCTGGCCGTGTCATTTGGAGGCGGAAGCAGGCAATCGCCTGAGACCGCGTTGTTAGGCCAGCGGGTTCCACACCTTCTCAAACCCCAAGCCTGTGAAGTCCTTCACATTGACCGTGGCGAATTCTCGCACGCCTCCTCGGATGAGGGTGAGTGCCATGCGCCAGTCGTATGAGCGCCGTCTTGCGAACTGCTTTTCCCGGAGTCTCGGCCAGAGTTCGTCGTGAAAGGCACGGCTCTCCGGTGGAAAGCCGATGACTTGCCAGCGGGGATGGCTTCGGAAGGCCTCGCAAACCGCAGCGGCCTTCTCCCCATCAAGCGGCTTTGCCAGCACGGCGGGATTCCGCAGCAGCACGTAAAGTTCAAGCAAGGCGAATTCGGAAATCGCCACGTCAACTCGATCATGCAGCGAATTCAGGAATCCTGCCGCCTTCGCATGATCCGGGTTACCCGTCTCCACCGCAGCAAGCAGGACATTGGTATCGATCGACATCATCGGCGCTTCCCGCGTCGCGCTTGATCCTCTGCTGCAGCCTCGTGCAATTGTGCGAGTGGCACCTTGATCCCGCCTCCCTTTACCTGTGGCAGGGTCCATTCCGTGGACTTGGAATTCTCGTCCGGATAGCGCTCGAGAAGCAGCTCCAACCCTCGCCGGGTCATCTCTGCCAACGACACCTCACGCTCTGCCGAGAATCGCTTCGCGCGCCGGTAGAGTTCGTCAGGCAGTTGGATCTGCGTCCTTGTCATGCTGTAAATCTTACATCATGGAGCCGGGGTGACAATGTGCTTTTGAGCGACGCTGCCGGTGTCCGGCCACGGGTGATCACCACCACTGACAGTCCTTCTTGTCACCGGGTCATCGGTCTCTCAGCCTTACCACATGTCATCGTTCCGGCTTCTGATGATTCTGCTGCTCGTGGCGGCCGGCGTCGTCCACGGCTCCGTCACCGTCGGGTGGAAGATGCCGGTGGAGCGGGTCGCCCCGGCGTATGCAGAGGCTGCACCACTCGCGAAGCCTCCGGGCGAGTCGGCTTTCTTCCACCCGGGCGACAAGTTGTGGGATCTTTCCGGAGTCATCAGATGGGAGACCCCGGTCGAGATTGATGACGGACCGGAGCCGGACCCATTTGCCGAACCGCGGACCAAACAGACGAAGCTGGATTGGAAAGGCGACTGGATCGTGTGGAACGAGCGTTCCGGGATGATCGTGGCGCGTGGCTTGTGGTGCGATGTGATCGTCGCGTCGAAAGTGCTTCGTTGCGACGAGATCGGACACGTGATTCGCACGCGGATTGAAGTAAAGGAGTCCAAGGAGTCGCGCTCCCTGTCTCTCGTCTCGCGCAACCATGAGAAAGCATTGATGGAGACCGCCGGCGTCCAGGCGGAGGTAGACGTGGCATTCTCGCATGGAAGTGATATCGCCGATGCTCGGGTCTGGGTGAGCTGGCCCTCCCGGGACAATCGCGGAGCTTGGGAGGTGATCAGCTCCGCTTGGTTGCGCGAGGGGCAATCTTGTAGAATTGCCCGCCACGATGCGGGAGAGCAGAGCTGGGAAGTGGTGATATCCGCAGTGCGGGAATTGAGAGACGGCACTCCCTTGAGAGAGTTCTGCTGGTTGGAAGACTCCGGGGCTCTGAAAGCCTGGCCGGACTCCATTTTCGAAGGGAAGCCTCTGAGAAAGCAACTGGGCAAGGACCGTTGGCTCGGAGTATTCCCGGGGGATCAGACAGCGAGATCTTCCATTCTGGAACTATCCCGACGGCACCCACAACCGGACTTCAATGCGCCAGAGCTCGGTGAGTGGACCCGGAGTCCGTTGAAGGGTATCAGCTTGGCGCTGCGTGAGCAAGGCATGCAGTTTGATGATGCAAGTCACTATGCAGGTTTCGATCCATCGACGAACACGACATTCGTGGTGACGGATCAAGAGAATCTGGACCACGCCGAAGGGCTTTTTTGCAGTAGGAAAGGTGGGGACCTAAGGCCGCCGATCTGGATCGAGACAAATCCGGAGTCAGGTGGATGGGGCTTGGCATGCCGAACTGGCGAGGTGGCAGAGATCCGGAGGTCGAGCAGCAATCCCGAAGACAAATTGTCAGTGGTCTGCTCCGCTATCCAGTCGGTCGATGACGTCGCATTCGATGTGAGCTACGCGCTCGACCTAGTGGCCGATGGATCAAAGATCGGGAGGCTGGAGTCAGCCAGCACGCTCACGAAGGACAAGCCTCAGGTCATCGGCAGTGGCACCGGTCCGGATGGGAAAGAGGTGAAAGTTTCCATGACCGTCTCACTTCCGGGGGAGTGAGGCTCCCACCAGCCCCGCCATCGTTTTCGTCATGAACCGCCGCGCGAGCGGGAGGTGGCGGGTGATGCCGAAGAAGCCGGTGCGCAGGGGAGTGAGCCATTCGTGGTCGGACTGGAACCACGGGGTGAGCTGGCGGCTGGCGAGGCGGTAGTAGGCGAGTGCCATGCGCCGCTCGCGGCTGTAGCGGGACAGGGCTTCTGTTAGATCCGGGAAGCGGGTGATGCTGTCGGCGAGGCAGGCGGCATCGGCGAGCGCGAGATTCACGCCCTGGCCGAGTTGCGGACTCATGGCGTGGCCGGCATCGCCGAGGATGACCACGCCGTCGCCGTGCCACCGGCTCATCGCGACATCGCCGTAGCGGGCGGTGAGGACCTGGGACCAATCGTGGATCTGCCCGAGAAGCGCGTCCGCCCGCGGGCAGAGATCGAGGATGGTCTGCTTCCACTCCGCCAGCGGCCGGGCGCGGATGGTCGCATCGTCGGCGAGCTTGATGCTCCAGAAGAGGCTCACCAGCGGCTCCGTGCCATCGAGTTCCGTGCCGGTGGCGAGGAAGCCGAGCAGGCGGCGCGTGCCGTGGACGATCTGGTAGAGCTCGCTTTCCGGGAAGGCCCCGCGGTTCTCGCCGATGAACCAGTGCGCGCCCCACGGATACCCGCGGTTGATGCCCTTGAATCCCAGCTTCCCGCGCAGTGCCGAGCGCGCGCCGTCCGCCACCACCAGCAGGTCGTAGCCCGTCTCGCGCCTGCCGTCCGCCGTCTCTAACAGCCACTTGCCATCCTCGCGTCTTGCCTGGGAAATCTCCCATCCCCAGCGAACGTCCACGCCGGCATCGCGCATTGCTTCCAGCAGAAAGTGAAGCAGCACCGGCCGGTGCAGTCCCAGCCCGTGCAGATCCTTGCCGAGCTCCGCATAGTGCAGGTCCAGCACCTCGCGCTCGTCGCGGTCCACCACGTGCAGGCGCTCCACCCTTGCGCCGCGGCGGAGGATTTCCTCCAGGATGCCCAGCTCGCGCAGCACCGCCATGCCCGATGGCTGGAGCAGGAATCCCGCACCGACCGGGCGGCAATCCGGTGCGCGCTCGTAGAGCGTCACCTCATGTCCCTGCCGCCGCAGCAGGATGGCGGCGGCGGGACCGGCGGAGCCGCAGCCGACCACGGCCACCCGGAGCTTTGGATTCACGGGCTGGATGCTTCATTGCCACCGCGGCCCGGCAAGCTTGTGTTTGCGGAGATGCGTGGAAGCATCTCCCGTGATGTCTGTTTCACGCCGCACGTTCCTGGGGCTATCGATGGCGGCGCTGCCCGCCTGGGGTCAGGTGAGGCCCGCGCTGCGCTACCTGCAGCCCGGGGATGCCGGCTATGAGGAAGCGCGGCAGCCCTTCAATTCCATCATCCTGCTGAGGCCCGGACGCATCGCCTGCTGCCGCACCGAGGCGGACGTGATCGCCGCCGTGCGCCACGCAAAGGAAGCCGGTCTGCCGGTGGCGATCAAAAGCGGCGGGCACGATTTCCACGGCTTCAGCCTGAATGACGGCGGCCTGTTGGTCGAACTCTCTGGAATGGCTGCCCGCGCACTCGACGCGAAGACGGGCCACTTCACCGCCGGGCCCGGCCTGAAGCTCCGCGACTGCTACTCCGCGCTCATCCCGCGCGGGCGATTCCTTCCCGCGGGATCGTGCGGCGGCGTCGGCCTGTCCGGGCTCACGCTCGGCGGTGGCTACGGACTGTTTTCCCGGGAGTTCGGCCTGACCTGCGATCACCTGCTCTCCGTGCGGCTCGTCGATGGGCAGGGTGAGGTCCGCGACTCCCGCGACGAGCCGGAGCTGCTGTGGGCCTGCCGTGGCGGTGGAAACGGGAACTTCGGTATCGTCACCTCGTTCACCTTCGAGACACGCGCGGCCCCGCCGACGCTGGCGAGCCGCAAGTTCGTCGCGAAAGGCCTCGATGCCCGCGGGCTGGCCCGGTGCATGGAGCGGTGGTTCGAGATAGCGGCGGCTCTCCCGGAGCCCTGTTTCTCCGCAGTGATCCTGAATGGCAGCCAGGCGACCGTGCTGCTCACCTCCACGAAGTCCGCCGACGGCCCGGCATTTGTCACCGCGTCAAAAGCGCTGCTGCAGGCGGGCTTCACTTCGAAGGGGCCGCTCACCCGGCCGTTTGCCCGCGCGCTGGTGACCTACGAGGGGCGTCCCGGCCCGCTGCCCTTCGACAATGTCTCCGCCGGCTACTATCGCGGCCACGATGACCTGAAATCCGCAGCCGCGGGAATCTGCGAGACGGTCCGCGCGACGCCGGGCCTCATTTTCCAAGTGAATACCCTCGGCGGCGCAATCGCTAGGGGCCCCGACTCCGCCTATCCGCACCGCGAGTTCCCCTTCCTCGGCGAGTTGCAGGCGTATTGGGAAAAGGGCGCGATCCCCGCGAAGCTCGCTGCCGGTCACGCCTCGGTCCGCGCCGCATTGGAAGCCGCGGGCATCCGCCGCCACTACCGGAACTACCCCGACCCGCGCCTCGCCGATTGGCAGACCGCCTACTTCCCCGGCACCTACGAGCGGCTCCAGAAGCTGAAGGCGACCCTGGATCCCGACGACCGCTTCCGCCACCCGCAGAGCGTCCGGCTTCCCGGAAACTGAGGCGTTTTCAAAAAATTCTCAGAATCTTTGAACGTCTGAGAAAGTGAAGGGTCTATGACCATGAAGACCGCGCAAGCGTCAGTCTTCATGTAAGGGTGAACAGCACAACATCAGCTTCCTGACCATGGGTGTGGGAGGGAAATGATTCAGGCCGTCAGGGGTGGGACCCTGGCGGCCGACTCTTGTACACGGGTCACGATGCGGACTTTTCGGCCCCGCACCCCGCCTTCTGAAATTTCCGCGAAATATTTTTGGAAACTTTGAACATCGGGGAAGCTGAAGGGTCTATGATCATGAAGACCACGCACTGCGTCGGTCTTCATGTAAGGGTGAACAGCACAACATCAGCTTCCCGAGTCCATGGGTGTGGGCAGGGAAATGATTCGGCCGCCAAGGGTGGGACCTTGGCGGCCAACTCTTGTACAGGCATCGCGACGGGGACTTCCGGCACCACGCCGCCTCTGGAAAGATCCGGTGAAGTATTTTTGGAAACTTTGAACGTCCCGAAAGCTGAAGGGTCTATCCCTATGAAGACCGCGCAAGCGTCAGTCTTCATGTAAGGGTGAACAGCACAAAACATCAGCTTCCTGACCATGGGTGTGGGCAGGGAACATGATTCAGGCCGCCAGGGGTGGGACCCTGGCGGCCGACTTTTGTACCGAGGTATCAGTCGTCGTCAGAGAAGGCGTTCGCGAAGTGCATCCGAGGGCATGGCGCAGGCGTCGCCCTTGCCGAACCATTTCAGACGGCGGGCGGCGATGAAGTCGTAGGCCGCGTCTCGGAGGGAGCGCGGGATGACGCGTGCGAGCAGCGCGAGGATGCGCCAATGCCAGCCCATTTCACGGAGGCACCGCAGGATGCCATCGGAGCGGGAGAGTACGGTGCCGTCCACCTCGACCAGCGCGGTATTCAGCGCGCCGGTGCCGGATCTTTCCTCCATGCTCCGGCCGCGGGGGCTCTGGAGGGTGACGAAGCGGAAGCGCTTCCCCGGATCATGCTCGGCCAGGAAGCGGATGCTGCGGCTGCACATCAGGCAGTCACCGTCGAATGCCACCACGAGGAAGTCATCTGTGCCCGAGCTCACGGGCGGAAGTTAGCACGATCCCGCCGCGAGGAAATCCTAGGCTGGTTCATCTGCTTCGGATTGGATGCATGGCGTGACGCCCAATCTCCACCACCTCGAGCTCTTCTATCATGTCGCGCGGAATGGCGGCATCACGGCGGCCTCGCGCAGCATGCCCTACGGCATCCAGCAGCCGGCCATCAGCGGGCAGATCACGCTGCTTGAGAATGACCTCGGCGTGCGTCTTTTCCAGCGGCGTCCCTTCAAGCTCACGCCGGAAGGCCGGGAGCTGTATGAATTCCTCGCGCCATTCTTCAGCGCGCTGCCGGACATGGCGGCAAAGGTGGCGGGGAAGGCATCACGCCGCCTGCGCCTGGCCGCCCCCGCGACCATCATCCGCCGTCACCTGCCGGACGTGCTCGCCTCGGTGCGCAAGGCACGGCCGGATCTGGAGCTGACGCTGGTGGATGCCGACCAGCGCGCCGCCTTTGGCCTGCTGGAGGCGGAGCAGGTGGATCTGGCGGTCTGCGAGCTGGAAGGCCGCGCGCCCGCCGGGATCAAGACCGAGGCGCTGATTTCCATGCCGCTGGTGCTGCTGCTGCCCGAGGCCTACCAGATCGCGCGCTCCGGCATGCACGGCATGGCCGTGGACCTCCCGCTGATCCGCCCACCCGCGGATACGGCGATGAGCCGTCTCTTTGCCAAGGGGCTTGCAAATGCCAAGCTGGAGTGGCCCTCGCGGATCGAGGTGAACTCGCTGGAGCTGGTCCACGCCTATGTCGCCGGTGGCTTCGGCGCCGGACTCAGCGTCAGGGCACCGGGCCTCGCCGCGCCAAAGGGCACGCGTGCCTGGCCCATCCCGGAGTGTCCAGAGCTCACCATCGCGGCCGCATGGCGGGGCAAGCTCTCGCCACTGGCGGAGCTGGTGCTCGTGGGTCTGCGGAAGCGGGCGAAGGCAGGCTGATCCCGGTCGGCCGGTCAATCGCGGCCAAACATCCGGCGAAGCTCGGCGGCATCCTTCACCCTGTGCCGCGGCGTGCGCGTGGCAGCCGGGACCGGGATGATGGTGGTTTCTTTCTTCGGCTTCGGGCGGTCCCGTAGCGGGACGTCGAGATCGCCGAACCATGCGAGGCAGATACGGTGTTTCATGGGGGAGGATGTGAAACTCCGGCCACGCTGCACACATATCCCGCTGATTTCAAGTCCGGAAGAGATGACAGGCGAATCTGTCACCCTCCGTCGTTTTCCGCTTAATAGCCCTCCGGCCTGAAGTCGGGATTTTCGAGAATACGCGCCTCGATCTCCAATTGCCGGTGGCGAGCCCAGTCCGGCACGCGCTGCTCCCACTCCTGCCGGGAAAGCCGGGTGTAAACCTCGTGCCCGACCTCGATCAGGTCGCCGGGCAAGCGGAGTTCGCGGACGCTTCCATTGCAGATCTCCCGGTAAAGGAAGCCGCGGTCAGCCTCGCAGATGACCTCGTAGCCTGCCTTCCGGAAAGCGCGCCGCCGGTGAGCCCACTCGATGGTGATCGAGCCGCTCACCACCAGCGCCACCGCGAACGCCGCCCAGATAAGCTTCACCCCGGCCAGATCCCAGAAGCCCGCGATGGCCAGGATGAAACAAGCCATTGCCAGCGCGAGGCCGGCAATGGCTTTCAAGTTCGTCTTCATCGCCCGGGTCGGGTCGTGCGCCGCTTCACGCGTAGATCTTCTCGTAGTACTCCGTCACCATGCGGTCGGAGTCGAAGAAGGGCACCACCTCGTTCATCGAGTTCAGCACCAGCTTCCACCAGCCGTCCGGATCGCCGTAGTAGAGCGGCAGCACCTTTTGCTCCATGGCCTCGTAGAAGCCGAGCAGGTCGTGGCGGTCGCGCGACTCCGGGTCGAGGCCGGGATCGGCGGGCGGGATGATGAAGCTGTTGTGCCCGTCCTTCGAGAACTCGCAGACCCAGCCGTCGTAGGTCGAGAGATTGATCGCGGCATTCATCGCGGCGGTCATGCCGGAGGTGCCGGAGGCCTCGCGGGTCACCACCGGGTTGTTCAGCCAGATGTCCGCGCCGTACTTGAGCTGGCGGGACAGCTCCAGCTCGTAGCCGACAAGCACGGCCACGTTCGGGAAGTCCTTCGTGGTCTGGACGAGGTGGTTGAAGGTCTCGATCGCGCCGAAGTCGAAGGGATACGGCTTGCCCGCCCAGATGATCTGCACCGGGCGGTCGATGTTGTTCACCAGCGAGCGGAAGAGGCGGATGTCGCGCGTGATCAGGTCCGGGCGCTTGTAGCCGGCGAAGCGTCGTGCCCAGACCACGGTCAGCGCGTCGGGGTTGAAGAGCTTGCCGGTCTGGTTTGCCACGGTCTGGAAGAGCTGGGACTTCAGCTCGCGCTTGCGGGCCTTCAGCGTCTCGATGTCTCCTTCCGCGCGTGAGCCCTCGAGGCCCTTGTCCTTCCAGAAGCGACCATTCTGCGCATTCGTCACGTGGGTGATCGGGCAGATGTTCGGATAGTGTTCCCACATCTTGCGGGAGACGTCGCCGTGCAGCTTCGACACCGCATTCGAGAGATGGCTCAGGCGCAGCGCCGCGAGTGAGTGGTTGAAGACATCGCCCTCGATGCCGGTGATGCCGCGGATGTCATCCATCGGCACGGAGCCGAAGAAGGAGAAGTCGTGCAGGAGCTGGAAGTCGTGCTTCTCATTGCCCGCCTCCTCCGGCGTGTGGGTGGTGAAAACGAAGCGCTTCTTCACCTCGTCCACGTTGCGGTATTTCTCATACACGCGGAAGGCCGCGGAGAGACCGTGCGCTTCATTCAGGTGCCAAACCTCCGGGTCCACGCCCAGCTCCTCCAGCAGGCGGGCACCGCCGGCGCCGAGCACGATGTACTGGGCGATGCGGCGCAGCGGGTCATTGTCATAGAGACGGTGCGTGATCGCGCGGGAGAGGTGGTCATTCTCATCCAGATCCGTCGTGAGGAAGAACATCGGCACCGTGCCGAAGATATCTCCCGGCAGGAACATCGCCTTCACCCACACCGGGTGCCCGTGGACAGGCACCTGGAACTTGATGCCGGTGTCCTGCAGGAAGGCGTACTGCTTCTTGCGGAACTGCACCGCCATCTCGCGCTCCTCGCCGCGGGCCTGGTCATAGTAGCCGTAGGTCCACAGCATGCCGATGCCGCAGAGATTCTGCTTCAGGGCGGCGGCGGAGCGCATGTGCGAGCCGGCGAGGAAGCCGAGGCCGCCGGAGTAGATCTTGAAGATCTGGTCGATGGCGAATTCGCACGAGAAATAGACGGCGCTCTTCGAGAACTTCGGGTCGATCTCGTAGGTATGCGAGAATGGCTTCGGAAGAAAGGATCCGGACATGGGTGCGGCAGGCTGAGAAGGAAATGTCGCTGTGGACGTGGCGTTCGGGGGACTGGACGGTTGCCGTTAGGCTTGCGCCAGCAAGGCGGATTTGTCGAGCCCGGGAAGGAGGATGCGGATTCCGTACCAGCTTGTCCGATTTCCGGAAGGGCCGGTTGTGGCCAGGGTGACAGAGTGAATGAGGGAGGGTGGCACGGCGGGTGCTCTTGCGTAGATTCACCATGTCACTCGCGTCGTCAGGGAGTATGGGAATCGTCGGCCACCGGCTACGACTATGGCTTATCTGCATGGCAGGGCTTTTCGTCCCGCTATCCCTCGCGGCGCAGGAGCCACCCGCGAAATCACCGCGTGAGATCGTGGCGGAGGCTGCCGTGCTCATGGACGCGGACGAGCAGCGCGTGCTGGTCGAGTCGCTGGCCACCGCGAATGCCGACGAGGTGGTATCGCTGCTGGCGAAGTGGCGGGAAGGCGAGATCTACCAATGGCAGGACGACGAGGGAAACAGCGTGGCCGTGCTGCTCGATGGCGAGCCGGACGGTGACGAAAAATTCGCGCTCGTGACTCTCGCCGCCGGCAAGCCGGTCCTCGCCGCCGATGGCACCGCGGTCCGCATGACCAAGGACGAACTCTACATGGCGGACACCGACTCGAAGCTCCGCCGCGTGATGAAGGGCGTGACCGACCGGCTCGCCCTGTCTTCCCCCGACGTCCCGAAGCGCCTGCGCGCCGTGCAGGACACCGGCCTGGAGCAGGACCTCGCGAAACTGCCGCTGCTGGAGCAGCTCACGGTGGTCGAAAAGAACGGCAAGGTGAAGCAGGCACTCGCCGAGGCGACGGCCATGCTGAAGCTGCGTTCCGAGGACATGGCCGTCCGGGAGACCGCCGTGAAGGAACTCGGTGCGATGGGCTCCATCGCCTCGCAGGGTGCAATCAAAACGGTGCGCGATGAAGCGGACCAGGGCGGCCTCGTCAGCCTCGTGGCCGCATGTGACCAGGCGCAGAAGGAGATCGACTCGCACATTTCATTCGTGAACTCCGCGGGCACCGTCTTCCGCGGTATCTCGAAGGGCAGCATCCTGCTCATCGCGGCCATCGGCCTCGCGATTACCTTTGGCCTGATGGGCGTGATCAACATGGCCCACGGCGAACTCATCGTGGTGGGTGCCTATACCACCTACATGGTGCAGAATCTCTTCGCGAAGTGGAACCTCAACGGGATGGCGTGGGACATGTACTTCCTCGTCGCGATCCCCGCGAGCTTCCTCACCGCCGCGCTCGTCGGGCTCATCCTGGAGCGCGGCATCATCCGCTTCCTCTACAAGCGTCCGCTGGAGTCGCTGCTGGCCACCTGGGGTGTCTCGATGGTAATGCAGCAGCTCTTCCGCCTCACCTTTGGCGCGAACAACGTGCAGGTGGAAAGCCCCGCCTTCCTCTCCGGGAACTGGACGGTGAATGACATCGTCTTCGGCTGGAACCGCGTCTTCGTCATCGGCTTCGCGGTGCTGATCATCTTCCTCACGTGGGCCACGCTGAACAAGACCTCGCTCGGCCTGCTGATCCGCGCGGTGATGCAAAACCGCAGCATGGCCGCCTGCATGGGCATCCGCACGGAGCGGGTGAACATGATGACCTTCGCCTTTGGCAGCGGCCTCGCGGGTCTCGCGGGTGCCTTCCTTTCGCAGATCGGGAATGTCGGGCCGAATCTCGGGCAGGACTACATCGTGGACTCCTTCATGACCGTCGTCGTGGGCGGCGTGGGGAATATCTTCGGCACGGTGATCAGCGCGCTCGGCATCGGCATGGCGGACCAGTCGCTCCAACAGATCCTCGGTGATCCGGTCACGGGCAAGATCCTCGTGCTCGGTGCCATCATCCTCTTCCTCCAGTGGAAGCCCTCGGGCCTCTTCGCCACCCGCTCCCGCAGCCTCGACTGATGAATACTTCGCCCAATGCCATGGCAAAGGCCCCCACCATCGGCCTCGCGGTGATCGCGCTTTTCCTCGTCGTGGGGATGCCGTCGCTGAATGCCGCGGGGGTGGTCTCCGACTTCCATCTCAATACGTGGGGGAAATACCTCTGCTACGCGATCCTCGCGATCTCGGTGGATCTCCTCTGGGGCTACACCGGCCTGCTTTGCCTCGGGCAGTCGCTCTTCTTCGCGCTCGGCGGCTACATGTTCGGCATGCATCTCATGCTGATGATCGGGAAAATGGGCGCGTACAAGAGCGACCTGCCGGACTTCATGGTCTTCCTCGGCCGGAAGGAACTGCCCGGATTCTGGGAGCCCTTCTATTCCTTTCCCTTTGCCGCACTGATGGTCTTCCTCCTGCCGGGCGTGCTCGCCGGCATCTTCGGCTACCTCGCCTTCCGCTCGCGCATCAAGGGCGTGTACTTTTCCATCCTCACGCAGGCGCTCACGTACGGTGCCGCGCTGATGTTCTTCCGCAATGAACTCTACATGGGCGGGAACAACGGCTTCACCGACTTCCGCAGCATCCTCGGCGCGGACATCCGCAGCCCGGAAACGAAGCGCATGCTCTACATCGCCTCCGCGATCACGCTGGTGCTGGTCTTCCTCTTCTGCAAATGGCTCACCACCTCGCGCTACGGGCTCATCCAGCGGGCGATCCGAGACAGTGAGAACCGCGTGCTTTTCTCCGGCTACTCGGCGGCGAATTTCAAGCTCTTCGTCTTCGTCATCAGCGCGATGATCGCGGGTGTGGGCGGCGCGCTCTATGTGCCGCAGGTCGGCATCATCAATCCGAGCGAGATGATGACCGAGAAGTCGCTGGAGGCCGTCGTGTGGGTCGCGGTCGGTGGGCGCGGGACGCTCTTCGGCCCCATCGTGGGTGCGATCCTGGTGAACTATCTGAAGAGCTGGGCCACCACGGAATTTCCCGATTACTGGCTCATCATCATGGGCGGCAGCTTCGTGCTGGTGGTGCTCTTCCTGCCAAAGGGCATCGTCGGCATCCCAGCCCAGATCCGCGAGCTGCTGGCAAATCGCGAGAGCCGCAGGGCCGCCGCCGCAGAAGATGAACTCCTGAACTCCGCCGCAAAGTCCGAATGAGCATGCAGCCCTACCTCCTGGCCGCGGAGGGACTGAACAAGTCCTTCTCCGGATTCCAGGCGATCCGCGACCTGAACTTCGCCCTGCAGAAGGGCGAGCTGCGGACCGTCATCGGTCCGAATGGCGCGGGCAAGACCACCTTCCTCGACCTCATCACCGGGCGCACGAAGCCGGACACCGGCACGCTCCACTTCGAGCAGACGCACGATCTGCTGAAGATGAATGAATACCAGATCTACCGCCTCGGCATCGGCCGGAAATTCCAGACGCCGACAGTGTATGTGGATCACACCGTGCGGGAAAACCTGCTGCTCTCGCTCGCCGGATCGCGCGGCATCCTTCACTCGCTCTTCGGCCGCGTGAAGAAGGAGCAGGAGCAGCGGATGGACGAGATCCTCCACACCATCAAGCTCACCGAGCGCGCGCACGCGAAGGCCGGCTCGCTGGCCCACGGGCAAAAGCAGTGGCTGGAGATCGGCATGCTGCTCGCGCAGGATGCGAAGCTGCTGCTGGTGGACGAGCCCGCCGCCGGCATGACCGATGAGGAAACGCACCGTACCGGCGAGCTGCTGCTTTCGCTCGCGGGCAAGCACACCATCGTCGTCATCGAGCACGACATGACCTTCGTCCGCCAGATTTCCCAGGGCGGCATCGTCACCGTGCTCCACCAGGGGAATGTCCTCTGCGAGGGATCCGTGGACCGCGTGCAATCGGACGAGCGCGTCATCGAAGTCTATCTCGGCCGCAAGAAGAAGGCCGCCTGAACGAACTACCATGAGTGCCGTAGTTGCCACCGATGCCCCGACCCTCTCCGTCGGCAGCCTGCATGTCTCCATCGGCGGCAGCCAGATCCTGCGCGGCGTCGACCTGGAGATCCGCCCGAAGACCGTCTTTTGCCTGATGGGCCGGAACGGCGTCGGCAAGACCACCACGCTGAAGGCCATCACCGGCCTGATGACCGCGAACAAGGGCACGGTCTCGCTCGAGGGCGAGACGATCTCCCACCTGAGCCCGGAGAAGCGCGCGCTGATGGGGCTGGGCTTCGTCCCGCAGGGTCGCGAGATCTTCCCCCAGCTCACCGTGGAGGAGAATCTCTACATCGGCACCACCGCCCGCGGGCGGAAGCCCAAGAAGGAGGAGGTGGACCGCGTCTTCACGCTCTTCCCCATCATCAAGGAATTCCTTCCCCGCAAGGGCGGCATGCTTTCCGGCGGCCAGCAGCAGCAACTCGCGATCGGGCGCGCGCTGCTCACCCGGCCGAAGCTGCTCATCCTCGACGAGCCGACCGAGGGCATCCAGCCGAACATCATCGACCAGATCGGCGAGGCCATCAAGATGCTGCGCGAGGAGGGCGAGATGGCGATCCTGCTGGTCGAGCAGTACCTCGATTTCTGCAAGGAACTCGGCGACGACTTCTGCATCCTGGAGCGCGGCCGCGTGGCGGCGAATGGACCGATGACCGGCCTCAGCGAAGAACTCATCAAGGAATTCCTCACCGTCTGACCCACGCCAAATTTTCAAGAATCAGGACCAGGATGGATGGGATGGATTGGATAAAGTCAGGCATCGAAATCTTATCCCATTCATCCTATCCATCCCGGTCCCTTCTCCCTTTCCGACCATGATCCGCGATACCCTCCGCAAGCTGCTGTCAGGCTTGCTTGCTTTCTTGCCCGCCATCGCCGCCGCCCATCCGGGACACTATCATCCTCCGGGTGAGGAGGATGAGTTTGACCAGCTCGACAAGCTTCGCGCGGACTGGCTGCACCTGCATGGATGGGTTGAGGTGACGCTTGCCGCCACGCTGGTGACGTCGGTGCTGCTGTTCCACTTCAACAAGAACCGGAAGGTCCGCATCGGTGCGATCATTGCCTTCGGCGGATCGCTCGCACTGCTTGCAGCATCCTGAGCCATGCACTTGTCCCCGCGCGAACAGGAGAAGCTGCTGGTGGTCGTCGCGGCCGACCTTGCCCGGCGTCGTCGCGACCGCGGCGTGAAGCTGAACTATCCCGAAGTCGTCGCCCTCATCACTGCCGAGATCTTCGAGGGAGCCCGCGACGGGAGATCCGTGGCGGAGCTCATGAGCTACGGCACCACGCTCGTCACCCGCGACGAGGTCATGGAGGGAGTCGCGGAAATGATTCACGACATCCAGGTCGAGGCCACCTTCCCGGACGGCACGAAGCTCGTCACCGTCCACCACCCCGTGAGATGAAGAAGATCGTAGATGGGAGATTGCAGATCGTGGAGACCCCACACGCCTGTTGCCTTTCATCTCCCATCTTCCATCTGCCATCCACCATCTCAGAATGATTCCCGGAGAAATCATCACGCCCGATGGCGTCATCGAGATCAATACAGGCCTCGCGAAGCTGCGCGTGGCCGTTGCGAATACCGGCGACCGCCCCGTGCAAGTCGGCAGCCATTTTCACTTCGCCGAGGTGAATGATGCGCTGGAGTTCGACCGCGCCGCTGCCCGTGGCTTCCGCCTCGATATTCCCGCGGGCACCGCGATCCGCTTCGAGCCGGGGGACACGCGCGAAGTGCCGCTCGTCGCCTTCGCCGGGAAGCGCGAGATCTACGGGCTGAACAACAAGGTGAACGGGCCTCTGGAATGAAGATGAAACGAATGGGGACCGGGAACGCGGAATTCATTCCGCGCGTGCAAGCCCAGACACCCGACCTTCCGAGCGGAATGAATTCCGCGCTCCCAGTGTCATGAACCAGACCCGCGCCAACTACGCAGGCACCTTCGGCCCCACGGTGGGGGATCGCGTCCGCCTCGCCGATACCGAGCTTTTCATCGAGGTCGAGCGCGACCTCGTGGCGGAAAAGGGCGGCTACGGCAATGAAGTGAAATTCGGCGGCGGCAAGGTGATCCGCGATGGCATGGCGCAGTCGCCGCTCGCGTGTGATGCCGATTGCCTCGACCTCGTCATCACGAATGCGCTCATCCTCGATGCCGCACAGGGCGTGATCAAGGCGGACATCGGCATCAAGCACGGTCGCATCGTCGGCATCGGCCATGCGGGGAATCCGCTGCTGCAGGATGGCATCGACATGGTCATTGGCGCGGGGACGGAAGTCATCGCGGGCGAGGGCTGCATCATCACCGCGGCAGGCATCGATACCCACATCCACTTCATCTGCCCGCAGCAGATCGAGCACGCGATTGCCAGCGGCGTAACCACGCTCATCGGCGGCGGCACCGGTCCCGCGCACGGCACCTATGCCACCACCTGCACGCCGGGGAAGTGGAATATCCGCCGGATGCTCGAGGCCGCCGAGGCCTTTCCCGTGAACCTTGGTTTCCTCGGCAAGGGCAACTGCTCCTCGCCCGAGCCGCTGCGCGAGCAGGTGGTCGCCGGCGCCATCGGCTTGAAGCTCCACGAGGACTGGGGCACCACTCCTGCCGCGATCGACACCTGCCTCGGCGTGGCGGATGAGCTGGATGTCCAGGTGGCCATCCACACGGACACGCTGAATGAAGCGGGCTTCGTCGAGAGCACGCTCGCTGCTTTCAAGGGCCGCACCATCCATACCTACCACTCCGAGGGCGCGGGCGGCGGTCACGCTCCGGACATCATCCGTGTCTGCGGCGAGGCGAACGTGTTGCCCTCCTCGACGAATCCCACGCGGCCCTTCACGGTGAATACCATCGACGAGCATCTCGACATGCTCATGGTCTGCCACCACCTCGACTCGCGCATCCCCGAGGACGTCGCCTTTGCCGAGAGCCGCATCCGCCCGGAGACCATCGCTGCGGAGGACCTGCTGCACGACCTCGGTGCAATCTCGATGATGTCCTCCGACTCCCAGGCCATGGGCCGCATCGGCGAGGTCATCACCCGCACATGGCAGACCGCGCACAAGATGAAGGTGCAGTTCGGCAAGCTGGAGGGGCCGTCGCATCCCGCCGCTGACAATTTCCGCGCGCTGCGCTACGTCGCGAAGTACACCATCTGCCCCGCGCTCACCCACGGCATCGCGCATGAGATCGGCAGCATCGAGGTGGGAAAGCTCGCGGACCTTGTCATCTGGAAGCCGGCATTCTTTGGCGTGAAACCCGAGACTGTCTTGAAGGGCGGCCTCATCGCCTGGGCGAACATGGGCGACCCGAATGCCTCGATCCCCACGCCGCAGCCGATGATGTATCGACCGCAGTTCGGCGCCTTCGGCAAGGCGGTCGCCTCCACCTCGCTCACCTTCGTCAGCCAGGCCGCGCTCGATGCCGGCTCGCTGGATGACCTCGGCCTGCAGAAGCGACTCGTCGCCGTGAAAGGCTGCCGCACCGTCACGAAGGCGGACCTGCCTTTCAATGACGCCATGCCGAAGATCACCGTCGATCCCGAGACCTACACCGTCACCGCAGATGGGCGTGAATTGCGCTGCGAGCCCATGGCGGAGCTGCCGATGGCACAGCGGTATTTCCTTTTCTAACAGACAGCCGGTTATTGGGTGATCGCCACGGGGCCCGGTGCCTCGACCGGCTCCGGCAGTTCGTCCATGGAACGGCGGATGCGCGCGTGGGTGCGGGCGATCATGTCGGCCTCGTCGCGCAGGCCTCCGAGGATCTCATGCAGGCGCTGGCCGGGTTGCTCCGCGGCTGTCTGCTTCGGCTTGTGATCGAGTGACTCTGTCCCGAGTCCAACGATCTCGGCGTGGACCTGATAGAGGGAGGTGTAGGCGTGCAGGATCGCCGCGTGCGACTCGCGTCGCGCGCTCTCCAGTCTTTCCAGCAGGGCGGGGTCGCGGGAGGTTAGCACGTCGCCGAGCCTTTCCTCGCGCTTCCGGATGTCGGTGATCTCGCGGCAGACTTCCGCGCAGATGCCGTCCACGCCTTTCTCAACTTCCTGGGCGAAGACGGCGAGATGTTTGCCGCGATGGACGTCCTTCTCGATCTTCTGCTTCAGGAAGAGGAAACGTCCGAGGCACAGCGCGTACTGATGGAGACCCTTTGCCGAGAGGTTGTTGATGATGCGCTTGAGCTCATCGTCCTGCGCGGCATTGCTCTCGCCGATCAGTTCGCGGAGGCTCGTCGCATCGATCGCCGGACGGCGCTTCTTCCAGTAGCGGCTGACCAGGGCTGCGGTCGCGCCGAAGAGAATCACGAATCCGGCCAGTCCCGCATCGAGCGCAATGCCCGCCGCGCCCGCCAGGATCAGCGGCGTCCAGGTTATCGGTGACCGCAGCATGAGCTCGCGGCTGCGTTCCCGGATGCGGACATCGTCCATCGGGAAAGTGGGTGCCACCGAGAAGAGCGTCGAGGGGTCCATGGTCACGTGGGTTTCTTCTTTGCCCGCGAGGCTAGGAGGCGAATCGAGCGGGGGGCGACTACATTCGGGCGCTATCTTCGGAGTCGCGGGATTGCGCGCGATTGTGATTCATTCAACGAACCGAGTCCTTCGACTCGGCGAATCGCTTCCGCATCATTTCCAGCCGGTCCTTCTCGGTCGCCGCGAGATTCGCCTGTTCGCGCGGGTCGTTCTTCAGGTCGAAGAGTTCTTCGAATCCGCTGTCCGGCCACAGGATGTATTTCCATTCCCGCGTCACCAGTGCCTCCGAGGCGGGGATGAAGTCCTTGTCGCGGATCACCGCGTGCTCGTAGTAGAAGTCCTCGCGCCACGCGGGCTTCACCGGAGAAAGATAGAGCGGCGCGAAGTCGCGGCCCTGCATCGTCGGAGGGGCGGCTTTCCCCGTGGCGGCGAGAATGGTGGGCGCGAGGTCGGCATTCAGGACGATGTCATCGTTCGTCGCTCCACGCTTATCTTTCGCAAGCCGCGGATCACGCACGATGAGCGGGACGCGGATCGACTCCTCGTAGGGATACCACTTGTCGGCCAGCCCGTGCTCGCCGTGGAAGTAGCCATTGTCCGTCGTGAAGATGACCAGCGTATCTTCTAACAGACCCTGTGCCTGCAGCTCGTCCAGCACCCGGCCGCAGGCGGTATCCACCTCGGTCACCAGGCGGAAGTAGTTCTTCATCGAGGTCTGGTATTTCTCAGCGGTGTCAAAGCGCAGGCCCCATCGGCGGCGGCCCTCGTTCTTCGCGCTGGAGACTGCGGGCGGCAGCTTGGCAAAGGTGTCCGGGACTTCCGGCACGTGCGCGTCCTTGTAAAGGGCGGCGCTTTCCGGCTGGGGGAGGTACTGGTCCGGGTGATCGTCCTCGGCATGGGCGGCGAAGAAATTCACCGTCAGGAAGAACGGCTGGTCCTCCGGGCGCGAGCGCAGGAAGTCGAGCGCATCGGCCTCGTTCTTGCGCGTGATGTGGATCTCGCTGCCATCCTCTTGCTTGATGAAATGCTTCCCGCCGTAGTTGCGCGCGAAGTCGAAGCGGCCCGCCTGGAATTTCCCCGAGTGCCACTTCCCCACATGCCCGGACCACCAGCCCGCCTCGCGCAGGATGCCGGGCCACGTTTCCTCCCATGGTGTTCGGAAGGCATCGAAGCCGCGGTTCCCGTGGCGGGACATCCACTGCCCGGTCAGCATGGTCGAGCGGCTCACCCCGCAGATCGACGTGGTCACGCAGGCACGCGTGAAGCGCACGCCTTCTCCCGCCAGCGCATCCAGCCGCGGCGTCTGCACCACCGGGTGACCAGCGCAGCCCAGCGTGTCGTGCCGCCAGTCGTCGGCATAGAGCAGCACGATGTTCAGCGGCTTGGCACCGGCCGCGAGGGTCAATGCGAAACCGGCCGCAAGAATGGAAAGGAAGCCACGGATCATCTCTGATTGAAGTTACGTGTTGGAAGTCGATTTCATTCGGTGAAGGACCAATGAACTTTTGGTGACAAAAAGTTTCATTCTTGCCACTGACAGAGACGACTCCCAGCGTGAATGGAGTTGTTAAAATGCCATGAGTTCCCCCGGAAGTAAGACTGATGACGTGGCCCGCGCCTCGAAGGCGATCATGGCCGAGCTGGCAAAGGTCATCGTCGGCCAGGACGACATCGTCCGAGGCCTGGTCGCCTCGCTTTTCGCGAATGGCCACTGCCTGCTGATCGGAGTGCCCGGCCTGGCGAAGACACTGCTGGTGCAGTCGATCGCCCGGGTGCTCGGCGTCGATTTCAAGCGCATCCAGTTCACGCCGGACCTCATGCCGTCGGACATCCTCGGCTCCGAGGTCATCCACGAGCACCACGGCAAGATGGAGTTCCAATTCCGGCCCGGCCCCGTTTTCACGAATCTCCTGCTGGCGGACGAGATCAACCGCACGCCGCCGAAGACCCAGTCCGCACTGCTGGAGGCGATGCAGGAGCGCCGCGTGACCACCGCGGGGGAGGTGCGGCCCTTGCCAAATCCCTTCCTCGTCGTCGCCACGCAAAATCCCATCGAGCACGAGGGCACCTATCCGTTGCCGGAGGCACAGCTCGACCGCTTCATGTTCTCGCTCGACCTCGGTTATCCATCGCGCACGGAGGAGATCGATATCGTGCGGCGCACGACCATCGGCGAAACCGCGGACCTCACGACCGTGATCTCCGGCCACGACATCATCGCGATCCAGAAGCTCGTCCGCGCGATGCCCGTGGCAGACCACGTGCTCGCCTACGCCGTGGACCTCACCGCCTCCACCCGGCCGAATACCGGGAAGAAGACCGCCGACACCTACATCGAGTGGGGTGCGGGCCCGCGCGCCTCGCAGTATCTCATTCTCGGTGCGAAGGCATTTGCCCTCATGGAGGGCCGCGCCGCGCCCGAGGCATTCGATGTGAGAAAGGCGGCCCCCATGGTGCTCGGCCACCGCATCGTGCCGAACTACCGCGCTACCGGTGAAGGCCTGAAGGCCGGGGATCTCGTCCGCACCTTGATAGGCGAAACCAAGGAGCCCACCTACTGAGGCCATGACCCCGCCGGTCCCCCAGCCCCCGGATGATCGATCACCCATGGCTGCCCGATTCGCGGCAGCGCGGGGGATGGCGTCCTCGGGACCGCCGCCTTTCCCCGGTGCGAAGGAATCTTCACCAACAAAGCCGCCACCTTTCCCCGGGTCAGCCAAGCCCCGCGAATCTGCGGACGCCGCGGATGAGCGGAACCGCGAGCACCTTGCCTCGCGCCTGCTCGATCAGTCGGAGCTGGAGCGCTTCAAGAATCTCATCGTCTTCGCGAAGACCACCGTCGAGAGCCAGTTCAGCGGCAGGCACAAGTCGCCGGACCTCGGCAGCGGCGGGGAATTCGTGGAGTACCAGGCCTACCTTCCCGGCCTGCCGATCCATGCGATCGATTGGCGCATCTACGCGCGCACGCGGAAGCTGGTCATCCGCCGCTACCGTGAGGAGACTGACATGGACGTGCATCTGCTGGTGGATGCATCCGGCTCGATGGGCTATCTCGGCACGGGCCGGGAGAACAAGGGCCGCCGTGCGGCACGCATCGCCGCGGCGCTCGCCTACCTCATGATGAAGCAGGGCGACAAGGCCTCGCTCACCCTCTTCGCCGACCGCGTGATCGACCACTTGCCCGCAGGCGGCGGCCAGCGTCATTTGTTGAAGGCCCTGCGCTCGCTGGTGAGGCCTGCGCACGAGCCGACCGGACTGACGGACCTGCCCGGCGCGGTGCGCGAGTGCAACCGGCTATTCAAGCGGCGCGGACGGCTCATCATCCTTTCGGACCTGCTCGGGCACGATCCGGCGGAAATCTTCGATGCGCTCGGCCCGCTCCTTCACCGCGGCTTTGAGATCCTGCTGATGCAGATCCTCGATCCGGAAGAGCGCATGCTGCCGGATGCGCCGCTCGCGCATTTCGTGGACATGGAGACGGGCGAGTCGATCGAGGTGGAGCCCGCCGAGATCCGCGATGCCTACGCCGCACGCGTGCAGGAGCGCTGCGACACACTCGCGGAGGACGGTGCGAAGCATCGCGTGGAATTCACCTCGCTCTGCACCGAGAGCCCTTACCGCGAGGCCATCGAGGCCTATCTCGGCTTCCGCACTTCCAAGAACTGAAGCCACGCCGCCATGTCCTTCCTCAATTCCCCGTTTCTCTGGCTGCTGCCGCTGGCGGGGATACCGCTGCTCATCCACTGGCTCAGCCGGCGCTTTCCGAAGACCTTCCTCTTCTCGTCCATCGAGGACATCCGCCGTACCGTGGCGGGTCGTTCGCGGCTCTTCCGCTGGCGGCATCTCATCATGCTGCTGCTGCGCACCCTCGCGCTGCTTGCCCTGGTGGGCGCGTTCTTGAAGCCGGTCATCGCCTCGCGTGCTCCGGCCGACGGGAAGGAGGGCCGCCGCGTGCTGCTGCTGGTGGACCACTCGCTCAGCATGACCCATGCGGATGGCGGGACCACCGCGTTGTCGAGGGCGAAGGGCGAGGCGAGACGCCTGCTGGATTCGCTGGACCCTGCGGATCACTTCAATGTCATCCGCGTCGATGCCTCTCCCGCCGCGGCCTTCGTCGAGTTCTCCACGCTGCGCGATGCGGCGATGGCCTTTTTGGAGGACTCGGCCCCTCCCGTGGGTACCGCCGATTTCCATGCGGCGAACCAACTCGCGGCGGAACTCGCGAGAGATCAGAAGGGCCAGCTCGATGTCTATTACTTCTCCGACTTCCAGCGCGGCAATTGGGCGGATGTTGCCTTCTCGTCGCTGCCGTCCGATGCGCGCCTTTTCTTCGTGTCTGCCGCAGGAGAGAAGCAGCGCGGGAATCGCGCGGTGAGCGGCATCCGGATCGCGGAGGGCGCGGTCATCGCCGGGGGAGAGATCGAGCTTTCCATCCGCGTCGCGAATCATTCGCCGGACCCTTGGAGCGGGAAGATCGAGGCGGGCTTCGATCCTGCCCATCTGCGCGAGCGAGAGGTCACGCTTTCCCCGTGGTCGGAGACGGATGCCACACTCGTCGTGCCCGTGCCTGCGGGCGGCCTCCAGAAACTGACGGTAACATTGCCGCCGGATGACATGCCGCTCGATGACAAGCGACATCTCGTCGTGCAGGTGCGAGACCGCGAGGAGGTGGTGCTGCTCACCGGTCCCGATGCGGCGGGTGGCTCGCCCGCGCCGTCGCTCTTCCTCCGCACGGCAGTCGATCCCTATGGCGGGGAGAAGGGCGTGTATCGTCCGAGACCGCTGGAGCCCGGTGCCTTGACGCCCGCTGCGCTCTCGGCGAGCACGCGGGTGATTGGCTCGCGGCTTCCCTTGCTCGGCGATGACCAGGCGGGCACGCTGGCGACATTCCTGCGCGGTGGCGGCGGGATGATCCTCTTCCTCGATGGCGAGTCCGACCGGGCGAATCTCGACAAGCTCTCCGGCCTGCTGGGCGAGGAGCTGCCGCTGCGCCTGACCGAGAAGCTCGGCTCGGAGAATCTGCCGGGCGGTGCGATGCAGGTGGCCAGCGGGGACTTCCGCTCGCGCTTCCTACGGCTCTTCGAGAACGAGCGGCGGCAAAATCTCGCGCTGCTGGAATTCTACGATCTCTACCACGCCATGCCTACCGGCAAGGGCCGCACGCTGCTGAGCTATGCCGACGGGACGCCCGCACTGACCGAGAGCCAGATCGGCCTCGGCACGCTGCTGGTTTGCAATTTCTCCGTCTCGGAGGCATCGAGCAATCTCGCCCGCCAGCGCCTCTTCCCCGCATGGATCCACGAGATGCTGCTCCGCATGGGCGACTCCACGAATGCGGCGATGGAATCTTTCGTCCCGGGTGACACGATCTCCGGCGAAGCCTGGGCGGCGGAGGCGACCGGGCGCGATCTCATCGCTCCGCCAAGTACGAAGACCATCGTACGTCGCGATCCTGCGGGCGAGCGCCTGCGCGTCACCTTCACCGCGCCAGCCCCCGGCTTCTACCGCCTGCCCGGTGGCGATGGCCGCGACCTGCTTGCCTTCGCCGTGAATCCCGATCCCCGCGAGTCCGACCTGCGCTCGATCGACCCCGCGGTGCTGCCGGACCGTGCCGGTGGCAGCAATTCCGGCGCGGCCTACGTCGGGGAAACCGCGGACTACGGCGTGCTCCTGCGCGGCCGACCGGTCTTCCACTGGTTCCTGCTCGGCGCGCTCGGCCTGCTGCTGGTCGAGGCGATGCTTTTCAAGACTCTCAAACCGCGAACCGCCTGAGGTGCTTTTCGATCCCGTCATCCCCCTTCCATGGATCCTGCTCGCCGCCCTCGTGGTGCTGGGGCCCACGGTGGTCTTCTACTTCCGCTCGGGCAAGCGGCTCGGTTCTGTTAGAAACGTCTTCCTCCTCGTGCTGAGGGTCGCGGCGCTGCTGGTGATGCTCGCCATCCTGCTACAGCCATACCGCGAGGAGCCGGTGCCCGTGCCGGTCCGGGAGAAGTCGGTCCTCTTCGCCATCGATACTTCGGCCAGCATGGCGGAGGCGCATGCAGACGGGAAGAGCCGCATCGATGCCGCGCGCGACGATCTCGCCGGGGCGGGTGTCCTTGACGATGAAAGCGGGCGCTACCGCTTCTTCACGCTCGGCGAGGACGCGGCATCCATCAGTGCCGAGGAGCTGCAGTTCAAGCCCGCCGATGGCAAGTCCACGCGCATTGACACCGCCGTCGCGACCATCCTGCGGAATGCGAATCATCCGCCGCCATCCGCGCTGGTGCTGCTGTCGGACGGCCATGACTTCGAGCTCATCCCGCCGGGCGACACGGCACGCCGCACGCGGGCGCGCGGCATTCCCGTCTTCACGCTGCCCTATGGCACGGCGGAGTCCGGGCGCGATGTCTCGGTGCGCATCGCGAACTACCATCCGCACACGTTCGTCCGGCAGAAGACGCAGCTTCAGGTCTTCGTCCGCGCCACCGGCTGCCCGCACGAGACGCTGAACATGGACCTGCTGCTCGATGGCAAGCTCGTCGAGCGCAAGACCCTCGAGACCGGCACCCAGTCCTATCACAATGTCTCCTTCACCGTCTCGCACGAGGAGTCCGGGCAATTCGAATACACCTTCCGGCTCTCGCCTGTTACGAACGAGCGCGAGCTCTCCAACAACACCGCGACCACCTACCTCAATGTGATCGCCGAGAAGATCCGCATCCTGGAAATAGAGGGCACGCCATTCTGGGATACCACTTTCCTGCGGCGTTCCTTCGCGAGGAATGACAAGTTCGACATCGACTCGCTTGTCGCCTTCACCGGCGACCGGGTGCGGCCCATCCGGTCGAATCCCGAGCGCGTTGCCGCCGAGTTGGTCCCGCCTGCGAAGGCCGACGACCTGGCTCCCTACAATCTCGTCGTGCTAGGCCGCGACGTGCAAAAGGTGATCGGCACCGATGGCATCGCCGCGATCGATGCGTGGGTGAAGGACCACGGCGGCATCGTGGTCTTCGCCCGCGGCAAGGCATGGCCGGAGGGCGAACTGCCGGGGGCCGAGCTGCCACCGATCGAATGGGACACCTCGAATGCGCGCGGCGCGCGGCTGGAGGTGACGCCGCAGGCGGGCTCCGTGCCGGCCTTCCGCCTGCTGCGCGAGGTGGCCGCGGCGGACCAGTTTCCCGAGATCATTTCCTTCCCCGCCACCGGCCAGCCGAAGACGCTCGCGACCACCTTCTCCGTATCGGAAGACCAGGCCCCGGCGGTGGTCTATCGCCGCTATGGCAGCGGGCAGACGATCTCGCTCGGCGTGGGAAACCTGTGGCGCTGGGTTTTCAATCCGCAGGCCGAGTATGATAACAATGCCTACGACCGCTTCTGGGACCAGCTCTCGCTGTGGCTGCTGGCGAATGGCGGCGTGACCCCGATCGAGGGCTACTCGCTGCGCACCGACACGGCGAACCTGCCGCTCGGTGAGACAATCCGCCTGCGCTTCGGCATCCACGGGCGCGACGCGATGGTCGCCCCGCCATCGATCTCGTTTTCGAAGGACGGTGCGCCCGTCACGAATCTCGTGATGACCTCCGAGGAGAATGGCATGCTCCATCGCGCGGAGTTCACGCCGCGGGAGACCGGCCGCTATCGTGCCGAGGTCACGGCTCCGGATGGGAAAGTGCTCGGTGCGAGCTTCATTGTCTTCCGCGAGGACCTGGAGTCGGTGGAGACCGCGATGGACCGCTCCTATCTCGATGAACTTTCGAAGGCCAGCGGCGGCCGGCTCCTCGACCCCGCCGAGCTCGGTCCACTCCTGTCCGACCTGATGCGCGAGGCCGCCGAGCAGACCCCGCTCACCCGCCGCGTCTCGCTGTGGGACCGCGCGTGGGTTTTCATCCTTGTGAGTTTCCTCCTCGCCACGGACTGGTATCTTCGCCGCCGCTGGGGTTTGATCTGATATGATATGAAGTGATGCAATGAAAGACGAACCACCTCCCTCCTCACCGGTGATCGAGATGCTCCGCCGGGCCGGTGCCGTCGAGTCGCGGCATCGCGCGCTGCGGCTGGTGATGCGCTCGCTGGTGTGGATCGCCCTCGCGGTGCCGCTGCTGATGGTGGCGGACATCCTGTTCCATTTCTCCGATGGCGTGCGGCTGGCGGGTAGCCTCGGCGTGGCCGTCGCGCTGGTGCTGGTGCTCGCCGCGGCGGCGGTGATCGCCTTCTTCGCGAGGCCCCCTTTGCTCAGGGTCGCACGTCTTCTCGAGTCGCGCGATCCCTCGCTGGGGTCGAAGCTGGTGAACTTGCTCCAGCTCGATGCCGACGCACGCTCGGCACAGGGCTCGGAACTCACCCGCGAGCTGGCGGGCCAGGCGGTGCAGCAGGCGGCGCGCTCCGTGGATTCCTCGGGCTTCCCGGTTCTCGCGCGCGATCCGCAGCGCTTCCGTTATCTCGGTCGCGCGATGGTGCTGCCGGTGTTGTTGGGGCTGGTCACGCTCTTCGGCGGGGCGGATGCCCGGCGCGAGTGGTTGCGCTTCCTCGATCCCCATGGCGATCATCCGCCGTTGTCGTTCACGCGCATCGAGATCGAGAAGCCGGAAGCCGGCACCTCGGTCCTCTACGGGGAATCCCTGCTCGTCATCGCGAAGACGCGCGGCCACATCCCGAAAGAGCTTTTTCTAACAGCCCGGCCGGAGGGCGGTGGAGAGCCATTCACCGTCGCCATGATCCCGCGGGGCGAGGGGATCTTCGTCGCGCCGCTGGAGAAGATCCACCAACCGCTGGAGGTCACCGCGCACACCCGCGGCGAGAGCAGCCGCAGCCAACGCCGCCGCATCGATCTCATCCTCACGCCGCAGATCGGCCCCGCCGTCGTGACCATCGCGCCGCCCGCTTACACCGGCCAGCCCGCGCGCGAGGTGCCCTTCCGCTTTACTGCTCTCCAAGCGCTGGAAGGCACGGCGATCACCTTCCGCCTTGGCTCGAATCGACCTCTGGGTGAGGGCAAGATTTCGCTGCTCACCGCGCCGGACCAGTCCACGGACTTCCCGCTGCTCCCGGCACCCGAGGGCGCGGCGGACAGCGCCACCGCCTCGCTGACGGCCACGGCATCGGGCCGTCTTTCCTATCATCTCGTGGACATCGCCGGTCACGCAGCGACGGAGACCCCGACTTCCACGCTGACGGTCACGCGGGATCAGCCTCCTTCCATCACGGTCACCGCACCGGAGCGCGATGCCTTCGTCGTGGAGAAGATGAGGCTGCCGCTGGTGATCGATGCGACCGATGACTACGGCCTGCGCTCGGTGCGGCTGCATGTGGGCATCGACGGGAAATTCGGCGAGCCGGTGGTCGCGGAGTTCGACAAGCCCGACGTCCGCCGCCACCGCGTGGAGCATCAGCTCGACCTCGCCGCCATGGGGGCGAATGCGGACAGCGAGATCACTGTCTTCGCCGAGGCAGTCGATACACGCCCCGAGCCGCAGATGACGCGTACCGGCAGCCGCAGGATGGGCGTGATTACCGAGGAGCAGTACAATGAATACCTCCGCCAGCGGGCCGACGTCGCAATGATCGCGGGGAAGTACGAGAACCTGCTGGCCCGCTTGCAGGAGAAGGTCGAGGCGCAGCGCGAGATCGAGAAGACCTTGAAGGAGCTTCAGGAGAAACAGGCGAAGGACCCCGACGACAAGGAACTGGAGGAGGGCCTGGCCAAGGCATTCCAGCAGCAGGACGACCTGAACCACGAACTGGAAGCGCTGGCGGAAGAGATGTCCGACTTCGGCCGGGAGGATCCCGTTTACGATTTCGAAAAGGAACTGCAGGAGCAGTTGCGCGAGCAGGCGGGGAAGCTGCGTGAGTCGGCGAAGCGCAACCGCGAAGAGACCGGGAAGGCGCTGGAATCCGGCCCGCCGCCATCCGAGCCGCCGACGAAGGAACAGCTCGACGCCATGGCGCAGGCTGCGCAGGAGCAGCGCGAACGCCTGGAAGGCGAGCGCCAGGAGGCGGAGCAGAACGTGCAGGAGCCGCTGCAGGATCTCGCGCAGCTCCACGAACTGATGAAGGACTTCAATCTCTTCAAGCAGCTTGAAGAACAGCAGCGCGAGCTCGCGGAGCAATCGAAGGCCTACGAGGAGAAGCAGGAGCTGACGCCCGACGACCGCCTCGCTATGCGCGAGATGGGAGCGAAGCAGCGGGAGCTGGGACGCAAGCTGGATGACCTCGCGCGCAAGCTCGAGCAGGACGCCGCGGCGGCGAAGGAGGAGTTCCCGCAGGCGGCGGAGAGCGCGCAGCAACTCGCCGACGCCATCGGCCAGGCAGGCATGCCCGGCATGGCTCGGGAGGCCGCGCAGGACATGCTGGAGGGTCGCGCCGATGGAGCGCATCCGCGCGCGCAGCAGCTCCACGAGGAGATGGAGAAACTTTTCGCCGAGAACGGGCAGCCCGGTCTGGAGGGCGTGCAGCAGGGCATGGATCAGGCGCTGCGGCTGGAGCGCGGGATGAATCCCGGCAATTCCTTCCGCCAGATGATGCAGTCGCTGAATTTCCGCCCGGGTCCGGGCGGCGGGTCGGGCAAGGGTGCCTCCGGAATGATGGCCAGCGGCTCCGCACCCGGCGATACGGACGTCATCGGCGGCGAGTCTCTGATGGACGGCCCCATGTCGCAGGCCATGGCCGGTCGTGGCGACCAGGGCGGCGCGGGGATGTCCGGCGCGCCCACCGCACGCATCGATGCCGCCGACAGCGGCAAGCCTGACGAGCTTTCCTCGCGACGCACCACCACGCCCGGTTCGTCATCGCTTCTGATGGAGTATGAAAACATCGCCGACGCCTACTTCCGCCGGCTCACCACGGAGAAATGATACCACTCATGAAAGCACTCCTTTTTCTAACAGCACTCTTCGCCTCGCCGGTGCTCGCCGTCGATTGGAATACCGAGACCATCCGCTGCGGGAATCTCGTCTATGGCGACAACCAGACCTCGGTGTGCTTCGCCGAGACCTTCCTCACCGAGACGGCGAGCGAGACCGGCCTGAAGATCGACCCGAAATTCGCACGCATCGCGCTGGCGACCGAGGAGGTCTTCACCACGCCGCTCTGCGTCTTCACCGGCGAGGGCGATTTCAAGCTGAAGGATTCCGAGCGCGCGAACCTGCGACGCTATCTGGAGAACGGTGGCTTCATCCTTTCCAGCCCCGGGTGCTCCAGCGAGCCGTGGGACAAGGCCTTCCACAAGGAGATTGCGCTCGCCCTACCCGGCCACGAGCTGAAGGAGATCCCAATGGACCACGAGATCTTCTCCACCGTCCACAAGATCACGAAGCTGAATGTGAAAGGCGGCGGCAGCACGCGGCTGAAGGGCATTTTCATCAATGGTCGCCTCGCGCTGGTGCATTCGCCCGAGGGCCTGAACAACGCCGCGAACGCGAAGGGCTGCTGCTGCTGCGGTGGTGCCGAGATCCTGGAGGCCAAGCAGGTCAATGTGAACGCCGTGGCCTACGCGCTCCTTCACTGAGTATTCCCGCGTGAAGAAAGTCCTCCTCATCGCCCTTGGGCTCGCTGTCGTGGTCGCCGCTGCGGCGATCTATTACACCCGGTCTCCCGGGGCAAAGCCCGCTGCCGCGCAAAAGCTGACCATCCACTTCACCTGCGACACTTCCGGCAGGCTGGAGCCGTGCGGGTGCTTCACCGGCCAGCATGGCGGCCTCACCCGTCTCATGACCTGGCTGGAGGCGAGGCCGGAGCGTCACGACACGCTCATGGTGGATGTGGGCGGCGCACTCGCCGGGGTGAATGACTACGATCTCATCCAATACCGCTACCTCGCCCGCGGCTATCAGGAGATGGGCTTCGAGGCGCTGAACATGGGCGCTGCCGAGGCGGCGATCCCCGCGAAGACCATCGCCTCGCTCTCCTCCACCTCGGCGGTGCCGCTAGTGAGCGCTTCGCTGGTGGACGCCACCACGCGGAAGGAAATCCTCGATCCCTATCGCATCGTTGAGAAGGGCGGTCGCCGCATCGGGATCCTCGGCGTGGTCTCGCCGACCAGCGTCACCGATCCCGGCGAGGGGCTGGCCGTGCTGAGCCTCGACGAGGCGATCGGGCGGCACCTCCCGGCCTTGCGTGAGAAGACGGATCTCATCGTGCTGCTCGCATTCGCAAAGGAGGCCGAGCTGCGCCGCCTGGCCCGCGACTATTATGAACTCGCGCTCATTCTCGGCGGCGACGTCGGTGGTCCGGCGCAGGACATGATCCGCGAGAACGACTCGATCGTGCTCTACACGACGAATGAAGCGCGCACCGTGGGCACGCTGACGGCGACGCTCGATGGCCAGCCCCGGACCCGTCTGTTAGATCCTGTTTACGAGATCACGCTTCTGGAAGAGAGCATCCCGCAGCACGTGGACCTGCAGGAGCTGGTGCGTGAATTCCGCGACGAGATCCGGAGCACGCCGCTCGCCGTGGATGATCCGGATGCCGTCGATCCCAGCGCCATCCCCGGCGTCCAGCCACCTGCGACCTATGTCGGCTCCGCGACCTGCCAGAGCTGCCACCCGAAGGCGTATGAGACGTGGGAGAAGAGCGGCCACGGCCATGCCTTCGAGACACTTGAGAAGAAGGGCTCCGATGCCGATCCGCACTGCATCCAGTGCCACACCGTCGGCTTCGGGCGTCCGTCCGGCTATCGCCGTCCGTTTGGAAAGGAGAAGCTCGTCGATGTCGGCTGCGAGTCCTGCCATGGCCCGGCGAGCGAGCACGTCGCGCATTTCCGCGACGGGAAGAAGACCGCCTTCAAGTTCCGGCCGGTGGGCCCGGGCGACTGCGTCACCTGCCACCACGGCGAATTTTCCCGGCCCTTCGATTGGGACAAGTTCTGGCCCCTCATCGAGCACGGAAAGGAGTGACCGGTCAGAAGAGGTCCGCGATCACCTTTGCCGCGATCTCGTGCCCCTTGCGGTTCGGGTGATTCGCCTGGGCGAGCAGCCTGTCCTGCTTCACGCCGCGCTTCAGCTCGGCCTTCCACGCGGCCCACACGTCAGCCAGCAGCACGCCTTCCTCCGCGGCCACCTTGCGGATGATGGCGGCGCGGATTTCCAGCGGCTCGTCAGGTGAATCGATCTGTGCTCCCCGCGAGCCGGTGGGTGTCAGGAAGACCACGGGCACGCCCTTCTTCTTCGCGGCGCGCGCCATGGACCGCCATGCTTTCTCCACGTCCTCCACGGGCACGCGGCGATCGTTCAGCGCGTAGTCGATGAAGACGATGTCCGGCCGCAGCGTGAGCACGTCTTTCTCGAATCTCGCCGCGCCCTTCACGCTGTCCTCGCCGCCGATCGCCGTGACGATGGAATTGATCACCGCATGGGGATGCGCCTTCTGGATCTTCCCCAGGGCCATCAGAGGGTAGGAGTCGAAGGGCTTCACCTCCGGCGTGCGGTGATACCCCGCAGGCACGCTGTGGCCGTGGAAGACGAGGTGGATGGTGCGGTTGTGCGGCCACGTTTTCGCCAGTTCCGCGCGCAATGCCGCGGGGACCTGCGGTTCGCGGGCGTGCCCGGCGCAGCTTGCGAAGAGCAGGAGGAATGGAAGGAGCAGCCACTTCATCGGCAGGGATCTTACGCTGGTTGGCAAGCGCGTCTTGCCGCGCCTCATTTCTGCACCGGCTTGCCCGCCTTCTTCCACGCGGTGATGCCGCCGGCGAGGTCATGCACGGTGAAGCCAGCCTCGCGGAGCTGCTTCGCGGCACGGGCGCTACGGCCACCGGACTTGCAATAGACGAGCACCGGCTTCTTCGGATCGAGCGCCGCCTTGGCCCCTTCGAGAAAGCCGTCCTTCGCGATGGGCACGAATTTCGCGCCCTTGATGTGGCCCTCATCCCACTCTTCCTGCGTGCGCACGTCGAGGAGCTGGGCACCGTCGGCGAGATGCTTCTCCGTCTGCTCGATCTTCACGGGAGCGGGTGCCTCCGCGGCGGACAGGGGAGTGGCGAGGGCGAGGAGGGCGAGAGCGGCTGCGATTTTCATGATGGCATTCTCGTGCGCATCGGGCGTTCGGGCAAGGGCTCCTGACTGGCGGGAGGATCGACAACGAAGCGGGCGAAATTGACGAAAGTCAGAAGACCGGACCGAGGCGGCTTGGCTGCATTTCCATTTTCGTTCGTTTCGCTCGTTTTGTTGTTCCCCATCTTCTTATCCAGACATCACCGCTTGAAAACCGGCGTCGTCCGGTCATGCCTGTGCCGTGCCTGTGCCGGAGATTCCCTGGTTCCAGTCCGCCTCCAGGCGGCGGCGCTACCTTGCGGGCATTTCCGGCGGGGCGGACTCGGTGGCGCTGCTTCACCTATTGCATCGCGCTGGCTTCCGGGATGTCGTGGTCTGCCATCTCGACCATGGCCTGCGCGGCCAGGCGTCGGCGGGGGATGCGCGATTCGTGGAGAAGCTCGCGGCCTCGCTCGGCTACCCGTGTGAATCCGGCAAGGCGGACGTGCAGGCGATGATCCGTGAAACGGGCGACTCGCTCGAGACCGCCGCCCGCGATGCCCGCCATGCCTTTTTCGCAGCCTGCTCCCGGAAGCACCGCTGCCCGCGACTGCTGCTCGCGCATCACGCCGATGACCAGGCGGAGACCATCCTGTGGAATCTCCTGCGCGGCAGCCGCGGCCTCTCCGGCATGCGCGCGGAGCAGGTGCTCCAGATGGACGGCAAGCCGGTGGAATGTCTGAGGCCGCTCCTGACGATGCGACGCGATGAGTTGCTCGCCTGGCTCGTATCCGAAAAGATCGCGTGGCGCGAGGACGCGTCGAATGCGGAACCCATTGCCGCACGGAATCGCCTCCGCAATGAAGCGCTGCCCCTGCTCTCGGACATCGCACGACGGGATATCACCGCCTTGCTGAATCGTGCGGCAGACTCCTCGGACGAGCTGCGCGTGATCGAGCGATGGGCCGTGGAGCAAGCGGCGGCGCTCGATCCGCAGGGTCGCCTGCACGTGCCACGGCTGCGCACGCTGCCGCGCGAGGTCCAGTCGGCGTGCTTGTACGATTACCTTCGTACTTCCGGCGTCCCGGAGCTGTCGCGCGATCTCGTCGCGCGCGGCCTCACGCTGCTCGATGCAGACGGGCCGCCCGCGGTCAATCTGCCGGGCGACCGGGTACTCCGCCGGAGGGCGGGCAGGATCTTCATCGTGTAGCGGAGGCTCGCCAGGGTGCGGCGTGTGTGATTGGTTCCGGTCATACCGCCATGATATCTTTCCCTTCCCTCCGTTCGTTCGCCGTCATCCTGCTGGCCGTCACCGCACCGCTTGCTGCCGATCCTTCCGAAGACAAGCGGTTCACCGCGATGATCAAGGAAGACGCCACGACCAGGACGACCACGGTGCGTGTCCGCATCCCGAAGGACGCCCATGCGACGCCCGTCCAGTCCGTCTATCTGCAACGTGCGAGCAAAACGGGCCTCGACCTCAATGTTCCCGTGAGCTTCACCGAGGGGCCGGAGGGAGTATCCGTTTACCTCATGCTGCCCACCGATCTCGCGCGGCAGGCCACCCTGCGCGTGAGCCATCGCGCGGCGGAGACGGGCGGGGCTGGCAGCGGTGGCCAAGCAGGGGAGGCCTACAAGATCCCGCTGGTGGAGCCGAAGAAGTGAGCGCCGCTCAATCCCACTCCAGCACCACCTTGCCGGATTGACCGGACATCATCGTCTCGAAGCCCTTCTTGAAGTCGGCGATGGGGAAGCGGTGCGTGATCACCGGCGAGATATCCAGGCCCGCGCGGATCATGCTGCTCATCTTGTACCACGTCTCGAACATCTCGCGGCCGTAGATGCCCTTCAGGACGAGGCCTTTGAAAATGACCTTGTCCCAGTCGATGGCCACCTTGTCCGGGAAGATGCCGAGCAGGGAGACCTTCGCGCCATTCGAGGTGTGGTTGAGGATGTCATTCAGGCCCGATGGGTGGCCGGACATTTCCAGCGCCACGTCGAAGCCTTCCTTCATGCCCAGCGACTTCATCGCGTCGGACAGGGACTCCTCGGCGACGTTCACGGTGCGGGTGGCACCGAGCTTCTTCGCGAGCTCCAGGCGCCAGGGATTCACGTCCGTCACCACCACGTGGCGGGCACCTGCGAAGCGGCAGACGGCCGCGGCCATGCAGCCGATGGGGCCGGCACCGGTGATGAGCACGTCCTCCGCCACCAGGTCCCAGGAGAGCGCGGTGTGGACGGCATTGCCCAGCGGGTCGAAGCACGAGATGACCTCCTCCGGGATCGAGGGATCGACCTTGTAGACGTTGCGATACGGGATGGAAAGATACTCGGCAAAGGCACCCGGGCGATTCACGCCCACGCCCAGCGTCTCCGGGCAGAGGTGGCGGCGGCCCGCGAGGCAGTTGCGGCAGCGGCCGCAGACGATGTGGCCTTCACCGGAGACGAGTTCGCCGGGGACGATGTCGGTCACGCCTTCGCCCACCGCCTCGACCACGCCGCAGAATTCATGGCCCACGTGCATCGGCACCGGGATGGTGCGCTCTGCCCAGGCGTCCCACTTCCAGATGTGGACGTCGGTGCCGCAGATGGAGGTCTTCTTGATCTTGATGAGCACGTCCATGGGGCCCACTTCGGGCATCGGGACGTCCATCATTTCGAGTCCGGGACCGGCGGTGGCTTTGACGAGCGCTTTCATCAGATGAGGTGCGCGAGGAATCGTGCACGGCCCCCCGGGGCGGACTAGGGAAATGTTTTCCGCCCGGGAAAAGTGACTAAGCCGCGCGGGACGGTTGGCGGAATCGGTCCAAAGGCTGCTCCAGGTAGCGCCAGCACAGCCACGCCACGCCCCACGAGGCGAGCGCGAAGAAGATGAGCCGAACGCCGAGCAGCGGGCCGTGGAAGGTGGGATGCTCGAAGACGGGGTGCCACAGGATCGGCATCACGGTGCCCAGCGCGAGCGGCACGGTGGTGTGAAAGAGGTAAAGCCCGTAGCTGATCCGGCCGATGTGCTGCGCCACCGGGTGCTCCAGAATTCTCCCCAGCGGGCCGGTGAAGCCGTGGAGCGTCGCGGAGATCAGCGCGGCGAAGAGAATGGAGACAAAGGTCTGCTGGAAGTGCCGCAGCCCGGGCACGGAGCGGTCCGCCTCATCCAGGCAGTAGAGTATCACGTAGGAGGCGAAGGCGATCCACCCGGCGATGCGCACCCGGCAATCGCCCGGCTGCATTCCGCGCTCCATCGCCAGCGCGAGCAGCGCCCCCACGGCGAAGTAGTCCGCGGCGCAGGTGGAGATCGCACCGGGGTGCGGGATCTCGGGGAAATGGTGGAGCAGCACCCAGCGGCTCAGCGGGGCCAGCATCACGAAGCCCGTCAGCAGGGGAGCCAGCATCCGCCGTGGAGAGAAGAAGATCAGCAGCGGCCACAGGAAGTAGAACTGCATCTGGATCGCCAGCGTCCAGTAGTGTGCCGTGCCCGAGGGATAGTCGGGCAGGTAGGCCATGTGGAGATTTGAGACATGGGTCAGATACACCCACGGGTGTGCGCGCATGTCCGGGGCCGCGCAGATCCAGGCGAAGGCCATGGCGGCGTAGCACGGGATGAGGATGCGGATGGCGCGGCGCTTCAGGAAGTGCCGCGTGGCCATCTTCCGCCACGGCTTCTGCAGCTTTTCCCCGGCATCCCGGTCCCGCAGCAGCACGCGGGTGATGAGGAAGCCGGTGAGCGTGAGGAAGAAGTAGAGGCCGATCTCGAAAGGCAGCGCCCCGCGCCACTCCCGCGGTGCCCAGTGCAGCCACATCACGCCCAGCACGGCGAAGGCGCGCCAGCCATCCAGTTGGGTGTTTCGCGGTGCGGACAAGGTGGTGCGACGCTGTCAGGAGCGGCGGGAGATCACAGGGAAAAAATGCGAGGGATCCTTGCCGCTGGATCCACGGACACTTTCACAGCAGCAGTGCATAGCGGGTTATCAGTATCACGGACAGCACGGCAAAGGGGACGACGAGACACTGCAGGATGATAAATGCAGTAAGTGGTGGGAAGATCTTGTCGGTCGGGATTCTTGGATCGATCAGCTTCCGGTCAAGCATGCCGAGGCAACAGGTTGCGATGAAGCTCGCGAAGATCCACCCATAGAACCATGTGTCGTTCTCAACCGAAGGAATGTGCCGCTGAAGCAGGATTATTAGCTCCGCGGCGGCATATCCGAAGCACGTCGGCATGATCCAGACCACTACCCGAAACCGATATGAGGGGTTGTTTCGGAATGAGGGCTTATCGCGCATTTCGGACAGGTTTTCGAATTTTTCCAAAAATTAGGCCAAGCTTTCGCGATGTCACGATTATCGCCGGAAACGCTTGAAATTGACCGGATTTCCGCTGGCCAACTAACATGACCGGACGTAGCATTACGCAGTTTCTAAAAATTCCCTGCCTCAATTGGCACGGGCATTGCTCAAGGCTCAATCGACCAATCCGCCGCACCATGAAGAAAATCGAAGCGATCATCAAACCGTTCAAGTTGGAGGAAGTGAAAGAAGCCCTTGCCGAAGTCGGTGTGCAGGGCATGACCGTGACTGAAGTGAAGGGCTTCGGCCGTCAAAAAGGCCACACGGAAATCTACCGCGGCTCCGAGTACACCGTGGACTTCCTTCCCAAAGTGAAGATCGAAATCGTGGTGGACGACGCGCAGGCCGGCGGCGTGGCCGAGGCCATTGTGAAGAGCGCGAACACCGGCAAGATTGGTGACGGCAAGGTCTTCATCTCCACGATCGAGGAAGCCATCCGCATCCGCACCGGCGAGACCGGTTCGTCCGCGGTTGCCGTGAACTGAGACCACCCAAATTTTTCCCAGGTCATCGCCCGGCTCTCCCCAGGGAGTCGGGCTTTTTCGTGGGCGGAAGGAGGTGGTGCCTAGAGTTTGAACCCAGTCTAGGAAGCCGCCCTCACCGGGAATCCCCGCTGGGAGCGCCCGCTGGGAGCGCGGAGCCACTGGCCCGCAGAAGCACCGGAGCGGTCCGCTACAGGGGTAGCTTCCCCACTGTCACCAGTGCGACTACGGTTGGCCGTGCGGACCGTACAAGTGAGCGGCATTTCTCCATCCTCCGTAGTCGTGGTGGTGACACCACGGAAGCGACCGGTGGAGTCCGCCTCGCTTCGTCGTGAGGCGCGAGAAGATCGCAGCGTGGATCGCTGATCGCTCTTCCCGGACTCTCCGGTCATCGCGCGGCAATGCCCGGCTTCCATCTGGAAAATAACGCTCTCATGGGGAAGAAGGAACGCCGAGCTTTGGGATGAAATCGCCGGGCAATCTGAGGTCATGCCGTGCAGCCCATGCGGGCCGCTTCATGTAGCGGCCCGCCCCCGTGCTTCTGCGGGCCAGTGGCTCCGCGCTCCCAGGAGGGAAGCCTCCCCGCGGCGGAGCCACACCCATTGGCGCGGCTCCGCTTTCACGGCCTGCCTTATGGCAGCACCAGCACCGCGCTGGCGGCAGCCGGGGCATCGAGGCGTTCCTGTAGCGTCGTGCGGATCGCGGTCGCCGTGCGGGCGACCTTGCCGTCGTGCACTTGCTTGCCATTCACGATGACCTTCACCGGCTGGTCCAGATCGACCAGCTCGTCGGAAAGCCGCAGTTCCGTCTTCGCAGGGACATCGCCCTCCAGGCGGATGGTCTGTCCCTCCACCGTGGCCACGATCTTTTCACCGGCCTTCGCCGCCGCCTTGTCCGTGATCTTCAGCCAGTAGAAGCGGTCGTGTGTGATGTCGTCCTGTAGCCAGACAATCTTCTTCGGCCACGGATTGCGGGTGAAGCCTGCCATCCACGGCACGCCCTCGGCGTCCTTGCGATTCATCCAGTGCGGCAGGCCCTCGTAGATGCGGGACATGTGGACATACGCGCCCGGGTCGTCCTTCGCGAGTTGGTCCAGCTCGGCGGTCTTCGCCGCGGCGATCTTGTTGCGGTCGTACGCCGCGTCATTGCCGCCCATGAAGATCGCGAAGGGAAGATTCCGCAGGCCCAGCAGCGAGGCTTCGTTCGGGTGGCCCGCCATCATCGCCGCCGCGGCGTAGCGGTCCGCCATGCGCGGCGCGAGCTGCCAGACGCCATCGCCGCCGGCCGAGTAGCCCATCAGGTAGATCTTGTTCGGATTCACGCCGCGCAGTGCGACGTGGTCCTCGATGAGGCGCTGGAACATCGGGTCGATGTGGCTCTCGTGCCACAGGTTCCAAGTATCGGTTGGTGCGCGCGGCGCGATGTAGATGCCCTCGGCGGGCTCGTAGAGGCGGATCTGGTTTTGCCACTGCTGGTCATTCACCCGCGGCGGCGCGCTGCCACCGCCGTGCATGGAGATCCACAGGCTGCGGCCGTCCGCCGGGGCTTCGCCAAAGGTCTTCTCCAGCCAGCGCAGCGTCTTGCCATCCACGGTGATCGCCTTCTTCTCCAGCTCATCCTTCCGCTCTCCGGCCAGTGCTGCCGAGCGATCGGCCGCC
The DNA here is from genome assembly GCF_025950085.1 of Luteolibacter flavescens. Lineage (NCBI taxonomy): Bacteria > Pseudomonadati > Verrucomicrobiota > Verrucomicrobiia > Verrucomicrobiales > Verrucomicrobiaceae > Neoluteolibacter > Neoluteolibacter flavescens. The sequence continues at coordinate 431,542 of NZ_JAPDDS010000002.1, forward strand.
AGCAGCTTCGTCACGCGGGCGGCGTCCGTCTTGCTCAGGTCGCCCGGCAGGTCATCGCCCTTCCGGTCCGAGGAAAGCCACACCTCCACGGTCGAGACCGCGCAGGGCACCGGGGCCATCTCCTCCCAGCTCGCGTCCACCGTAGGGTCGCCCTTTTCCAGCGGACCGTAGGCCATCTCGCGGAGCTCGCCGTCCTTCGAGAATCGCAGCCAACCCTTCGCGCCCGGCTTCAGCTCGAAGCGCGGCATGTCATTCAGGTCCGCCGTACCGGCCTTCGTCTCGGCCTCGCCGATCTTCTTGCCGTTCTCGTCCAGCAGCGTCAGCGGCACCGCCAGGCGCTCGCCGCCCTTCTTCTGGAAAATCCGCACGCCCAGCTTTGCCAGCGGGGCCGCCTCGGGGGCCTTCGCGTAGGTCGCGGTCACATTCACCGCTGCCACTGCCTGGCTGCCCGGTGCCCAGACCATCGGGAAGGAAAGGCCGTCCTTCTTCCACGAGGTCGAGTAGATCGCATACTTCGGCTCGTCCGCCTTGGCCTGCGCCGCATCGTTCACGAACCACCCGCGATTCAGCCCGTCGTTGTCATACTCGTCGGCACCGGTGAAGTGCCAGCCGCCGTCCCACACTTCCACCCAAGTGTGATTCCCGCGCTCGTTCGCCCACAGCGGCGTGCCGGTGGCGCGGGCCGGGATGCCCACCGCGCGACACGCATCCACCAGGATGATCGAGAGGCCGGTGCAGGTCGCCTTGTTGATCGCGATCGACTCGCTCGGACTCTGGTTCGGCGCCTTGCGACCGGTATTGTAGTGGACGTTGATGATCTTGAAGAACTCGCGGTTCAGCGCCTGCACCGCATCGGTCGCCGTCTTCGCGTCCTTCACCAGCGGGCGTGCCTTCTCCAGGAAGTCCTTCCGCCACTCCTCGCGTGTCTCGTCAAAGACCGCGTAGGGCAGCACGTCATTGAGGAAGATCTCCTCCGGCACCTGCTTCGCCCACGGGAATTCCTCGCGAGCCTGGAAGGCGAGGTTCAGATTGTCCGACAGGAAGTCCGCGGAGAGCGACTCGCGGTCCTTGGCCGGCATGTGTTCCGTGAGGAACTTGGCGGCGCGCTCGCCGGCCTCGCCGTGTTTCGCCTTCGCGGCGGTGATGAAGTCGTCGGTCGGCGCGCCGAGCGCTGCGGCCGCCAGCCCGAGCAGGGGAAGGAAAAATCGCATGACGCGCACCCTAGCGAAGCGGGCAGCGCGATCAATCTCCGGATTTTTTTGTTCCGGAAAGTGAGCATCGATTCGCTTTGATGTCAGGATCCGCTGACGAATGCCGCCGCCGCCTGTGCTGCCGCGACGTGGGCGGCGATGCGGTCTTGCAGGCAATTCGCGCTGGGCGTCTCGAAGGTGAAGGAGACCGGGCAGCCGCGCTTTGCCAGGAAGATCGCCTCCGGCCAATTCCCCGGGAGGTCCGCTTCCGCGGCGTGGTAGATCCAGCCGGTGTCGCGGATCTCGTGGCCGTCGATCAGCGCTCCCTCCTCCGGCGGGAACCACGGCTCCACCGCTTGCAGGATGGAGGCTGCGCGGTCCGGCAGATCGTCCCCCAGATTGATCTCGTAGAAGTAGAAGCCGCTCGTTTCCCAGTCCTCGTGGAGCGAGATGAAGATCCGCGGGCAGGGCAGCGATTCCAGCCACGCCGCGTGCACCTGCACCTCCTCGGTACTGCGGTTCCAGTAGTCGCGGTTCAGGTCCACGCCCGCGGCATTGTGGCGGGTGCCGGCGACCAGTCCGGTGGGATTCAGGGCCGGGCAGACGAGCCACGGGCCATCGTCAAAGGCGCCCTGCCTCAGCAGTTCCAGTGCGGCCCAAGGTCCTGCCGGTTCGTCGCCATGCATCCCGGCGGACAGGTAGCCTGCGGGGCCTTCGCCCGGCTTTTCCCATGCCACCAGCGGTCCCGCTGCCGTGTGGCACAGCGTCCGCGCGGTGAATCCACGTTCACCGGCAAGCGCGCCGAACTCGGCAAGGAAGGACAGGAGCTCGAAGGCCACGCCCGGAGGATGCCCCGGACCCGCCGGGGCCGATCAAGCGGATTCAGATCCCCGATGCGTGATTGCCGGGCCGATGCCAATGGACGGAGCTGCGCATCGTGGTCCGCATCGCTCCGCGTGCGGTTTAGCCGGTAGGGGAGCCTGTGGTGGAGTCCGCCATCATATAGCTTCGACCGCACGCGGGGCGATGCGGACCACGATCGAGGCCGCCCCGGCACTCAAAGTTCGCTTCAATCCCCACCAGGTGCAGGCCACGGCAGGATCTCCGCCAGCTCGAAGTCGATGATGCAGAAGCGTCCTGCCCGGGCGTCGTAGGTGATGTTCCGCGGCTCCGCGTCCAGATGGCGGACGCCATAGTCGCGTTCCAGATCGGCGAAGAGCTGGTCGGCCCGCTCCTTCGAGATCGTCGGGGCCGGCTGGCCGCAGCTCGTGGAGACGAAGTAGAGTTCGTCCGGATGCTCTTCCACCAGCTTCGGTACGTAGGGGCAGCCGCGTTCCTGCAGGACTTTCAGCACGGCCACCTCGTTGGCGTAGCGCTTGTCCGCATCGGTGCCGCGGAAGCGCTTGTGCACGTTTCCCGTCCAATCGAGCCGCACGTGGGCGCGGATGCCGTCCTTCAGTTCCTTCATAAGCCCAGAATGGCGCGTGCCACGGAGAAATAAATGACCATCCCCGATACGTCGACGATCGCGGCGATGGCCGGGGCCGAGACCACCGCCGGGTCCAGCTTCACCGCCCGCGCACCGAGGGGCAGCAGCGAGCCGAGGAATGTCGCGGAGGTGACCTGCGTGGTGAGTGCCACGGCTACCGCGAGCGCCACCTTTGCCAAGCTCATCCCCGGAGGTAGCGGCAGGTGGAAGAAGGGCAGCAGCACCATGGTGAAGAGCGCCATGCACAGCCCCAGCAGCGCGCCGAGGAAGAAGCCGGTGCGCAGCTCCTTCCACGCGACCTCCCCGGCGGCACCGGGATTGATCTCCCCGAGCGACATCGCGCGGATCACCATGGTCGAGGCCTGCCCGCCGGTATTCCCGCCCGCCGCCACCACCATCGGCAGGAAGAGCGAGAGCAGGAAGACCTGGCTGAGGATGGAGCCAAAGCGCATCATCACATAGCCGGAGAGGATGGACACGAATGCCAGCCCGGTGAGCCACCCCGCACGGCGGCGGAAGTGGGTGAGGATCGTCGTATTCAGATACGTCTCCTCGGACTGCTCGCCACCGATACCGGCGATCTTTTCGATGTCCTCCGTGCTTTCCTCCTGGAGGATCTCCATCGCGTCGTCGTGGGTGACGATGCCGAGCAGGTGGTCGAATTCATCGACCACGGGCAGCGCGATGAGGTCGTACTTCAGCAGCATGTTCGCCGCTTCTTCCTGGTCCGCGGTGGCCAGCACGCGCTCCGTGCCGATCTCGCGCATGATGTCCCGCACGGGGGTGTCCCAGGTATTGAAGGCGAGGTCGCGGAAGCGGAGCTTGCCGAGCAACCTGCCCTTTTGATCCACCACGAAGATCCGGCTCAGCGTCTCGGTGGACTCCTGCCCGCGGCGCAGCATCTCGATCGCCTGCTTCACCGTCTGGTGGACGAAGACGCGGCCGATCCGCGTGGTCATGCGGCCGCCTGCCGTATCGTGCTCGTATTTCAGCAGCGAGCGGGTCAGCTCCTCATCCTCCGGCCCCAGCAGGCCCAGGAAGCGCTGCCGTGCCTCATCGCCCACGTCCTGGAGGATGTCCACGCGGTCATCGTCGGAGAGCTCGTGAAAGAGCACCTTCAGCTCGGACGGGCTGAAGGCCCCGAGTGCCTGCTCGATCATCGAGTCCGGCAGCTCCACCACCATGTCGGCCGCCTTTTCCGGGCCGATGGTCTTCAGGAAGAGGTCGCGCTGTTCCTCCTCGATCTCCTGATAGGCCTGGGCGAGGTCGGCATAGTGCATCTCCTCGGCCAATTCCCGGATGACGCTGCAATCCGCCGCCTCGATGGCTCGCATGAGCTCGTCGAGTGGCAGTTTGGCTTCGTCGTCCGGCATGGGGCGGAGTGTATGGCCGGACTCCGCACCGCCAAGCGCGGAGAGGTGACGGCCCTTCCAAAAAAAGGTGGGTCAGGAGGGGGGCCGGCTGCTCAGGGCTTCAGGTCCAGTGCCGCCTTGTCACTGCCATCCATCAGGAATGGCACCGACTCGTGGAGGTGGCGGATTTTCCAGGCATCGGCGGACTTCTCCAGCCCCATCGTCAGCCGGAACCACAGGTCGGTCCTCTCGCCCGATTTCTTCGTGCCGTTCAGATGCGCGAGAGCATGAGCCCATGCGACCGGGCCGGACGCCTTCACCTGGAGGTCGCGGAGTTCCTGATGGAGCGGCCCGTCGAAGGTGTCGAACCACCCGGCGAGGTTTTCTTCCAGCGGCTCATCCGCCACCAGGGGCGGTGCGAGGTAGTAGCCCACCGGATCGCCATCGACTTGCGCCGCCACCAGCGCCACGTCCTTCCGGCAGATGCCATCGTTCCATCGGGCGATCACGGATTCGATCTCCTCCCGGCTCGCGCTTTCCGCCGTATCGCTGCCGAAATACACCTGCACGTGGACCACCTGGTCGCCGCGAAAGGTGAAGACCTCCGTATTCCGGAACCGGGCCCCGGCCTTGTCCGTGGCCAGATAGGTGACCACCACGTCATCCCCATCCTCCAGCAGCTTCTCGATTCCGAAGGTGCCCGCGTGCTTGCTATTCGGCCAGCAGCGGGCGAAGTAGCTTTCCCGGCTGATCCTGTCGTCGATGGGGCTGCTGAAGGTGAAGTCATCGGCCAAGATCGGCTCGATGAGGCTGCGGTCCTTTTTCTCGTAGGCTTCGAAGCAACGGCGGGTGAGTTCGGCGCGAGTGCTCATGGCATGGTGCAGGCGGGGTGTCGCCAGACCATCCGCTGAATCCGTGCCACTGCGCCGGTCGCGGGAATGCTCGCGCTACACGGCCTTCGAGGTAGCCTTGGTCGACCGATGTCCGGGCATCACTTGCATTGCGCATGAGGGGATTGCATCCGGTTCATCGCGGAAATCTCTATCTGCGCCCCATGCCGTAGGCGGGGTGACGTTTACGGTGCTTCACCACCGTGACCCGGATCGCATCTTCCGGTAAGATCCTGAAATGAATCTGGTAGGGAAAACGCTTCATCAGGGAACGCCGGATATCGTCACGAACCACCATCCAACGCTCGGGTCGCGCAGCGATCATCAGGACCTGTCGCTCGAATTCATCGATGAAATCATGCCCGAGATGCCCGGAGCAGCTCTCGTAGTGATCACGGATCTCTTCCAATTCGATTGCGACCGCAGGGTGATATTCCACCCTCATGAGCGCAGACGCTGCATCAGTTCCTGATGCGAGAGTGGGGTCACTGCTCCTGCTTCGATCTCAGCGTCGCGTCGGAGTGCGAGTTCGATGGCGTCGTCGTCACTCATTTCGTCATCCAGCCCGGGGTCTCCGATGCTTTCCCAGAGGGATGCCGCCAAAAGAGCACGCTCGCGGGTCGGCAGGCGCAGTGCTTCAGGTGCAATCTGATCGATTCCCATGTCCGAACTTGGACCGGATTCCCGTTCGGGGAAAGCCGCAATTCTCCCGGGATCATGCAGGGAAGGCTTGGGTTCCCGTTGAAATCAGACAGCGGGGGAGGCAGGATGCTGCCATGAGACTTTTCTCTCTTTGCCTTCTCCTGATCATCGCCGCTCCCGCCGCGCTTCGTGCGCAGTCCCAGCAGGAGATGAATGCGGAAGCCGCGGAGAGCTTCAGGAAGGCGGACAAGGAACTCAACGAGGTGTATGTGAAGGTCGTCGCGAACCTCGATGACCAGGCAAAGGAAAACCTGAAGAAGTCCCAGCGCGCGTGGGTCGCCTGGCGCGATGCCGAGGCCGCCTTCCGCGCCGATGCGGAGGCGCGCGGCGGCAGCATGTGGCCACTCGTCCACGAGGGCGTCCGCAGCCGCCTCACGAAGGAGCGGGTGAAGGGACTGAAGGAACTGCTTCTGAAAGAAAAGTGACCCTCAATCGAACGAAGTCGGCAGGTCCGGGTTCGCGGCGTGGAGGAAGGCGTGGGTAATGTAGTGCTCCGCCGCGCGGTGCGGGCAGAGATCGGGCAGGGCATCCGGGAGGAACCAATCCGCGCCGTCCGTCTCGAGGGAAAGCGTGAGCTCGCCGCCGGTGGCTTCGCAGAGGAAGAGGAGCTTGTAGACGTGCTCCGGTTGGCGCGGGTGGCCTTGCCGGTCCTTGTCCCAGCAGGCGATGAGCTTCTTCACCGTGACCACGATGCCGGCCTCCTCCAGCACCTCGCGGGCGGCATTCTCGGCCGGGCTGGCATTGAGGTCCGCCCATCCGCCGGGGAGCGTCCATTGGCCGGTGCTCGACTCGCGCACGAGCAGGATCTCGCCGTCCTGGATCACCGCCGCGCGCACGTCCACCTTCGGCGTCGCGTAGCCGAATTCCACCGGCCAGGTGAACTCCCGCTCCTCCGCGCCGAGCAGCTCGGAGGCGATCTCGTGGAGCCGCTTGTAGCGCTCCAGATCGTAGGGGCCGTCCGAGTAGCGCAGGCCCGCCTCGGCCATCGATTTCAGTTCGCGGCTGACTTCCAGCAGGTCCTTCGGCATGGCCGTGAAGCTACCGGAGGTGCGGAAAACTTCACTCCCGAATTTGCCGGTGAGCGGTTAGATTCTTCTGTTCCTTCAAGCCAAAACTCGCCGGGCAAGTCCTAACCTCCGATCACCCAATCCTTCGGAGCCTTGAAGCCCTCGCGACCCTCGCCATAGGGCCCCACGCCGGGCTTTTGCCAGCTTCCAAATTCCCGCAGCAGCTTGCGCAGCTCGGCCACCTTCTCCGGGTGCTTCGCGGCCACGTCCTTCGCTTCCTTCACGTCGGTGGACAGGTCGTAGAGCTCGAAGGTGGCCTTGGCCCCGGGTTCCTCCGCGAAGAAATCACCATGCGCGACCAGCTTCCAGGAGCCGAGGTGCACGGAAGCGTGTGCCTGCGCGTCCTGATGGATGTAGGAAAACCACGGCCGCTCCGGCACCGGCTTGCCCTCGCGCAGGGCGGGGAGGAAGTCGATGCCGTCCAGATTCTCCGGTGCCTTCACGCCTGCCGCCGCGAGCACGGTCGGCAGCACGTCGATGTAGCCGATCCTCTCGTCAAAGCGCTTCCCGCCGCTCACACCGCCCGGGGCCAGCGCATCGCCGCGCACGAGCGGGTGCCGCCTTCGTACACATTCAGCTTCGCCCCGCGGTAGGGGGCATTGCTGCCGCCGGCCCGGGGGATGCCGCCATTGTCGCTGAAGAAGAGCACCAGCGTGTCCGCCGCGTCCGGCCGAGCCTCCACGGCGGCGAGCACCTGCCCGATCGCCCGGTCCATCGCGTGGACCATGGCCGCATAGACCCGCTTCTTCGGCCCGAGGCCGGAGAACTTCGCCAGATCCTCCTCCTTCGCCTGCATCGGCGAGTGCGGGGCATTCAGCGGCATGTAGAGCAGCCACGGCTTTTCATCCGGTGCCTCGCGGACGAAGCGCGCCGCCTCCGCGCCGATCAGGTCGGTCGCGTAGCCTTCCTCCTTCACCGTCTTCTCGCCGCGGTGCCAGTCGGTCTCGCCGTCGCGCTCATGGGTGAAGTAGTCGATCGCCCCGTTGTAGTGACCGTAGAAGCTCGTGAAGCCGCGGGCGAGCGGGAGGAATTCCTTCCTGGCGTGGCCGAGGTGCCACTTGCCGGTGATCCCGCGCGGCCCGTAGCCCGCCGGGGCCAGCAGCTCGGCCATCGTTTTTTCTTCCGCAGGGAGGCCGTATTTCGACCACGGAGGCACCACCGCCCGCATCATGCCGTAGCGCAGCGGCCACCGGCCCGTCATCAGGCCCGCGCGGGTCGGCGAGCAGATCGGCGCGGCGCGGAATCCGGTGAGGTTCACCCCCGTCGCGGCCAGCCGGTCGAGATTCGGCGTCGGGATGGTGCCGCCATTGAAGCCTACATCCGCGTAGCCCAGGTCATCGGCCAGGATCACCAGTACGTTCGGCTTCTCCGCCGCGGTCACGGCTGCCCCGGAGGCCAGCAGGAGCAGCCCCACGCCGAGGGTGCGGAGCAGGAGGGAGGGCCAGGTGGAGCGTTTCTTCATGCCTCTGGATTTCATGGAGCGGGCGGTTGTTCCGATCTTGCCACGGAATTGAACATCCCCGGCGGAAAATTCGACATTTCCACCCGCGGGTAGCTGGCCTAGGGAAAGGCCCATGCATCCTTTCCTCGACGAGGGTTTTCATGTCCGTTGGTCCACACTCGTGCCGGAGGCGGTCGAGCCCGACATCCGCAAGGCACTCGAAATCGCCAAGGCAAACCTCGACGCCGTCTGCGCCGTCACGCCCGCCGAGGCCACCTATGAGAATACCTTCGGTGCCTTCGAGAAGGCCAGCGACCTGCTGAGCCTCGGCTGGGGACGCCTGAATCACCTCGACTCCGTCTGCGACGAGCCCGCCCAGCGCGCGGCGCTGAATGCGATGCTGCCGGAGGTGTCCGAGTTCTTCGCCTCCATCCCGCTCAACGAGAAGCTGTGGGCCGTGCTGAAGGCCTTTGGCGAATCGCCCGCCGTGGCCGCCCTCGGTCCGGTCGAGAAGCGCTTCGTCGAGGAGACGATGCTGGATTTCGTCCAGTCCGGTGCCGACCTGCCGGAGGACCAGAAGGCCCGCGTGGCCGCCGTGGAAGCCGAGCTTTCCAAGCTGACGAAGCAGTACTCCGAGCACGTGCTCGACGCCACGAATGCGTGGGACCTGCTGATCGAGGACGAGTCGAAGCTCGCCGGCCTGCCTGCCTCGGCCAAGGCCGCCGCGCTCGCGAATGCAAAGGCCAAGGGCCTCGCCACCGACGAGAAGCCCGCCTGGCGCTTCACGCTGCAGATGCCGTCGATGTTCCCGCTGATGCAGCACCTCGATGACGAGGGCATCCGCCGCCAGGTCTGGGAGGCCTCCGTGAAGGTGGCGGGCGAGGGCGAGCTGGATAACACGCAGCTCGTCTGGGAAATCCTGAAGCTCCGCAAGGAGAAGGCCGCCATCCTCGGCCACGATCACTTCGCCGATCTCACCCTGCAGCGCCGCATGGCCCGCAATGGCGCGACCGCGCTGAAATTCACGGAAGACCTGCACGACCGCATCGAGGCCCCCTTCCAGGCTGAGTATCGCTCGCTCTGCGACTACAAGGGCAAGAAGACCGGCGAGCCCGTCGATGGCCTCCAGCCATGGGAATTCGCCTACTGGTCCGAGAAGCGCCGCCAGGAGGAGTACGACCTCGATGACGAGGCCCTGCGCCCGTACTTCCCCGTTGATCGCGTGATGAGCGGCATGTTCGACCTCTGCTCGCAGCTCTTCGGCATCACGATCCACGAGCGCGAAGCGGCCTATTTCGAGCGCGGCTCCGACTCTCAATCCTCATCGGACTCCCAACTCCCCGAGGTCTGGCATCCGGAGGTGAAGTTCTACGACCTGCTCGACACAAAGTCCGGCGAGCACCTCGGCTCCTTCTACGCCGACTGGCACCCGCGCGAGTCGAAGCGTGGCGGCGCATGGATGAATTGCCTCTTCACCGGTCATCCTGGCGGCAATGGCGCGGCGCGCGAGGCCCACCTCGGCCTCATCATCGGGAACATGAGCCCGCCGGTGGATGGCAAGCAGGCATTGCTCACCCACGGCGAGGTCGAGACGATCTTCCATGAATTCGGCCACCTCCTCCACGGCCTGCTGAGCGATGTATCGGTGCGTTCGCTCGCCGGCACGAATGTCCCTTGGGACTTCGTCGAGCTGCCCTCGCAGATCATGGAGAATTTCTGCTGGGACCGCCGCTCGCTCGACTACTTCGCAAAGCACCACGAAACCGGCGCGACCATCCCGGACGATCTCTACGACCGCATGATCGCGGCGAAGAACTACATGAGCGCCACCGGCTTCATGCGCCAGCTCGCCTTTGGCAAGCTGGACCTGGAGCTCCACACGAGCCTCGACCGCTACGTCGGCCGGGATCTGGACGAGGTGGACCGCGAGATCCTCTCCAGCTACCGCGTGCCGATGAAGACGGACTCGCCGAGCATGGCGCGCCGCTTCAATCACCTCTTCAGCTCGCCGACCGGCTACGCCGCGGGCTACTACTCCTACAAGTGGGCCGAGGTGCTGGACGCCGATGCCTTCACCCGCTTCCAGGAGAATGGCGTGATCGATCCGGAATCCGGTGCGGACTTCCGCGAGCACATCCTTTCGAAGGGGAACTCCGAGCCGGTGGACGAGCTCTTCCGCCGCTTCATGGGCCGCGATCCCGAGCTGGAGCCGCTGCTGCAACGCTCCGGCCTGGCCGGAGCCGCGATGGTGGATGGCAGATCGGAGATCGCAGATGAAAGGCAAGAGGCAGGGGTGTGACCCGGCCTTGAGGAAACATCTGCCATCTACAGTCCACCATCTCCCATCTTCATGGCGCGCTCCGGTATCCTCTATCTTGTCTCCGGCCCTTCGGGGTCCGGGAAGTCCACGCTTTGCCGACGGCTTGCCGCCGAGGGTGAGGCGGAGTTTTCCATCTCCTGCACCACCCGCCAGCCCCGGCCCGGCGAGACGCATGGGAAGGAGTACTTCTTCCTCACCATGGAGGAGTTCGAGGCCAAGGTGGCGGCGGGGGATTTCCTCGAGCACGCGTTGGTCCACGGGAACCGCTACGGCACCCTGCGCAGCGAGGTGGTGGAGCGCCTCGCCGCGGGCACGGATGTGGTCATGGACATCGACGTCCAGGGCGCGGGCCTGGTCCGCTCCTGCGATGACCCGGCGATCCGCGCAGCCCTCGTTGATCTCTTTGTCATGCCGCCGGATGAGGATGAGCTGGCCTCCCGCCTCCGCGGCCGCGGCACGGATAGCGACGACGTCATCGCCCTGCGCCTGCGGAATGCCATCGACGAGATGCACCACTGGCCTGCGTACAGCTACCGCCTCCTCTCCGCCACGCCGGAGGAAGACTACGTGAGATTCAAGTCCCTCCTCACCGGCGAGCGCCTGCGCGTCTCCCGGCTGCGGGAGGCGTGACCTCGGCTCGGGGGCCATTCGATTCCTTCGATGTTTCGCGATCCCGGGTTGGCACCCCGGTGGGTTGTTCGCGCCCTGACGGACGTTGATCCCGGAGCGCGTGCGTGAAATTGCGGAGGCGCATGCTGAGATCCACAATTGACACCCAAGGGCTTTTGTTTGATTTCCGCTCTGTTGAGATTCGTTCTCAACTAAAGATCCTTCCATATGAAAGCCATCCACGCTTCGCCCTCCTTGCCTCACTTCCGCCGCCGGTCGCTCCGCTGGCAACTGGGGATCACGGCCCTCGCCACCGGTCTCGCCTGCGCGCAGACCACCCCGGAAGCACCTGCCGCTGAGGCGAATGCAGTGCAGGAGCTTGAGGAGATGACGGTGGAAGCGAGCGCCGATGCCAGCGCCGACGGCCTGATCGAGGCCTATGCCGGTGGACAGATCGCTCGCGGCGGCCGCGTGGGCCTGCTGGGCGCGCGGGATTACATGGAGACGCCCTTCACGCTCACGAGCTACACGGAGGAGCTGATCGAGAACCAGCAGGCGCAGAGCGTCGGCGACGTGCTGCTGAATGACCCTGCCGTGCGCGTCACGCGTGGTTTCGGGAATTTCCAGCAGACCTACATGGTCCGCGGCTTGCCGGTGTATTCGGACGACATGACCTTCAATGGCCTCTACGGCATCCTGCCGCGCCAGCACCTGGCGGCCGAGCTGGTGGAGCGCGTGGAGGTCTTCCGCGGTGCGAGTGCTTTCCTGAATGGCGCGGCCCCCGGCGGCAGCAGCCTCGGCGGCACCGTGAACGTGCTGCCAAAGCGCGCGGGCAATGACCCTCTCACCAGATTCACCACCGGCATCCAGACCGGCGGCCAGCTTTACGGGGCGGTGGATGCTTCCCGCCGCTTCGCGAATGACAGCTTCGGCGTGCGTCTGAATGGCGTGCTGCGCGACGGCGATACCGCGGTCGATGGCGAGTCGGTCTCGCTCGGGATGGTCGCCCTCGGCCTCGACTGGCGGGGCGAAAACGTGCGCGTCTCCGCGGATATCGGCTTCCAGGATCTGAAGCGCGACGCCACCCAGCCGAGCATCACCATGGGTGCCGGCATCCCGGTGCTGCCCGCTCCCTCGGCATCTCGCAGTGTGGCCCAGCCGTGGACCTACGCGAACGACAAGAATTTCTTCGGCGTCCTGCGCGCGGAGTACGACTTCAGTGAAAACTGGACCGCGTGGGCGGCCATCGGCGGGCGCGATGGCGAGGAGGACAATTCCTTCGCAAACCCGACCGTGACCGCGCTGAACGGTGCGACCACCACCACCCGCTTTGACAATACCCGTGAGGACTCCGTGCTCACCGGCGAGATCGGCATCCGCGGGAAATTCGAGACCGGCCCGCTGAAGCATCAGGTCAGCCTCTCCGCCACCGCCTACGAGCTGGAGGAGAAGAATGCCTTCGCCTTCTCGGACTTCGCTGGCTTCCCCGGCAGCATCTACCTGCCCACGCCCGTCGCGCCGCCACCGGCCACCGCCTTCCTCGGCGGGGTGCTCGGTTCGCCGCGCGTCACGGAGGAGACGAATACCAGCAGCGTGGCCCTCGCGGACGTGATCTCGATGTTCGATGACCGCCTCCTCCTCATCGCCGGTGCCCGCTACCAGGAGATCGAGACCCACAGCTACAATCCCACCACCGGAGCGCTGACCGCGGCCTACTCGGACGAGGAAGTCACCCCGATGGGCGGCATCCTCTACCGCATCACGCCGAATGTCTCGACCTACGTGAACTACATCGAAGGCCTCACCAAGGGCGACATCGCCCCGCTGGACATCGGCGGCACGCCGGTCAGCAATGGCGGCCAGGCGCTCGCACCCTACGTGACGCAGCAGATCGAGGCGGGCGTGAAGTTTGACTTCGACTGCGTCGGCGGATCCATCGGCGTCTTCCAGAGCGAGAAGCCGATCGCGGGTCTGAACTCGGCGGGCATCTATGACGTGCTGCGCGACCAGACCTACCGTGGCCTGGAGATCTCCGCCTTCGGCGAGCCGATGGACGGCGTGCACGTGCTGGGTGGCGTGAGCTTCCTGGACACCGAGAAATTCGGCGCGGACCAGATCGGTGCTCCCGCGGCGCAGGGAACCTTTGGCGCGGAGTGGGACCTGCCCTTCCTGCCCGGCGTGACGGTGGATGGCCGCGTGATCTATACGAGCTCACAGTACGCGGACAATGCGAACACCCAGAAGGTGCCATCGTGGACGCGCTTCGATGCCGGCGTGCGCTACACCACGGAGCTCTCCGACGGCAATGCGCTGACACTCCGCGCCCGCGTGGAGAACGTGGCGGATGACGACTACTGGGCTTCCGCCGGTGGCTTCCCCGGCTACGGCTACCTCACGGTCGGCGCGCCGCGGACGCTGGTCTTCTCGGCCTCGTACGAATTCTGATCCACCCTGCCAGACCGTCACCGGCATCGTGCGAAAGCTCTTCTGGAAACTCCACTCCGTGGTCGGCCTTATGGCCGGCCTCGGGCTGCTGGTGATCGGCATCACCGGCAGCCTGCTGGTCTTCCATCAGGAGTTGGACGCGGTCATCAGCCCGGAGGCCACGCGCGTGGAGCCGGTGCCGGAGGGGCGGATGCCTTTGGAAAAGCTCGTCGTCGCGGTGGAGCAGCAGGTGCCCGGTCATGGGGTCACCGGCTGGGAACTCCGCCGCGATGACCCGCGTGCCGCGGAGGGTGCCTACGTGATGCCCCATGGCACGCGCGACTGGCACTGGGTCACGGTGGACCCGTATCGCGGCACGGTGCTGAGCCGCCCGCGCGATCACGATGCGACGTTGAAGGGCTGGCTGCTGGAGCTGCACAAGGAGTTCTTCCTCCACGACATCGGCATCGCAGTCACCGGCCTACTGGGCGTGGCGCTGTGTTTCCTCGGCGGGTCCGGGCTGTATCTCTACCGGCGCTTCTGGAAGTCGCTCTTCCGCCTGCGGCTAAAGTCGAGCTTCCGGATGCTCAGCGGGGACTTCCACCGACTCGTCGGCGTGTGGTCCACGGGTTTCAATCTGCTCCTGGGATTCACCGGCGCGTATTGGAATGTCTCACACACCATCGAGCACCTGGTGGAGCCGCATCACGATGCCGCGGATGAGGTGCTGTTTTACGAGAAGCTGTTTTCCTCCGAGCTGCCGATCGAGGCGATGCTGACGGATGCGAAGAAAGAGATCCCGGGATTCGAGGCGCGCTACGTTTCGTTGCCCTGGGCTCCGGGTGGCCCTTTCACGCTGTGGGGATCCGCCGAAGACGCCGCGTGGTTCCGCAGCGAGTATGGCTCGCAGGTCGCCTTTGACTCGAAGACCGGCGCGGTGATCTCAAAGCACGATCTCACCAAGGACGGCTGGTGGACGCAGGTGGTGGACTCCTTCGAGCCGCTCCACTTCGGGAACTTCGGCGGGCTGACCTCGAAGATCCTCTGGTCCGCCGCCGGTCTCGCCCCTGCGCTGCTCTGCCTCAGCGGCATGGCCATCTGGTGGCAGCGGCACAGGAAACCCGGTGCGTCTCCCGCCGCGAAGGGGAGGAAATGAAATGGCCCCGGGCATCGCCCTGGCCTTCATACATGCTTCCATCCGCAGGCAGGCTCACCGTTGCTCTACCTTGATCGTGACATTCTGCTTGCCGCCGTTGCGCTTGTCGGTGGCGATGAGGATGTGGTTGCCGGGCTTGAGCTTCACCATGGCTTCCGCTCCACCGGCAGATACCTCGAGCGTGTCGCATGACCAATCCGCCTGGCCGGGGAGATTCGTGGCGAGGTGGAGCGTGCCGCCATTCGGGAGTTCCGGGTCGAGCTGGTAGGTCATGCCATCGCGCGGGGCGAGGATGCGCAGCGGCGATTCCGCAGGCATGCCCTTGTCGAGGGCGTAGGCATTCCGCTTCCGGTTGTGCGACGAGGAGAACCACTCCGAGTATGATGAATCCAGTAGCACGTGCCCGGAGGCGTCCCGGTCCGCGGCGGAGGCGAAGAGCGGCATCCGGTCTGCTGGGACCAGCGTCGCCGGGCCGGGAGCATTCGTCCTCTTTCCCGTGAGCGGATCGATGGAGACTTCCACCAGTCCCTCCGGCCGCTCCAGCCATTGTGGCGCGTGATTGCGGTGCAGCCTCAGCATCGCGCGATGGAAGATCGGCCCCGCGCCCGCGACGCCGGACACGCCTTTCATGGGCGAGTTGTCGAAGTTCCCCGCCCACACGCCCACGGTGAAGTCCCGGGTGAAGCCGACGCACCAGTTGTCGCGGAAGTCGGACGAGGTGCCGGTCTTCGCCGCGCAACGGAAGGGCAGCTCCAACGGCCCGCCACGGCCGAAGGCGGGCGCACGCGCGATGGGATCGGACAGGATGTCCGCGATGAGATAGCAGGAGGCGGGCGACATCGGATGGGAGACGGGATCGTGCTGCTTCTCCATCCAGAGCTTCCACGGCAGGTGCCGGCCTTCCTCCGCCAGCGTGGCGTAGGCATTCGTCAGATCCAGCAGCCGGACCGGCGCGCTGCCGAGCGTGAGGCCCAGCCCGTAGGGCGAGGCGTCCGGGCCCACCGACAGCACGCCCATGCCCGAGAGGAGATCATTCAGCGGCCTCGGACCGCCGAGGTCATTGAGCGCGCGCATGGCGGGCACATTCAGCGAGCAGGCCAGCGCCTCGCGCACGCTGACGGGGCCGCGGAAGGTGCGGTCGTAGTTCTCCGGCGCATCGAGGCCCTCTTTCGTGCGGAAGCGCGTGGGGATGTCCGCGACGATCGCCGCCGGATGCAGCCCGCCCTTGTCAAAGGAGAGCAGCCACGTGAAGGGCTTCAGCGCAGAGCCGGGAGAGCGCAACGTGAGCGCGCCATTGATCTGTCCGCCATTCGGGTCGCGCCAATTGCCGGACGAGACCAGCGCGAGGATCTCGCGGGTCCGGTTGTCCAGCACCACCACCGCGGCGTGCTTGATGTGCGAGCCGGACAGCTTCGCCAGTTCCTCTCCGACGATGCTTTCCACGTCGCCCTGGATTCCCGCATCGATGGTCGTCAGCGAGCGGGGAGAGGGCTGGCCATTTTCAAAGGACGGCAGCCACGGCGCGAGGTCCCGCGTGGTCAGGGGGCGCAGGGCGACGGGTTCCGCCCGTGCTGCGGAAATACGAGAGGCATCGTAGTTCTTCGCGAGTCGGTCGAGGACCATGCCGCGACGGACGAGCGCGCGCTGCGGGTGCCGGACCGGGTTCAGCCGGCTCGGTGCCTGCGGCAGCCCGGCGAGCAGGGCGCTCTCCGCGAGCGAGAGATCGGAGAGCGGCTTTTGGAAATAGAAGCGCACCGCCTCCGCCGGGCCGGTACGATGGTTGCCGTAGGGCAGCCGGTTGAGATAGGCGGTCAGGATCTGCTCCTTGCTCCACTTCATCTCCAGATGCCGCGCGAGCAGGGCCTCGCGGACCTTCGTGCGCAGGTCCCGCTTCGCGGGAGGCGATGTGAGCTTGATGAGCTGCTGGGTGATGGTGGACGCGCCGGAGACCGCGCGACCGTGGACCACGGCATCCTTTGCCGAGCGGGCGGTGGCGAGCAGGTCGATCCCGCCGTGATCGTGGAATCGCTTGTCCTCCGCAGCGATGGTGCAGGCGATCAGATCCGCGGGGATTTCTTCGAGCGTCACCGGAGAGCTGCGCGTGTAGTCGGGCAGCACCAGGTGGTGCAGCGGCCTGCCACCGCGGTCGAGCAGCACCGGCGATGCGGGTGCATCCGTCAGCCCGGCGGGCAAGGGGACGCACCACGGCAGCACGTACCACGCGAAAAGCCCGGCCGCCGCCATCGCCGCGGGGATCGCGACGCGCTTGCGACGAAGGAGACGGCGGGCTTTCATGATTGGTGGAGTATTCGAACGGGCGGTTGAAGTATGCTCCGGCTGGGATGGGATGCTTTGGCCGCACCCAGCCGGAATGACGCAGGCATTCCGCTACATGGGGAGTCAGAACTCCCGTGAGGCGGAGAGCGCGGTATTGTTCGGATCGTACATCGACTCCACCTTGGCGGGCGGCGCGACGGCCTTGCCCTCCATGGTGCAGCGCGCGAGGTAGGTGATCTCCGTGCGGCCCGCCCTCCAGATGCGGTCGTAGAAGAAGACCGCGCGGTCCGAGCGCAGCTCGCTGTGCGAGATGGCCCAGTCGTTCTCGCTGGTGCGTCCGGCATTCGGATTCGCCGCCTGGCTCGCGAAGTCGTTGTTCACCGCCTCGAAGATCGAGGGCAGGTGATCCTCGACCACGAGGTAGCGCGAGTCGTTCGTGGGTAGCGCGACCTGCAGCGTCACCTTCACCAGGTCGCCGAGCTTCGCGGCTTCCAGCGGTTCGGTGGTGCCGTCGGATTTCACGCGCTCGTAGAAGCGGGTGATCTCCATGCCGTTCTTCGCCACCGGCTTTTGCGGCGCGATCGCGGGCTTCGACGCCAGCTTCACGCGGACGTAGGCCGTCTGGTCGGAGGTCGCCGAAAGCGCGAGCTTTCCATCGAGCGGGAAGCTGAAGGAAACGGCGGGCTTGCCCGGCTCGAGCGTGATGGTCTGCGGGCCATCGGCGCTCGTCAGCGTCACCGTCGCCGGCGTGCTCTCGTCGTGGTTCTCCGCGTAGGTGGCCAGCGCGAGGAGCGACCAGCCATTCACCCAAGTGGTCTGCCAGTGGCCATACGGATTCCGCTCCTGGATCATCCGGTCGAGCGCGGTCGTGGCCTCGGCGCTCTCCGAGTCCACGGCGGACCAGGCGAGCAAGGACAGCGCATGGTCATTCTGGATGGACATCCAGCCGTCGTCCTTCAGGCGGAACTTCGTCTTGTCGCGAAGGATCGCCCGTGGGTCACCCGTGCCGGATGCCTCGGCGGCCAGCGCGAGCAGGCAGCGCGAGCGCGGGGTGAGGTCCGCCATGCGGTTCTTCAGCGCATTGATGTAGGCGGCGGGCTGGCGTTCCACCATCGCCAGGATCCACGTGGCGCGGCAGGCGTTCTCCAATTCATACGGCGAATTCGTCGCGCCGATGCCACGCAGTCCGGACTCGAGGTGACCTGCCAGCGAGGCGATCGCGGCCTCGGGCACTTCCGCCCCGGCTTCCTTCGCAAGGATCAGGCCGAGACCGGCATAGGCCGAGGCCCATGGCACCGCCTCGCGATCCCCGGGCCAATAGCCGAAGCCACCGTCCGAGGTCTGCATCGTCAGCAAGCGGTTCACGCCTTTCTGCAGCGCTTTCTTCACCTCCTGCGGCGAATACTTTGCGAAGCTCGGCACCACGCCCCGGAGCTGCTCGACTGCCAGCCATGGCATCATCGAGGATGTGGTCTGCTCCACGCATCCGTAGGGATACTGCAGCAGGTAGTCCACCGAGCCCGCGGCCTCCGAGAGACGCGAGCGGGAAAGCTCCAGCTCCAGATTGCCACGGCCACCGAGCAGCGCGGGATCGAGTCCCTTGAGCAGGTTCGCATCCTTGTTGTCGAGCTTCACCAGGTTCATCTGGCGGAGCAGCGGCACGGGGTACTGCACCTGGAAGCGCGACTCCACGCGGTCCGCGAGCCTGGTGGCCAGCACCGGCGTCAGCTCGGCGCCGTCCAGCGAGACCGGTTCGGCCTTCCACGTGAAGACCGCCTCGCCGGTGTTCTTGAAGTCCACCGGGAAAATCACCGTGGCGGATCCGCCTGCCGCGAGCGTCAGCGTCTTCTCCGTCTCCGCGCCGGCCAGCACCGCGACCGGATCGGAGGCGGGAGGATTCGGCGTGAAGGTGATCTTCCACGTGCCGTTGTATTCGGAGGCATTCTGGACCAGCGCGCGGATGTCGAGCGAGTCGCCCTCGTTCGCGAAGCGCGGTGCCTGCGGCTCCACCATCAGCGGCTTGTTCACTACGAGGTCCGCCTTCGTGTGGCCGAAGCGGCTCGTGCCATGATGCGCCACCGCGATGACCCGGTAGCGCGTCAGCGTGTCCGGCATCTTGAAGGTGGCGGTGAATTTCCCGCTCGCATCCGTGGTCAGCGCCGGCTGCCAGCCCGCGCAGGGATTGAAGTCGCGGCGCAGGGCCGGGGGCATGCTGCCATACTCACCATCACCACCACCGATGAAGAAGCCCTTGTTGTAGAAGCTCTGCTCCTCCGGCGACTCGGCGACGAAGTGGCCCAGCGTCGTGCCGCAGTCCACGCGCAGGCTGCGGGGATCGTAGAAGTGCGCCATCGGGTCCGGCGTCTCGTAGCCCATCACGGCCAGCGTGCCCTCGTCCTCCGCGTAGAGCGTGACCTCGGCATTGGCCGCGGGCTTGCCATCGGCGAGCAGCACACTGCCCACGAGTTCGACTTCCTGGCCGGGCAGCACGCTGTCCTTCGGCACGTTCAGAGTCACGCCCAGCTTGTCGCGGCGGTTCTCCACCGTCAGCTCGCAGTAGCCCAGCCGGAGCTGCGGCTCCTTGAATTGCCGCCCGCTGTCCTGCGCGCCCTTGATGACCAGCACGGAGACGTAGGCATTCGGCGCGTCGTCATCGCCGAGAGGGATGTCGATCACCGGCTTGTCCGCCTTCAGGTCGATCATGAAGGAGCGCAGCACCTTCTCGCGCTCCACGGTCACGAGCGCGCTGCCCTCGATCGGTGAGAGCACCAGCACGCGGGCCGTTTCGCCGGGCAGGTAGACCTTCTTCTCGGGCACCAGCTTGATGCGCACGCCTTCCTCATAGGCCCATGGATACTCGTCGCCGCCATAGACGTGGATGGACGTCACGGTGGCGAAGGCATTGCCCGCGGCATCGGTGCCGCGCAGCTCGATCTGATGCAGGCCGGGCTGCTGCGGGGCGAGGAGGAATTCGGTTCCCTTTCCTCCGGACAGCACCAGTTCCGTGGTGGAGAGTTCCTCGCGGCGGCTTTCGTTGCGCACCGCGGTGCCGCCTTCCTCGTTGGCGAGGCGCACCTGGTCATTCACCTCGCGCGAGAGCTTGGCGGAGAATTTCACCTCGCCATCGAAGGCCTCGCCATCCGGCTTTACGGCCACGATGCCCAGCGGAATGCGGTCCCCGGCACGCACCAGTCGATCCAGCCGGGAGATGCCGACATAGACGGATGCCGGATGAACCACGGCCTGCGTGCGTTCGTTCAGCGTCTGGCGGTTCGCGTCCGTGACCTCGGAGGAAACGGAGACCTCTCGGGCCATCGGGAATTCGGGATCTGGCAGCTTGAGCGCGACGCGCATTTCGCCGCCTTCCGTGAGCTGGCCCTTGCTCGACTCGCTCTCGGAGCGGCGCGAGCCATTGTCATCGTCCCAGCGGTAGCCGAAGTAGTGATACCAGTAGCTGAAGTCCTGCGTGCGGTGATCGCCGAAGAGATAGTCGCGGAATTTCTCCGGGTAGAAGTTCGTCTCCTCCACGGTCGTGAAGGTCTCCACCTCGCCCTTTGCGACGGGCTGGCCTTGATAATAGGCGGCCTTCAGGTCGAGCGTGACGGTCTTCGCGCCGATCTCCGGCTTGTCGATCTTCTGGGTGACCTCGAAGGCATTCCGGCGGAACTCCTCGACGCGGATGCCGAGCGAGAAGGTGGCATTCTGCTGGATGCGGGATCGCTCGGACCAATTCTCCACCTCTTCCAGTTTCGCGAGTTCGTCGGGATACTCGAAGGTGACCTGATGGTAGCCGGTGGTCTCCCCGGGCAGCTCGAAGCTCGCATCGAAGCCCCCGGCCGGTGAGACCGAGATGTCGCGGCGAAGGATCTCCTTGTTCTTCGGATCCGTCACCACGAGCTGGGCAGGCTTCACGGCGTCGGCCTTGATGTCATTGCCATCCTGATGGCGGACGATGCCCTTCAGGTGGACGGTCTCGCCGGGGCGGTAGAGCGAGCGGTCGGTGAAGAGGAAGACGCGGCGCATTTCCAGCGGCGTCTGCTCCCACGAGTAGCGCACGGGGAAGCGCCACAGGCCGATGGTCGGCAGGGTGCTGTCGTAGGCCACGCTATAGCGGTCATTGCCGAGCTTCGCTTCCAGATGGCGGGCAGCCTTTTCGCGAGGCATCACGGCCATGCCGTCCGCGCCGGTCTTCACCTGCTGGAGGCCTTTTGCGTCCTCGCCATAGGTCGCCAGCTCCACATCGGGCAGCGGCTTGCCGGTCAGGCAGGAGAAGGCAAAGACGCGCGCCTCGCCATCGATGATCTTCCAGGCGAGGCCGATGTCCGTGAGCTGCACGAGCGCCTGCACCACGGGTGACTTCGCCGTTGCAGAGTCGCCGTCCGAGTCGGTGCGGTCTTCCCTCGCGAGCCGGATGCCGTCCTTCGGCGTGCCGAGGATTTCGACGAAAAACGCAGCGGGAGCTTTTGCCTCCGGGGTGACGGGCTCCGGGTCCTTCGGGAAGCCGAGCGTGTAGGGCTTCGCATCACCGGCCAGCACCTTGTCCCAATCCAGCACCAGCGGCTGCGTGGTATCGAGAGCGGTGTCGAAGGGGATCTCCAGATCCGCGATCGTCTCGCCGCCGAGCATCTCATAGGGGATCACGTGGGTCGGCTTGATCGCCTTCCCATCGTGGCCCATGCCCGTGTAGTGGCGGTAGCCCTGCTGCGCGCGGATCAGCTCGGCACCGGTCAGGCGCTTCACGCGCACTTTCACCGAGGCGAGGTTCACGGTCTGCACGCGGTACTTGCGATTGCCCGAGGCGAGCTGGCTCTCGTCCTGGCTGGGCAGGGCGAGTTCCGGCTTCAGCGGGGTGAAGGTCAGTTGCCTAGTGACCTGCTGCCCGAGGGCGCGGCCGTCCTGGGAGGTCAGCGCGGGATCGAGCGTGACTTTCCAGGTGTTTTCCCCGGAGAAATCACCGATCAGGTGGATCTGGTCGCGCCGCACCTCCATGCGAAGGTCCTTCGGCTGCGGCTCCACTTTCACCAGCGACGGCGGCAGATCGACCGGCATCTTCGCATTGAGATCCACCACGATCCGCCGCGGCTCGTCCGCCACCACCCGGGCGTTCAGACTCGCCACCTTCAACTGCTCGATGGTGCCGATGTGGCGCGTGGCGTCCGCGCCGAATTTCACCTTGCCGCTCGCATCCGGCAGACCAGCCAGCATCGAGAGCCGCCAGTTCTCGCCCGCGGGCAGCGGCTGGAGCGGGGTTACGATGAGGCCGTTCGGCAGCTCCGTGTCCGCCTTCAGGTCGGTCCGGGGCGTGGCCGCTTTGCCGCGGTTGGCGAAGCGCTCCGTCCACGAGACCCCCATGTAGCCGGGCTGCTTCAGCCGGCCAAAGGTGGCGCGCTCCGTCTTCGCGGCCACCCGCTTGCCGCCCTCCGCCTCGTAGAAGAGGAAGGGCGCAGCCTTGTCCGGCGTCACGTCGCCATTGAAGCGCAGGAAGAATGCAGCCGTGCGCGGTGACCAGTCCTCCACGTAGCGGTCGAGCAGCGCGGCGTAGTCCACCTGGAAAGGCTCGCTCGACAGCTTCGTCAGCTCGCCGACGGGGATCACCGATCCATCGAGGTGGGCGTGCTTACCGGTCAGCTTGAAGGTGTAGGTCGTCCCGAGTGCCGGCGGGCCTGCGGGGCGGAATTCGAGCACGTTGGCCTCCTTCCAGAAGAGGGTGCCGGTCCACGCGGGCTGGATGTCCAGCCACGCGGTTTTAGCCTCCTTGCCGATCCGGTCGGAATCGGCGGCGGCGCGGTCGAGGACTAGTTCAATCGTACTCTCCGGCGTCAGTGACGTCGTCGATACGTGGAGTCGGGGTGCGGCGGTGGCACCGGTAACGAGGCCCGCCAACAAGACGGCAGTAGGGCGCATGGTAGTATGGATGAGTTTCCGGGGCGTGATACGGAATCACGGCCAGGTGACATGTCATACGCGCATGGAAATATTTTCAACCAAAGGCTTCGTGAAGATTTGGTGAAATGCGGATCTCTGGGAGAGATCCCTACATGTCTTGTAGGGGTGGCCTGCCTCACGGCGATACCGACAGCCGCACGAAGCGATTCCCGCCTGCCATGGGAAAGTCGCGCCAGTAGTTGCCGCTGCCATCGCCTTGCTCTGCGGGAGTCGCCGCGGGCCAGGTGCCGAGATCGGTGGAAGACTGCACCGCGTAGGTGAGCTCGGGCGCGTCCTTCCGGTAGCGGAAGCGGAAGACGCTTCCGGCCATGCTCCCGGAGGGCGCGAGGTGGAGGTCCGCGAGCGTGGGATTCATCCCCTGCGAATACTCCACCAGATTGCGGATGCCATCGGCATCGGGGTCGTCGTCATTGCCTGCGGGCGGGCCACCGTCCGGCAGGCTGAAATGCGTGTCCCGCCACGCTTGCAGGCCGGTCATGAATTCGTGTGCGCCCACATCCACGCGTCCGTTCGCCCGGCGCGATTTCCCGAAGTAGTCTTTCTCCGCCGCCGCGGGGACGAAGCCCGGCTCACCACGGTCGCGAGCCGCTGCGGCCGGAGTGATCTTGAAATCCTCCGCCGCCGGGGTGGCTCCGGGTGTCGCCACCGCGAAGCCGGGATTGAGGAAGGCGGAGTTCGCATCGCTGCCGACCGCCGTGCGCCATGCGGCGAGTCCGCTGTAGGTGGTGTTCCCCTGATTGCCGCCGCCGCTGCCGGTGCGGTTCAGTCCGAACTCGATGGCCGCCTCGCTTCCCCCGTAATAGTAAAGATTGTAGTCGAAGACATTGCTGGTGGAAAAGGCCCGCTGCGCCGCCGATCCGCCCTCGACATAGTGGACCACCATCTGTCCGGTCGCTTCGCTCGCCCAGAGGATGTTGTTCTTGAAGGCATTGTCCTGCAGGTAGAATTGCAGGGTGATCTGTCCTCCGTGGGAGACGTCCGTGTCGTTGCGGTAGAGCGTGTTGTTTCGCACCTCGCAGTTCCGGGTCGTGCCGCGCTGGTGATCGTAGCCGCCCATGATGATGCCGGCCTTGTGGTTGTGATGCAGCAGGTTGTCCCGCATCACGATGTGATCGGTGAAGCCGCCGGCCGCCTCGCTGGCGAGCTCGATGCCGAAGTTGGACCCATACACGCGGTTCCTCTCCACGATGATATTCGTGCCGCCGTCGATGTAGATGCCCGCCGCGGAGCGGTCGCCGCCGCCGGTGGTGAAGTTCCCGCCGTAGCCGGGATTGTAGGCGCTATCGATGTCGTGGACCAGATTGTCCCGCGCCACGCCGTCCCGCGCACGGTCCACCGCGGCCGGGGCCGAGCCCTCGTAGCCGATCATGTCGATGCCGATGTTGTTGCAGTGGTGGACGTGGTTCCGGCTCACCGTGAAGTTCGTCACGTTGCCATTCAGCACCAGCGATTCGCTCTGGCCGGTGCGCAGGTTGTGGACCTCGTTGCCATCGATCACCAGCCCGTCGATGGCCGTGGCGGTATTCCCGTAGACCGCGACGCCGAAGCCGTTCGAGGCCTTCGTCGTGCTGCTCTGCCAGATCTCGTGGACCTTGCAATCCAGCACCTTCAGCCCGCTGCCGCTGCCCTCGATCAGCAGGCCGGTCGGGATGCTGGAGGCGCTCGTCGTCTTGTAGTTCCGGATGTCCAGCCCGCGCAGGTGGACGTGGTTGCAATTCTTCATCTCCACCAGTCCCGCCCGTCCGCCGCTGGTCGGCACGGTGAGGGTGCCGCCGTCGATCGCCGCCGCGGCCCCTTGCCACGCCCGGATCACGATGGGTGCCACGGCCGTCCCGCTTTTCCCGGAAAGCAACAACCGCTCCGCATACACTCCCGCGTGCAGGTGCAGCGTATCGCCCGCCGCGAGCAGCGGCACCGCATGGGCCAGCGTCTTCCACGGCTGAGCCTCGCTGCCCGCCGCGGCATCGCTACCGGTGGGGCTCAGGTGGTAGTCCGCCGCGGTGAGCGGCAGGGACAAGAGGGCAAGCGTGCACAGGGCCCGGAGATTCATGCCGCGATCGCTGCAAAAGAGAGGGCGCATGGCCAGCATGATTCCGAGGGGTCGTTCAGCGTTGCTCCTTCGACGATGAGATCACGCCTGCGCCTAGCAAGATCGACGAAGCGATGATGAATGTCTGGAACAGCTCGCTCCTGGGATTTGTGACCGCCATCGACGCGGAAAGAAGCAGGGCAAAGGCTCCCGCGGCAAGGGTCAGGGAATGAATGTTCATTGAACCCTGTCCTTATGAGCAGGAGCCACCTGCGGCAAGTTCACAATCGATCATCACCTCCGGATATCTCCCCGAGGCCTCCGCCATTTGATGCAATCACTTTTCGGAGCCGGGAGTTCAGGGTCCACCTGATGACGTCCTCGCCGGATCATATTTATCCATCAGCTTGCGGAGCTTCGGGACGAAGTCCTTGGCGAAGGGATCGTCCTCGATCGGGGTGACGGATTCCGGGTGGTTGCGGTAGTAAGTCGCGACTTCGGAAAACACGGGTCCGGGTGGCCACTTGCTGAGTTCGGCAGGGCTCAATTGTCCTGAGTCGATGGCGTCCTGCATGTCCAGCACGGAGCCGTAGAGAAGCCGATACCGGGTGCTCTCTGCCAGGGCGACATCGCCTTCCTTCTCCTTCTTCGCCGCGAGGACGAGGTAGACCGCGGTGTTCTGGGAATGGCCGAGCTTCGAGCGCTGCTCCTGCACCGCCGCGCCCTGCCTCCGCCCTTTTTCCAGCCCGAATTGATAGGCACCGGCCCCCACGAGGAGCCCCGCCGCGACGTGGGTGAGGAGCCGGGTGGCAATCGAACTCTTGTTCATGGTCCGGGCCAGCAGACCAAGCCCGCAGCCCTCAATCGAGCACGTAATCCTTGCCCGGTTCCGGGATGATCGCCTCCGTCTTCGGCAGTTTGATCCGGAGCTGTTCCTTGAACCACGCCGTTGCCTTCGGATCGCCGTGGACCAGGAAGACCTTCTTCGGCTTCACCTTCAGGATGTAGTCGAGCAGGGCGTCGCGCGTGGAGTGGCCGCTGAAGTCGAAGACCTCCATCTCGCACTTGCGGGCCACGGCCGGGTAGCGCGAGTCGAGCACCACCTTCTCTCCCGTCTGGCCCATGCGCAGGTGGCCTGCGGGCGAGGCGGGATCGGCGTAGCCCACGAAGAGCAGCGCGTTCTTCGGGTTCTCCAGGAAGCCGGCGCGGGCAAATCCGTTCGAGACCGTGTTCTCGCTCATCATGCCGCTGGAGAGGCAATAGATCGCGCCGGGATTCAGCGGGATGGGGCCGGCCTTCTTGCGGTTGCCCGCCTGCAGGTCCATGTCCTCCAGGATGCGGAAGCCATCGTCGCTGCGGCGCGTGCGGCCCTTTGCATACTTGTCGTAGATCACCGTCATCTTCGTGCTGAGGCCGCCGATGAAGACCGGGGTCTTCTTCGGGATCAGCCCCGCCTTCTTGAAGCGATGGATCATGGTCAGCACCTCCTGCGTCTTGCCCATGGCGAAGACGGGGATGAGCACGCTGCCGCGCCGCTCGATGGTGCGGGAGATCGCTTCGGCCAGGCGCCTTTCCTCGCCCTGCCGCGTGTAGTCCGGCCGCCGCTGGCTGTCGCCGCGGGTGGTCTCGATGATCAGGGTGTCCACGTGCTCCTCGGGGAAGCGCGCGCCCTTGATCAGCGTGGAGTCCTCGAAATTCACGTCGCCCGTGTACATCACACGGTGGCCATTCGCCTCCATCGTGATGCCGGTGGAGCCGAGCACGTGACCGGCGTCATGAAAGGTGCCGATGAGCGTGCCCCCGGAGTCCATCTCGAAGGGGCGCTCCAGCGGGCGCGTCTCGAAGACCTTCTCAAGGTCGTCGATGCCCCGGTGGGTGAAGAGCGGATACTCCACGATGCCCAGCTCCGTGCGCTTCGCCTGCATCACGTTCACGGAATTGTGAAGCATGGCGACCGAGAGCTCGGCGGCAGCCGGGGAGAAGAAGGCCTTTGCCTGCGGCTGGCGGCTCAGCAGCACGGGCAGCGAGCCGATGTGGTCCAGGTGCGCGTGGGTCACCACCACGGAGTCGATGGAGCCGTCCTCGAGCTGGTCGTAGCGTGGCAGTCCTTCCAGGCCGTCGTGTTTCGGGTGAAGTCCCGCATCGAGGACCACGCGGGCCTTTCCGGTGTCGAGCAGGTAGGAATTCGCACCGATCTCGGCGCTGCGGCAAAGGCTGCGGAAAAGCATGTAGGAAAACGGAAGCCCCGGAACCATGGGGACCGCCGGGGAAAAGTCGATGGCTGATTTCCAGCGGGATGCGCGGCCCTCAGCAGCCCGCCGTGGCCGGGACGGGCAGGACCTCCACGCCCAGCAGGCAGACATCGTCGTCGAAATGGTGGCTGTCCGAGTACTGGAGCACCCGGTTCAGCACCAGATCCAGCAGCTCTTCCAGGGTGCCGCCGTGGCAGCCGCCCGCGGTTTCCATCAGGCGTTTTTCCAGGAATGGCTCCCCGTCCGGATTCTCCGCCTCGAGGATACCGTCGGTGAAAAGCAGCAGGCGATGCACCCCTTTCAGCGGGATTTCCCCGGCCGGGTAGTCCGCCCTGGCGATGAGGCCGAGGCCCGGGCCCTTCTGCTTTTTCCCCGAGGCTAGCTGCTGCACGCCGCCGGGTCCGGTGGCGATGCCCCCCGGGTGGCCGGCGCTGGCGTAGCGCAGCGTGCCCTCGCCCAGGTCGAGCACGGCGTAGAAGGCGGTGGCAAACATCGTAGCCCCCGCCCGGTCCAGGATGGCGTGCAGGCCGTTGTTCAGCCCGTGGAGGAAGGCGGACGGATCGGCCGCGCTGCTACGCTGCTTTTCCAGGAGCCCGCGCAGCATCGCGACGATGAGCGCCGAGCGGACCCCGTGGCCCATCACGTCGCAGATCAGCATGCCCACGGAATCATCGGAAATGCGCAGCACCTCGAAGAAATCCCCCGCCAGCCCGGAGATCGGCAGATAGCGCGCGCCGAAGTGCAGGGACGCCCGCTCGGTGGAGACCTCCGGAAAGGACGAGCCCGCGAGCGCGTGCTGGATCTCCCGGGCGAGTTGCAGTTCCTCCTCATACGCTTGGTTGCGTATCTGGAGCTCGCCCGCCAGATCGGTCGCGGCCTGCTTCGCGGTCACCAGCTCGGTCACGTCGCTGGACACGCCGAAGGTGCCCTTCACCCGGCCCGTGCGGTCGAACCACGGGAACTTCGACGTCAGCACCCAGGTCACCTTGCCGTCCTCGCGCACCTCGCGCTCCACCTTTTCCATGACCGCATTCCCGCTGGCCATGATCTCCTTTTCATCCGCCTCGGCCTCCTGCCAGTGGGCGGAGGCGAAGAAATCCCGGTCGTGCTTCCCTATCACCGACTCCGGGCTTGGCTGGCCGTTCCACTCGGCCATCTGGCCGTTCACCAGCACGAAGCGCGAGTCGAGGTCCTTGAAATAGACCTGCAGCGGCACGCAGTCGATGAGCGAGCGCAGGATGTGGCGCTCGTCCTCGATCTGCGCCTCGGCCTGCTTGCGCAGGGAGATGTCGATCATCGAGCCCGCGATGCGCTGAGCCTCGCCATTCCGTCCGCGGACCACGGTGCCGCGGATGCGCAGCCAGCGCCAATGCCCGCCGCCGGTCTGGAGCCGGCAGTCGATCGCGAAGAGCTCCGGGCCGGACGGGCTGAGCACATTTACCAGCGCGCGGGAGAAGCGGTCCCGGTCGTCCGCATGGATCTCCGCGTGCGGGGTGAGGAAGATATTCGGCGCGGTGCCCTCGCTGCACTCGAGGAATTCCAGGATGCGGCGCGAGTAGTGGATCTCCGTCTTACCGACCCACCAGTCCCAGATTCCCTCGTTCGAGGCCTTCAGGGCGAGCCACAGGCGCTCATTGTCCTCGGGGGTGAATCCGCTGCTATCCGGCGAGGTCATGGACCCTCAGAAAAGCACCCGTATAGTCCGGGAGCAACCTGTTTTCACGCCCGCTTGCTTTCCCGGGAGGGGGTTTCATGGTCACGGATCATGAGAGCTGCCGCCCTGCTTTGCCTGCTCGCGCTGCCCCTGTCCGCCGGGGAGACGCCGGAGGTGGTCGTGCCGCCCTGCTGCGCGGGGAACAGCCGCGCCGCTGCCATCCCGAGCGACCTCTTCACCGATCCCGCGAAGTGGACCTTCGCCGACCCGCAGGCGTGGAAATGGCGCGGCGAGGGGACTGACCGCGTGCTCCAACTCGTCGCCCAGTCGTCCGTAAAGCCGAAGTATCGCAGCCCGCTCAATCTCGCCTGGTACGAGGGCAGGGAGTGGAAGGACTTCACCCTGACCGTAGAGGTGCGGCTGACGAAATTCGACGAGGGGAACAACGACCTCTGCATCGCCTTCGGCCGCGCCGGGGAGAGCCGCTTCTACTACGCCCACCTCGGCGAAAAGGCGGATGAGCCGCACCACCAGATCCACCTCGTGGACGATGCCGACCGCAAGCCCGTCACCAGCTTCCGCACCGCCGGCACGCCGTGGAAGGAGGGCGCTTGGCACACGGTGAAGATCGTTCGCAATACCGCCACCGGCGACATCGGCGTGTGGTTCGACGACATGGAAAAGCCGGTCCTGACCGCCCGGGACAAGACGCTCGACTGGGGCAAGATCGGCCTCGGCTCCTTCGACGACCTAGGTGAATTCCGGAACGTGAAAGTGAAGGGGACGTCGAGGTGAAGCCGGGATCTCCGGGAGGCGCGGCTTTCACCCCGGCCTCAACAGCCGACCCTCAGCCCTGATGTGCTGCGGGAGACCGCGGCCGATCACGGCAGGATCATGAACAGGCCGCCGGAGCTGGCCCAGTTCGCGACGGGTGCGGGGACCCAGCGACGCTCGTAGCTGGCACCCCAGGAGTCGGAGACGGCCAGCTCGTTGGTCGCCTCGTTGTAGCCGACGATCATGCAGATGTGGTGATTGTCGTTGATGGACTCGGTCTTGAGCAGGGCCTCGGTCTCGACGGCGATGTCCTGGGTCCACTTCGTCCAGTCCTTGATGCTCTTGCGCTTCGAGGTGTTGGCGTTGGCGATCTTGTTGTAGCCTTCCAGCGAGCGCATGGTCCACATGACCGGCACGCCCTGGTCGATGTAGCGCTTCACGTCGCGCACGCGGAGTTCCTTCACGCGCTCGTCCTTCGTGCGGCGGCCCTTGCTGCGGACCTGCTGGCGCACTTCCTCGAGGAGGAATTCCACGGAGGTGCCGCCGCCCATGCCGCTCTTGCCGACCATGGCGAGGAGATACATGTCCGCCTCGATGCCCGCGGCGCGCATGGCCCGCTCGAAGGTGGCGGGCACGCAGTAGCCCTTCGGCCCCTGGTTCACCATCGGGATCTGGCCGAGGTAAACGTCGCCGTTGCTCTCCTTCACCACGTCATTGAGCATGCGCTTGCGGAGGTCTCCGTCGCGCACCTTGGCGGTCTTGCCACCGGCGTCGGCGAGTTCCAGCGGCACGATGGACAGGGAGACGTATTCGCCTTCCTGGCTGGAGAGGATCAGCGAGTGGCCGTTCCAGTCCCAGCGGCTCACCTTACGGCGGGTCGCCCGCGAGTCGCCGAAGCGTTGCGAGGTGGGCTGGCCGAGCGCGCCGGTGATGGCGGAGAGGACGGCCTTTTCATCCGCGTCCATCGCCTTGGCGAGGCTTTCGGCGTCCGCGGTCGATTTGCCCTCGAAGTGCGACTCACCTTGGCCGACGCCGCTCTTGAAGTCGCCCTTGTTCGAGTAAACGGCGGACAGCACGCTCGCGTTGCCATCCTGGTCCGCGTAAAGCGCCACCGAGTAGGGGCGGGCGCCAAAGAGCCGGTAGGAATCGCCCGTGTAGTTCCGCCAGCTCGCGCTGTGTGATGTCTTCGACTCTTGGCCGAGGCCGAGGGCGGAGGCGATCTCGTTCGCATTCCGGACTTCGAAAGGAGTGCCGGAGAAAAGCTTGTGGCCGGCCATCTTGTCCAACTTCCGCAGCTCGTCGGAGAGCGCCCACGCCTGCTTGTCAAAGCTGGTGCGATCCTCGCCCTGCAGCATGCCCGGCGCCACCTCGAAAAGCTTCCCATCCGACTCACGGCGAAGGAGATAGCGCTCGCTCTTGATGCCCTCGAAGCGTGCCCGGATCGAGCCACCCTCGCCATCCTTCAGGACCCGCCATTCGCCGATGGCGGCGTGGAGATTCAGGGAGAGTGCCAGGGGAAGGCAGACGAGCATGGATTTCATTCCGCGGAGGCAAGCCGGTTTCACGGGGATTTCAACCCCATACCTCGGTGTTAGGTTGCAGCCTCGGAGAGAAGTTTTTGCAAGTCCAGTGGACGGGTGAACATCGCGAGGCCGCCGTCGGGCTGCCGTGGCCACTCGTCTTGCGGTCGGTCGCGGTAGAGTTCCACGCCATTCTGGTCCGGGTCGCGCAGGTAGATCGCCTCGCTCACGCCGTGGTCCGCGGCCCCGTCCAGCGGGATGCCGGCCTCCAGCACGCGGCGCAGCACTTTCCCCAATTCCGGCCGGTCGGGGAAGAGGATGGCGGTGTGGTAGAGGCCCGTGCGGCCCGGCGGCGGCGGGCTGCCCCCGAGGCTTTCCCAAGTATTCAGCCCGATGTGGTGGTGATACCCGCCTGCGGAAAGGAAGGCCGCCGCGTCGCCGAAGCGCTGCATCACCTGGAAGCCGAGGACATCGCGGTAGAAGCGGATCGAGCGCTCGAGGTCGGAGACCTTCAGGTGCACGTGGCCGATGCGGACGCGCGGATCGAGGACGGTGTCATTCATGGGCACAGCCTACCGCGGCGGCCTGCCTCCCGGCCAATGCCGTCTGCTCAGGGTGAGCATGCCCGGACGGTCACGCTGGATGCGTTGACACCCGTGGCGGATTTGCTAGCGACAGCATATGATTTTGAAATCGGCAGCACTTCTCTCCCTGATAACTGGTCTGTCCCTCGCCACCGCGCATGCCCGCACCTGGACGGATACCACGGGCCGGAAGATCGAGGCGGACATCGTGCGGGTGGAGGGCGAGCAGGTGGTGCTGCAATTCAAGGGCAAGGAGGTGAAGCTCGCGCTGTCCAAGCTGAGCGAGGACGACCGGAAATTCGTCGTGGAGTGGAAGGAAACCGCGCCCGAGACGCCGGCGGCGGCACCCGCGGGCGCGCTCACCCTGTGCGGCACCGCGCTGACGGCGGGCGGCACCGTGACCACCGTGCAGGAGCCGCTTTCCGCCGCCACGCTGAAGAAATTCGCAAAGGCGGATGCCAAGCCGACGCAGTTGAAGATTGCCATCGCGCTTCCTGCCGGATTCGACCCCGCCAAGCCCCAGCACGTCATGTGGGTGAGCGCGCCAATCAACAACGAGGGCGAGCGGAAGAGCGGCAACATCGGGGCCATGGGCGGCTATGCCGAGGCCGCCACGCAGGCGGGCTGGGTGATCATCGCAGCCGACACCGACCAAGGGAATGCCCGCCTGGAGGACAACCAGCGCAGCGAGGGCGGCGACCTCGCCGTGCACAAGCAGGCCATCGAAGCGCTGGTGAAGGCATGGCCTGCCGCGAAGACATGGAAATACGCCTGCTGCGGTTTTTCCGGCGGGGCGAAGGCCAGCTTCTACCGCGTGGGCCAGTTGCTCGACTCGGACCTCGCGGTGACGGGGCTTTTCCTCGGTGGCTGCAATCAGGACCTGACGAACAGCGCGCGCGAGGAATCTGGCCTCCGCAAGTCCGGCCTGAAGAAGATCCGTGTCTATATCAGCAACGGGAAAACCGACGACATCTCCACCGTGGCGCACGCGACCAGTGTGAAGGACAGCGTGGAAGCGCAGGGATACGGCGAGGCGAAGCTGGAGGTCTTCGAAGGCGGCCACAGCATGAACCGCGAGAATTTCGTCAGCGCCATGGCTTGGTTCAAGGAAGCCCCGGCGAAGTGAATGCCGCGGCGGACGGCGGCGGGATCCTCCTTGCGCCGTCATGCATGTGGTGTCTTGGTAGCGGATAAATGAAGACCATCGCCGCCATCCTGCTCACGCTGTCCGTGCCGGTGCTCGCGCAGACACCGGCACCCGCGCCACCACCCGTGGCGAAGCCCGCCGCGAGCCCATCGCTGAAGGCTCAGCTAGCGAAGTCACCGCTTTCCGGCATCATCATCCCCGAGGTCGTCTTCGACAAGGCGACGGTGGACGACGCGATCACCGCGCTGACGAACCTGGTGGACACGCAGACGAAAGGCGGCGTGAAGCTCCAGTGGATCGACAAGGCATTCGACCGCAAGAAGTGGTCGCCTACCGTGACCATCACCGCGAAGGGCTTCTCCGCCGGCAAGCTGATGACCGAGATCCTCGATCAGGCCGGTCTGGAGGCCCGCCTCGAAGAGCACGCCATCGTCCTCAGCCCGAAGACCCGCGTCGTCGAGCGCCGGGTCATCCCCGCGGAGAAGACCGAGGCTCCGAAGCTCGACGGCGGGTCCACCCACCGCGACCAATTCCGCGATCCGCTCAAGCGGAAGTGAAAGCGTCTGGCGAAAAGGAGCCCGCGCATTCCCTCATTCACCGCTCGCCACGGGGGCTCTAGGCGGGCAGGGTCGGGGTGTCCCTGCGCCGGCGGTTCCCGGTGGCGCGGACATTTTCACCGTGAGCACGTTCCAACAACTCGGCATCCCCGCCGACCTCATCCAGGGTCTTGAAGAGCTCGGCATCACCACGCCGACGGAAGTCCAGCAGAAGGCCATCCCCTTCCTCATGCAGGATGGCGGCGATCTGGTCGCGCAGGCGCAGACCGGCACCGGGAAGACCGCGGCATTCGGCCTGCCGCTGCTGACGAAGGTGGATCCGAAGTCGAAGGAGATCCAGGGCCTCGTCATCGCGCCGACCCGCGAGCTGGCGAAGCAGATCGGCAAGCAGCTCTTCCGCTTCACGAAGCACTCGGCGAAGATCTTCACCGAGGTCGTCAGCGGCGGGGACAAGATGGACCGCCAGATCGCCGCGCTGCAGCGGCCGACCCACATCGTGGTCGCCACGCCCGGCCGGCTGGTCGAGCTGGTGAAGCAGAAGGCGCTCTCGCTGGATGCCGTGCGCCACCTGGTGCTGGATGAGGCGGACGAGATGCTGAGCATGGGCTTCAAGAAGGAGCTGGAGCAGATCATCGCCTGGACGCGCGGCCGTCGGAGCACGTGGCTCTTTTCCGCCACCTTCCCGGATGCCATCCACCAGCTCGTGCAGGGCTGCATGACCGGCACGCCGCAGCGGCTGACCATCGACCGCGCGCACGTGGTGAACCGCGATATCGACCACCGCTTCGCTGTCTGCCCGCGGGACGAGAAGGCGGAGTTCATCGCCAGCTATCTGGAGAGCCGCGGTGAAGAGCGCGGCCTCGTCTTCTGCCGCACGAAGGCCGGGGCGATCACGCTCGGCAAGGTGCTGGCAAAGCACGGCGTGCCGGTGGACGTGCTGCAGGGCGACCTGACCCAGCCGGAGCGGGACAAGGTGATGCGCTCCTTCAAGAAGGGCCGCACCCGCGTGCTCGTCGCCACGGACGTCGTCGCGCGCGGCATCGATGTCGATGGCCTCGCCTTCGTCTTCCACCACCAGCCGCCGGACCAGCTCGAGTACTATACCCACCGTAGCGGACGCACCGCGCGCGCGGGGAAGAAGGGGGTCTCCATCACGCTCATCGAGCCCCGCGAGCGGGCAAAGCTGGAGCGCATTGGCCGGGAGCTCGGCGTGCACTTCCGCGAGATGCGTTGAAGGCAGCCGCTCCATCCGGATACGAAAAGGGGCCGCACACTCATGCGGCCCCAATGAATTTCGTCATGAAATTTTCATACCCTCATGGGCCGGAGCCCCTTCGGATGAGCAGAAGGTGACCGAAAACGACGGTTTTGTCATGTCCCCAAGATTTGGGACACGGCGGGGAGGTGCCGTGGCTGCGGCATCTTGCCGCAAGCCTGCACGCTCCTAGGCCATGGGCCTCAATCTCCCAACTCTTCCAGCCACTCCAGCCGGAAGCGCAGCCGCTCCTGCCGCTCCGGGGAGGGGGCCGGGTAGAGGATGGGATACCACGCCGTCATCACCGCCGCGCGGGCGATCATGCTTTGCCACAGGGCCTTGCGATCCAGGCTGCCGCCCGCCGACTGGTAGGCCTCGAGAATGCGGTCCGCGGTATCGTCGTCCTTATCAATGATGCGGGCGTTCCAGATGATCGATCCCAGGTCCCACTCGACCGGGCCGGCGAAGGTATCCTCCCAATCCGTCCACAGCAGGCCATCGGTCGTGTTCATCAGGTTGCCGGCATGCGCGTCGCCGTGCAGCGGCCGATGAGGAAGAGGCGCGAGGACATTCACCGAGTGCGTGAGGTGACGGTCCAGCATTTCCAAGGTCGGCCTCGGGAACACGCCCCGGTGCTCCAAGGTCTCCAGCAGGTGGATCGCTTCCGTGATGATGGCAAGCTGGGGCAGCGGTTCTGCGAAGGTATCCAGCACCTTGTGGCAGTGGAAGAGGGTGCGTCCCACGGCTTCCGGCTCCGGCGCTTCATCGACGCGCGTGACGAAGCGCCAGAAATTGATCGGGTAGCCGAGATGCTCGTGCGGCCCCGGCGGAATGTCCGGGTGCATCGGGATCACCGGTGCGCCGCCCTTTGCCAGATGCTGCGCCACCGCATTCTCCCGCGCGAACCACGCCGTCCCCTGCCGCGGCCCGTCGCAATCCTGCACCACCCGCGCGACCAGCGTCTCCGTCAGGCGGAGCACCAGCGTATTCGCATCCTGCAGGATCTCACAGCGGTCCGGCACGATGCCATGGGCGATCGCCGTCTCGGTCGCGGCGCGGATGGGGAGGTCGGTGGCGGGCATGGCGTGTTGACTTGTTGCCCATCCCCTCCCAACCGTCGATTGCGATCCGACGGAATGATGGCGTCCAAATCCGTCGCTTCCTAGACGGTCGGACTATCGACGGTGCGGTAGCGGAAATTACCTTAGCCAAGCTGGAGAAAAATCGGATGGCTTCCAGTGTTGGCTACTCCCTTTTCCGCGGAACAGTGAGGCAAGCCAAACCTGTAAGGGCGCTGGTCACCAACAGTCCGGCGACATATCGAGGCCAATCCATCATAGCAGGAGTGGTCCTGAAGGTGGCAATAACATCCGGCATTCCCTCGGGTGTTGGGACAGGTTGACTATCCTCGTAAAAACCGCCGCGGAATATGAACGCTCGGTCCATTTGGGATCGTGGGAGGTTAGGAGTGCAACGGGGAGCGTACATACTTTGGAAGATCACCAACAGCAGACCCGCGATTAACACATTTTTCGTTCGTCGATCCATTGTTCATCTAACCAAGTTGATGGTGAAGAAATTTGCCATGTTTTTCGACTCGCTGTCACAAACTGCCCGCCTGCCCCGTCATCCCGGGTGTATGGAAACCAATACCACTCCCGACACGACGAAGGCCCGACTTGAACATTGGAAGGCGGCGCCGGAGGTCATGAAGGCGATGCTTGCGCTGGAGCAGACCGTGCGCGGCGCGGGGATCAATCCGGTGCAGCTCGAGTTCATCAAGCTCCGCGCCTCGCAGATCAATGGCTGCGCCTTCTGCATGAACCTGCATTTCAACGATGCGGTGAAGGCGGGCGTGAGCGCGCAGCGCCTGCATCTGCTGCCGGTGTGGCGCGAGGCGGCGCATCTCTACTCGCCGGCGGAGCGCGCGGTGCTGGCGTGGACGGAGCAGCTCACGCGCTTGCCCGGCGGCCATGTGAGCGACGGGGATTTTGCGGGGATCAAGGAGCACTTCGACGACGAGCAAGTCACCCGGATCACCCTCGCCATCGCCGCAATCAATGCGTGGAATCGCTTCGGAGTGGGATTCCGCCTGCCGGTGGAGGCTGTTGTTTGATGAATGGACGGAGCGTCATTTCTTCGCTCCCGGATCCTGAGCGTGGACGAATACGACTGAGAAGGGGATCTTCTCCTTCTCAAGTGCCATGATGGATTTGACCAAGACAGCAGACCCTTCTGGCGAAGGATTTTCACCGGCGGTCATCACCAGACGTGGAAACATTTTCTTCCGGGCAAGTTCACGAGCGAATACCAGAAAGGACTTGGTGTCCTTGAATATCCGACCTGAATCACTTTCGAGGGATCCGGTTGCCGAGATTTCAACGAGGTAGCCTTCGCCTCTCTGGTCGAGATCGGGATCCAACAACACCGCGCTGGCAAAATGAGCCGAGACAAAAAGCAGTGAAGCAAATCGGAGGATCGTGTTTTTCATGATTGGAGAGATGAAGGGATCACATTGCCTTGTCGCTATCAAAAACGACGACTTCACATGTCACGGATCGTCGCCGATTCCCGTGCCTCAGTGGTGTCACCACCACGACCACGGCGGGTGATGAGCGCCGCTCTGCATTTCCTGACCCCCGGCCCCTGAATCCCGACCCCTCGCCTTTCCCACCCATGAGCGATCCCGAGAATCACCGCCGCCTGCTCTTCCACATCGCCTACCGCATGCTCGGCCGGGTGGCGGAGGCGGAGGACATGGTGCAGGAGACGATGCTGCGTTGGCATCGCGCGGACACCTCGGCGGTCCGCGAGCCACAGGCATGGCTGACCACCACCATCACCCGCCTGTGCATCGACCAGCTCCGGCTCGCCCGTCGCCAGCGCGAAGAATACGTCGGCGTGTGGCTGCCGGAGCCGCTGCTGGAGGATCAGGCGGGCGATCCCTCGGATGACTCCGCGCTGGCGGATTCACTGGGCATCGCCTTCATGCTCATGCTGGAGGAGCTGGCCCCGGTGGACCGCGCCGTCTTCCTGCTGCGCGAGGCCTTCGGCCACGACTACGAAGCCATCGCCGCCATTGTGGGGAAGTCCGAGGCGAGCTGCCGCCAGATCGTATCGCGGGCGAAGGCGCGCATGGCCCGCAGCACGAATCCCACGCCGACGGCGACGGAGGAGGCCGAGCGGCTCGTGCGGGAATTCGTGCAGGCCACCCAGACCGGCGAGCTCGCCGACCTGATCGCGCTGCTGACTGACGATGCCGTGCTCTACAGCGACGGCGGGGGAAAGGTGCGCGCCGCCTTGTTGCCCATCCTCGGGCCGGATCGCATCGCCCGCATGTTCATCGGCCTGCGTCGCTTTCAGCCGGATGGTCCGCCGCCCGCGCGCTTCGTCATGATCAATGGCTCGCCCGGCGTGCTCGCCCGCGGCGGCGACGGGAATCTCAGCGCGATGACCTTCGCGCTCGAGGGCGGCAGGGTGAAGGCTGTCTATGTCGTGCGGAATCCCGACAAGCTCGCCGGCGTGCAGCTCTGATCGCGACGGCATCGCTTTCGTTGGACATCGTGAAATTCCGCGGCTCCTTGTAGGGTGGCCTCCATTCACCGGTGGCTGCACAACCTTGCAAACCCTCGGCCATGAACTCGATCCACCAGCAGCAACCGGAAGACACCCGCGATGACCTCCATGGCCTCGACGCGGTGGCGAAGATCCAGGAAATCGTCGGCAAGTCTCCGAATTGCTTCTTCTCCACGATGGCCGCGAACGGCACCACCGACACGCGCCCGATGAACGTGCGTCAGGTGGATGCGGAGGGGAACCTGTGGTTCCTCAGCTCCTGCGACAGCCTGAAGAACGAGGAGATCAGGCGCTTGCCCGTGGTGGAGCTGTATTTCCAAGGATCGACGCACTCCGACTTCATGCACCTGAAGGGCGAGGCCACCGTCTCCCGGGATCAGGCGAAAATCGAGGAGCTGTGGGAACCCGTCATCCGCACCTGGTTCACGGAGGGCAAGGACGACCCGCGCATCACCGTGATCAAGGTGGAGCCGGTCGATGGCTACTATTGGGATACCAAGCATGGCAATGCCATCGCGGGCATCAAGATGCTCATCGGCGCGGCGATCCAGAAGACGCTGGATGACTCGGTGGAGGGAACGCTGCGGGTGTGATTGATTTACTATTTGTCTAGTAAGTGTGTGTGAGATCCTGCCGGCCCATCGTGGCCGGCAGGCTTTTTCGTTCCGGCTTCGCGAACCTTGTCATGATTTGAAATGCGGGAGAGGTTTGGAAAAATCACGCCCGGTTCCTCGTATACCCGCGCACCGAAAACGGCACCGAACGCCTGCTGCATCCCATGAATCTCGTACATCGTCTGATCGTCCTGGCGGTCACCGTCACTTCCACGGCCTGTGCCGCGCCGCTGCGTTTCAGCCCGCTCTTTTCCCCGGGCATGGTTTTGCAGCGGGACGCGGCGATCGTCGTGACCGGCATGGGGCCGGAGAATGGCTCGGTGACCGTATCGCTCGGGAAATTTTCCCAGCCCGCAAAGGTCGGGGCGGACGGCGTCTGGCGTGTGGAATTCGCCGGGCAACCCGCGGGCGGCCCGTACGTCATGGAAGTCTCGGACGGCACGCTGACGGCCACCATCGACGACCTGCTGATGGGCGACGTATGGGTGTGCTCCGGCCAGTCGAACATGCAGATGGGTCTGGATGAAGCTGCCGGTGGTGATGCGATGCTGGCGAAGGCCGCAGCCGATCCCCGCCTGCGTCTTCTCACCGTCTCGAAGTCCGGCGCGGACAAACCGGAGACCGACCCCGGCGCGAAGTGGAGCCACGCCACCCCGCATTCGCTGAAGAAATTTTCCGCGGTCGCCGCCAGCTTCGCGCTCCACCTGCGTGACGATCCGAAGCTGAGGGACGTGCCGCTCGGCATCATCGACAGCTCCTTCGGCGGCACGTCCATCGAGGCATGGACCCCGGTGGGGACGCTGCCCCCGATTCAGGAGAGCCAGATCAGCGGCTCGATGTTCGGCATCCAGCCGGGGCATCTCTACAACCGCATGATCGCCCCGCTGACCGCCACGCCGGTGAAGGGTGCGCTGTGGTACCAGGGCGAGGCAAACGGCGGCCAGCCCGCGGTGTATTCGCAGTTGCTCGCAAACCTCGCCACGCAATGGCGCGCGCAGTGGAAGCAGCCGGAGATGCCATTCCTCATCGTGCAGCTTCCCGCATTCTCCGGCACGATGGGCGGGCTGGATTTCAGTTGGGTGCGCGAGGCGCAGGCAAAGGCCGCGGAGGCCTCGCGGCACAATCTGCTCGCCGTGAGCTACGACACCACGAATGGCTTCGACCTTCATCCCGTGGAGAAGGAAGAGATCGGCCGTCGTCTCTCGCTGCTCGCGCGGAAGGAAGTCTATGGCTCGGACATCGTGGCCACCGGGCCGCAGGTGAAGGAAGTGAGGGCAGAGGGCGGCCGCGTCGTCGTCACCTTCGAGGAGCCGGTGAAGAGTTCCGATGGGAATGCCCTGCTCGGTTTTGCCATCGCCGGTGAGGATGGCGACTACCACTACGCGGACGCCACCGTGAGCGGCAGCCGCGTCACGCTCACTTCCGGGGATGTAGCCGCGCCGAAGACGGTGCGCTTCGGCTGGGGCGGCATGCCGCAGACGAATGTGGTGAATGCCGCCGGGTTGCCACCCGTGCCATTCCGCACCGACAAGCTCGCACCGGATGCGCCCGGCTTCCAGCCTCTGCCGCAGATCTACCGGCTCTCCGGAGCGGGCTACCAGATCCAGACCGGTGAGCTCGGTCACGTCACCAGCCTCATCGTGGGCGGGAAGCAATTCCTCTCCGCGGAGCCGGGCGGTGGCACTTCTATCCCC
Organism: Luteolibacter flavescens; assembly: GCF_025950085.1. Taxonomy (NCBI): domain Bacteria; kingdom Pseudomonadati; phylum Verrucomicrobiota; class Verrucomicrobiia; order Verrucomicrobiales; family Verrucomicrobiaceae; genus Neoluteolibacter; species Neoluteolibacter flavescens. The sequence goes on from NZ_JAPDDS010000002.1 coordinate 472,061, forward strand.
GGTGGCTTCGGCCCGCGCGGCCTGCCGCTGGTGAAGATGACCGGGCCGAACCGCGTCGAGTGCCGTGACAATGAGGCCGCACTGGAGATCGCGTGCAAGGACGAGACCATGGAGTGGACGCTGACGAACAAGGGAAGCGGCGAGTTTTCCTACCAGATCGCCCTCTCCGACAAGGTGACCGTCACCGGCAGCGCGCCTGCGGTGGAGCTGGTCCGCGACCAGGTGAAGCTCCGCGTGGAAGGCATCGACCGGATCGAGCCCGGCAAGCTGGTCGCAAAGGTGGGTGGCAAGTCGAAGCTCAAGCTGAGGTGGACCGTGGTGGCGAAGTAGCCATCGTTCACGCGAGCGCGTCCCACAGCAGCTTCGCCGTCATGGCGAAGACGACTGCGAGGAAAACGGGGCGGATGAGCTTCGAGCCCTTCTTCACCACCAGACCCGCGCCGAGCCTCGCCCCGAGGAGCTGCCCGCCGATCATCGCGCCCGCCGCGCTGTAGTGGACGGATCCGTAGGGGAGGAAGATCGCCAGCGAGCCCAGGTTGCTCGCGAGATTCGCCGCCTTCGTGTAGCCGGTCGCGCCTCGCAAGTCGAGGCCGAGCAGGGCCACCGTCGCCAGCGTCCAGAAGGACCCCGTGCCCGGGCCGAAGAAGCCGTCGTAGAATCCGATCACGATGCCGAAGACGATCGCGAAGAGCACCGCGGGCATCTTCTGCTTGCCCGCCTCGATGCCGAAGCGGCGGTTCAGCGCGGTGTAGATCGCCACCGCCGCCAGCAGCCACGGGATGAGCTGCTTCAGCAGATCCTTGTCCAGCACGCTCACGGCCTGCGCTCCGGCCATGCTCGCGAGGAATGCCAGCACGACCGCCAGCCACAGCCCCGGAGCCTTCGTCAGGCCGGCCTGCGAGTAGCGCCACACGGCGATCGCCGTGCCGCACGAGGACTGCAGCTTGTTCGTCCCCAGCGCCACCTGCGGCGGCATGCCGGTGGCCAGCAGCGTGGGCAGCGTGACGAGGCCGCCACCGCCCGCGATGGCATCGATGAAGCCACCCGCGAATCCCGCGAGGAAGAGGAGGCCATGGGCCAGCGGCGAGATCCCGTTCATCAATCCTCCGGCTTCTTCTTTTCCTTTTCCTGCGGCGGAGTCTCGTCGTGCTTCTTCGGCAGGGTCCCGAAATTCAGCAGCTCCGAGGCGAATTCGATGTCCTCCTTCGTGACGATCTTCCCGCCCGGCGCGCCAAGTGCCGAGGGATCGATGCCCGAGGCATTCCGCAGGAGCTGGCTTTCCACGCTTCCGTCGTCCTCGGGGAAGTCCGCCAGTCCCGGCAGGTGCAGCGGCTCGGGGTCCGGCTCGCGGAAGATGTCCGCGACCGCCTCGCGATTTTCGCGGAAGCTGAAGAAGGTGATCGCCGCCACCGCGAAGATCACCAGCGAGACGCGGGTGACCTTGCTGCCGAGCCGGTTTTGCTCAGCGGCTTGTACTTCCTCGCGCTCCTCCAGCATCGACCGGAGCTCGTCCTCGGTCGGTTCGGAGGGATGATCGGGCCTTTCCTCCACGCCATTCCAGATGCCTGAAAGGCACGGAGGTGTCAAACTTCAACCCCCGGCCCGGGCGGACGCGGAGGGGGCCATCGATTTCCGCTGGCACGGATTCGGAACGTGAATTATCTGTTAGTGCTGCGGGCAGGTCCATCGGGGGCGTGTCCGGCAGCATCCAGCATTTCGAGAATCCCGGACCCCTTCCTGCCATGCGTGCCATCGCCTTCCTCCTGCCTGTCCTCTTCGCCAGTTGCGGAAACCTCGTAACCCAGCGTGAGATCCTGATCCGCGCGAAGGCCGAGGTGGCCTCGCGTGAGCCGTGGTCGGACAGCGCCGTCATCCTCGTCGAGCAAAAGCCATCCGGGGAGGAAGGCTGGTTCACCTACGACGGCCTTTATGCCTGGACCGTGAGCGCTGGCGAGTGGGACTACTCCGAGTACCCGAGCTACAAGGGGATCAACATGGTCCCCGGCACGGAGCGCCAGTTGAAGTTCACCCGCGATGGCTGCCTTATCGGCTACTTCGACAAGGGCAGTCGCTGCCCTCGCCCGGACCACGCGGCCCCGGCTCCCGTTTACACGGAGGCGGCTCCGGCGGACAAGTGAGCCCGCTCAGTTGCCGCCGGCCTCCTTCAGGCTCTTGGCCAGTTCTTCTTCGTGGGTGATGATCTCGAGGAGCACGTGCACGCCTTCCCCGGCTGCCGTGCCCTTGAGCATGTTCCGCAAGGCGGTCGCCGTTTCCCCGTTCTGACCTACGAGGATCTTCTGGTCGCCCTTCGTGACCACCAGGCGGAAGCGGATCACGCCGGAGGAAATTTCGTGCACTTGGAAGTGGGCGCGCTCGGGATCGTCGATCAGGTTCACCGAGACGTACTGGATGAAGCCCTTCAGGCGGGTCACCAGTGCATCGATGTCCGCGGGTTCCGGCTCCTTTTCAGGAGCTTTCGCTGCGATCTCGGGCAGCGGCATGTTGTCGTCCGCCAGCTTCAGGGCGTCGCGGAAGTCCCACTCCATCACCTTGTAGCTGGCGACGCGCTTTACCCAGCCGATGACGTCCACCTCCTGGTGGGCGAACTTGTGGACCGCGGGCATGGACTTCTCGATGTCCCACTTCAGCACCCTCTTGTTTCCGAGGCGGCGGAGGGATGCGGCGATTTCCAGGTCCTTGAGGTCCGTATTCAGCAGCTCGATGAAGCCGCGCTCGGTGGAGGAATCTTCCTCCGGCTCGGGTTGTCCGGTCGAGTCGCTGTCTTCGGATGGGCGCTGCGACATGGGATCTGGTAGGGTCCGGTCCGTCATGGAGGGTCGTTCAGGGGGAGAGAACTTTAGGGCAGATTAAGCTGAATGGCCGCTGGAAGGCAAGCTTGCCCGTGGGGGTCGGAAGTCCTCCGCGGCCGATGGCGTGGCTTTCGCGATTGCTCAAAAGTCTTGGATCGGCGGGCTCGTTGGGCCTAGTTGGCCACTCAACTGTCACATGAGTCACGATCCCAGCCTGAAGCCCCCACATCCGGCCGCCTCTTTCTCCCGAATCCCTGCAACCGCGGGCAATGCCGGGAGCATGCGCTCATGCGATGCCGTATCTCCGTGGTGTCGGAGGTCGATCTTCTCTTCCGCGGCGGCGGTGTTGCTCGCGCTGGCATCCACATCCTCCGCGCAGGAGGCATCCACGGGGACACGCGTGTGGACGAATACGGCGGGGAAGACGATCACCGCCGAATACCTCGGCATCCGCGGGAACGAGGTGGTCCTGGGAATGCAGGGCGGGAAGATTTCCTTCATCCCCTTGGCCAGCCTGTCCACGGCGGACAATGACTTCGTGAGGGCGAACCGCCTCGACTACCACGCGCGGTGGCGCGGATGGCCGGTGGATGCGAGCCAGGCGATGCCGGGCCTGACCGTGGCGGAGGAGGCGGGTGGCGCGCGCGAATTCGTCTATACCACGAAGAACTTCCGCTTCCACTGCGACGTGGAACTCGGGACCACCCTCATGAAGGACCTCGCCCGGACCTTCGAGCTCACGCTCCAGCTTCACTCGAAGTCCCCCTTCGGCGTCCTCGCGAAGCCGGAGAAGGACCGCTTCGAGGCGCAGCTCTTCGGCACGCTGGCCGACTACCGCAGCGCCGGCGCGCCCTCGCACTCGGCAGGCGTTTACATGCCGAAGAAGAAAATCTTCCTCGCGCCGCTGGAACTCATGGGCATCCGCCCCGGACCGGCAGGCCATCGCAAGGTCAGCGATGAGTACGACATCTCGACCATCGTCCACGAGCTGACCCACATGCTCACCCATGACATGCTGGCGAATCTGCCGCTCTGGGTGAACGAGGGCTACGCGGAGTACATCGCCACCATCCCGATCCAGGCCGGGACCTTCAGGACGGACCGGGAAAAGATCCGCGAGGGCGTGCGCGATTCCTTCGTCACCACCCATCTCAAGAGAATCACCCGGCCCGACAAGGAGCTGCCGAAATGGGGGAAGGCCCAGCGCGAGACCTTCCTGAAGACCGGAGCCCTGCCCGGGCTCCGCCGCGTGGCGGACATGCTCCAGATGACCGACGAGGAGTGGACCTCCGGCAGTCGGCAGTCGGTGCGGACACCCTTCGGCACGCAGTTCACTCCGCCGACGCCGCACGATCTGCCTCAGCTCTACCGGACCGCCCACCTGATCATCTACTACTTCATCGAGATCGAGGGGGAAAAGGGCGTGGAAAAGCTCCGCAAGTTCCTGGAGGAAAACCGCCGGAACATGGACCGCTACGAGCAATACTTCCAGGACGTGGAGGACTACGAGAAGGCGATGGTCGGCTTCCTCGCCCTGCCCGGGGTGACGAAGCTCCCCGACGGCAAATTCAGGTATCCTTCCCACCTGAAGCCACCGAAGGCCCCGGAGGGCTCCCCACCCGACCTCAAGGCGCTGAAGCTGGGTGGATTGCCCGCGTTGCTCAATGGCGAGTCCGCCGAAGCGGTGGGCAGCCGGATTGAGGAGGCCCTCCGCAAGGACCTGAATATGAACCTGCAATTCAACTGAGGTTCCGAATCGGGTCGGGGGCGGGAGTTCCGGTCTCAGCGGGGCGTTACAGAATAATCCCACCCCCGGGCTTGCGCGGGGTCGGCTGTGGTGCGATGGAAGCCGCGCGTTCAAACGGGCGCTTGAATTTCTATGGATTCCGCGCCCCGCGTTTCCGAACGCAACCTGCTGCTCCTGCTGGCCGCCGTCCAGTTCACCCACATCATGGACTTCATGGTGATGATGCCGCTGGGCCCCCAGCTCATGCGGGAGCTGGACCTCACCGCCACGCAATTCGGCCACATCATCTCCGCCTTCGCGCTGACGGCCGGGGTGGTGGGGCTGGCGATGGCACCTTTCGCCGACCGCTTTGACCGGCGGAGGCTGCTGCTGATTTGCTATGCGGGCTTTGCCCTCGGGACTCTGGCCTGCGGTCTCGCGACCACGCCGGAGATGCTGATCGTGGCCCGGGCGGTGTGCGGGGCATTCGGTGGCGTGAGCAGTGCGACCATCCTGACCATCGTGGCGGATGTCGTCCCGCCTGAACGCCGGGCGCGCGGCATGGGCATCATCATGACGGCCTTCTCCGCGGCTGCCGCGCTGGGAGTGCCGCTGGGGCTGAAGCTCGCGCAGTGGTGGAAGTGGGAGGCTCCCTTCCTGGTCATCGCCGCCATCGCCGCCGGGGTGTGGGTGCTGCTGGCGCGCGTGCTGCCGCCGGTGCGCGGTCACCTCGACCTCGTGGGCGCGGATCCGCGGAAGGACTTCCTGTCCCTGCTGAGGGACCGCAATGCCTGGACGGGCATCCTGCTCATGATGGTCTGCATCATGGGGCACTTCATGATCATTCCTTACCTCTCGCCTTACCTCGTGGGAAATGTGGGGCTGGCAGAGGAGAATCTCTTCCTCGTCTATCTCGTCGGTGGCGCGGTCACGATCTTCACCGGCCCCTATGTCGGGAAGCTGGCCGACCGGCATGGCCGCTTCCGCGTCTTCACGATCATGATCGTCATCGCGAGCGCCGTCATCCTGCACATGGCCACCTCCGGCCCGCTGCCGCTGTGGCACATCCTGCTGAATGCCGCGCTGTTCTTCGTATTCGCAAGCGGGCGCTTCATCCCCGCGCAGGCGACCATCTCGCTGGCCGTGCCGCCCGCGCGCCGGGGTGCCTACATGAGCCTGGTCTCCTGCTCGCGCGATCTCGCCTCCGGCGTCACCGCGGCCGTCGCCGGGATGGTGGTGACGCGCGCGCCCGGCGGGGCGATGCTCCACTTCGACCGCCTCGGCTTCATCGCCGTCGCCTTCAGCATCGTCAGCCTCTTCGTCTTCCGCCTGGTGAAAGTGGCGGAGTAGCCCGCGGGCATCGTCAGCCCGCGGACCGTTGGTCTAACAGATGGCTGGCATCTTCAAGCGGCCAGCACGTCGTAAACGACGACCTTGCTCCACAGGCCGGAGCATTCCTCGACGAACTTCACGTGGAGCGGATCGACCTGATAGGCGTTCTGGCCTTCCACGTCGTCAAAGCACAGCAGCTCGGAAACGTGGTAGCTCGACTCCACGACATCGCGCTTCTCCGTGGAAGCGGGCACGCCCACGTGGATGGCGCGGACCGTCTTGATCGCGCCGAGCTTCTTGATGCCCGCGATCAGCTTGGCGCGGTCTTCCTCCGACTCCGGATTCTTCAGCCAGAAGAAGACGTGGTGGAGCAGCTTTGGCAGGGCATCATTCTTCTTCTCCCCGCCTGCGGCAGCCGGTGCGGTCTCGGCGGCGGTGGCCGTGGCGGCGGAGATTCCCAGCAGCGCGCTGCCGGCGATGAATTGCCTGCGTGATTTGTGGTTCATGATGGTGGCGACCCTAGGCGGACTTCTCCCGGGCGCAACCTCGTGAGGGAAATTACCGCCGGGAGATCTACGCAGGCCGCCCCCGCTCACATCACTTCGCGCGCGACTCGATGAATTCCTGCACTTTCACCGGGACATCGGTGCAGATGGCGTCCACGCCGAGACCCAGGCCGAGGAAGTAGTCGTTGAGATCGCGGCCCGGCCATCCCGTGACGATGAAGCCCTTCTTCTGCGCATCCTTCACGACGAGGCGCGTGGTGCCTTCCATCTTGCAGGCGATGCGGCGCGCGCCGATCTCCGTGGCGGCCTTCATGAGCTCGTCATCGAGCGGGCCTCCCTTGATGAACATGATCTCGGCATTCGCATCGATCTTCTTGATCGCCTTCAGCGGACGCGCGTCGAAGGAGGTGAAGACCCAGGTGGAGCCCTCGGGGCGACGCTCCATCACCTGCTTGTAGATCTGCTTTGCATAAGCCTCGATCCGCTCGTCCGGGTAGAGCTCCTTGTTGCTCGTCTTCATCTCGAATTCGACGTAGAGACCCGGCTTGTCGGCGAGGTAGTCGAGCAGGGTGTCGAGGAAGAGCAGAGGCTCGGCCTGCTTCTTCGTGGTGATGACCTTGGCCGCCTCGGCATCGAGTGCCTCGACCGGTCCGGTGCCATTGTGGGTGCGGTCCAGCGAGTCATCGTGCAGCACCACGAGCTGGCCGTCCTTCGTCATGCGGATGTCCGTCTCGAAGCCGCGTAGGCCCTTGTCGTAGCTGCTGCGGAAGGCGAAGAGCGTGTTTTCCTCGAACTCGAAGGCCCCGCCGCGGTGGGCGAAGTGGAAGGGCTTCTTCGGCTGCGCGCCGAGCGGCGGGCAGAGGAGCGGGGCCAGCACGGTGGCGGCGAGGAGGGTGGGCGAAAACAAGCGCTTCATCGGGGTCAGCGTGGAGGATGGCATCGCGCGCGCCCGGCTCCGAGCGGCAACGATTTCGCCACCATTTTGTCTTTTGGCGATCATCCGGCCTCCTTCTGGCTGGCGCGGAAACGGTCGAAGAATGACTGGTGCGCGGCCACGATCCGGCGCGCGGCATCAGGGTCGGGCGTGGGGTCCGCCTGGCCGCGCAGGTAGGTGCCGCCGAGCACGATGCCATCGGTGCGGGGGAACATGTAGTAGTCCCCGTGGATCAGATTGTAGTCCACGCCGGGCTGGGGCATCAGGATGGAGAGCTGGCCCTTCACCGGCACCAGCGAGGTGTCACCCGTGAGGGGCGCGGCACCGAGCCCGGTGCAGTTGAAGATCATGTCGTGCGGCAGCGCGAGCATGGCCTCGCGGCTGGAGATGTCGCGGATGTCGATCGTTCCCCCGGCGACCTGCACGTCGGACAGCAGCGTTGCGAGGTAGATCGATGGCTCGATCATCATCGTGTGAAAGCGGCGCACGTGGGGCATGGGGAAGACGTGTTCGCCCGGGCCGAAGTCGCGGAAGGAAATCTGGAAGTCATGCAGCGCGCTGCCCGGTCCGCTGAGCCAGCCGTTCGCGTGGGGATTCTGGCTCAGGTAGTAGTTCGGCAGCCAGCGCACGCCCCAGCGCGGGCCGACGAGCGGCTGGAAGGCCTCAAAGGAAAGCCGCGCCGCCTCGACGAATTGCCGGCCGAAGTCCTCGGTCCTGCGCCCGCCGTCGAAAACCGAGAAGGGCCACCACTGTGCCCCGGCGACATTCGACGTGGTGTCCGGTGGCAGTGCCTTCGTGTAGATGGTCACGCGTGCGCCGCGGAGCTGGAGCAGGCGCGCGGTGCTCAGACCCATCACGCCGCCACCGACCACCGCGCAGTGCAGGCCGGAGACGGTCCCGGCGAGCCGTACCGCCTGCATGGAGCTGCCCCATGAGAGTGTCATGCCGCCGCCGCCGTGGCCGTAATTGTGGATCAGCACCTTTTGCCCCGCCTCCTCGCGCCGCACCACATAGCCCTCCGGGCGATAGGGACGCAGCCCGCCGATGGTGCGGATCACGCGCGCGGGGTCCGCATGCACGGGCATCAGCGATGCGCCCTCCAGCGGCTCGCGTGGAGCGGATGGCTCTGGCGGGGCAGGCGCGGGCTCCGGGGCGGAGGGGGCCTCGGCCGAAGGCTTGGGCTTGGGCCGGCAGCCGCCGGTCATGGCGAGGGCGGCGAGTGCTAGGGCGTGTCGGCGATCCATGGGTGTCCTTCTTGTTACGTGGCAGGTGCCGCCGGGTGTTTCCGGAAAGATGTGTCACCTGCGCCGGATTCGCGGTTGCACCGAGGCTATCGCCGGGGAAGTTGCGCCGTCATGCGCATTTCCCGCTTCATCCCGATTTTCGCGACAGCGGCGCTGGCCCTGTCGGCCTCCGCGCAGGATCAGGCCTCCGCAATGGACAAGTTTCCAGCGCTGGATGCCGGTCTAACAGATTATCGCTATCCCTTCGAGGTCCGTGAGCTGGCGATCAAGGAACAAGGCCACGACCTGAAGCTCGCCTACATGGACGTGAAGCCCGTCGGGGACGCGAACGGCCGCACGATACTGCTGCTCCACGGGAAGAATTTCTCCGGAGCCTACTGGGAGCGCACCGCAAGGGACCTCGCCGGACGGGGCTACCGCGTGGTGCTGCCGGACCAGATCGGATTTGGCAAATCCTCGAAGCCCACCGACATCCAATACTCCTTCCAGATGATGGCCGCGCACACGAAGGCGCTGCTGGATCACCTGGAGATCGGGAAGGCATCGGTGGTCGCCCACTCCATGGGAGGCATGGTCGGCACGCGCTTCGCCCTCATGTATCCCGCCTCCGCGGAGAAGCTGGTGCTGGTGAATCCCATCGGCCTCGAGGATTGGAAGCGCAAGGTGCCTTACCAGAGCATCGATGCTGCCACCGCCGCCGAGCTGAAGAAGGCACCCTCCGCGGTGAAGGACTACATGCAGACGGTGTATTTCGATGGGCAATGGAAGGAGGAATACGATCCTCTGTTAGAGATCCAGGTCGGATGGATGAAGGGGCCGGACAAGGAGCGGATGGCCCGCGTCACCGCCATCACCTCGGACATGGTGATGACCCAGCCGGTGCTCTACGAATTCCCGGATCTCAAGGTGCCCACGCTGCTCATCATCGGCGAGCGTGACCGCACGGCCATCGGGAAGAATCTTGTGTCAAAGGACATCGCGGCGACCATGGGCCAGTATCAGGATCTCGGGAAAGCCGCGGCCGTCGCGATCCCGGGCGCGAAGCTGGTGGCGCTGCCGGGAGTCGGTCACGCGCCGCAGGCCGAGGCGTATGACGACTACCTGAGGGCGCTGGTGGACTTCTTGTGAAGGCCTGGGAGCGCCGGTCATTAGACCGGCGCGAATCATCCCTCGGGCCGGTCTAATGACCGGCGCTCCCAGGGATGGCTCCCAGGGTTTACTCCGTCTTCCACTGAAGCGGGGTGCCGATGGGCAGCAGCTTCACGGCGCGGGCGATGTCCCAGTTCGTCATGCGGAATCCGCCGATGCCTTCCTGCGACTTCATCCGCGCGGGGATGCCTGTGCCGTGCAGGCCGTAGGGCAGGGGATCGGTGGTTTTTGACTTCGCGAGATTGATCCAGGCGATGCCCACGGGATTGTTCGGACCCGCGGGCAGATGCTGCGCGGCGGGCAGTGCTTCTCCCTCTGCGGGCGTTGCGGCGGGTGCCTCTCGCGGCTCGCGCGTGGTGGCCAGGCGAGGCTTGGGGATCGCTTCCAGCATCGTCCACGTCCCGCGACCTGTTAGGCCCGGGCGGGCGGAGGCGACGGGCAGCACGGCGAGGAGTTCGTCGCCGCGGGAAATTTCCAGCCGCGAGAGATTCACCACCGCCGCCGTGACCGGCTTCTCCGGATCGGCCACCGGTTGCAGCGGCTCGGCGAAGGCGCTCTCGATCTCGAAGGGGATCACATTCGGCACCTGGAAGATGGTTCCGACCTCGGGCATCTCCTTCAGCTTGGAATTCAGCTCGCGCAGGAAGCCCTCGTCGCAGTGGAAGCGCTCGGCGACGAATTCCCACGCGCTCGCATAGGCGAGGAAATCCGCGGCGACCATCTCGTCATAGGTGAGCGGAGGGATCTGCGGCGTGCCTTTCACCGGGCTGGGGGCGCCTCGCTTCGCCGGAGCTTTCTTAGCGCCCGGTGCCGCTGCCACTTCGCCGGGCTTGCGCGGCGTGATGAATTTGAAGTCCTCCGCGCGCAACACGTAGTTCGTGTAGGGCTGCTTCACCACCTCGATCGCCTTTGCCTTCAGCCGTGCGGGCTCGGAGGCGTCCGGGTGGGTGGCCTGATAGATCTGGCTCACTTTCTTGAAAGTCGGGCCGCTCTTTCCATCGATGGCTCCGGGCGAGAACATCTCGCGGTCGAGGAAGACCTGGATGAGCACCGTCTCCATCACGAGCTGCTCGTAGGTCATCGGCTCGGAGTCAAAGGAGTGCTCCGGCTTCACCTCGCCATCCTTGCCCTTGTCGCCATCCTTCTTCGCATCCGGCGGCGGTGGCGGCGGGGCCATGGCCAGCAGTTCCGCAGGGGTGGGGATGCGCAGCGATTGGCCGATGACGATGCGGTCGTTCTTCAGCTCGTTGAATTGCTTGAGCTGGTCCACGGACATGAAGAATTTCCCCGCGATCCGGGTAAGCGTGTCGCCCTTCTGGATCTCGTAGCTCGTCGGTCGCTCGGCCACCGCCGGTGCGGGCTTCGCGGGATCGTCGCCCGCCTTTGGTGCCAGTTCCTCCGGCAGCGGCATGCCCCATGCGCTGGTGGCGGAGGGCACGGCGCTCCATTTCCACTTCACGGCCTCCTCCAGACCGGGCTCTATTTTCACCGGCGCGGGCTTTGACGAGGGTTCCATCGGATTCCCCGTCACCTGGGCGAAAGCGCCGCCACAGGCGAGGAAGAGCGGGGCGATGCGCAGGAGCGGATGCACGATCGGGCAGCACATAAATCGCAACCTACCCTCCGCCGCCCGCCCGGCAACGACGAATCGCTGCGACGCCGCTCCAGCGGTGGATCTAACAGATTCGGGATTTGCGATGACATGCGCACCTTGATGGTTAGCTTGCGACGCATGAACTCCCCCGGCTTTCCTCCCCGCCGCCTGACGATCCGCCTCTGGAAAGGCGTCGTTGCCCTCGGGCTGCCGGTCCTCGCCCATGCCGAGCCGCGATTGGTGGCGGGAGCACCGTCAGGGGGAAACATCCCGCTTATATGGTCGTCCACTCCCGGGCGGATCTACCGCGTGCAGACATCGGATTCCCTCCAGACATGGAGCGCGCTGCCACCGGCGGTGGAAACTCTCCAGCCACTGCTCGCATCATCCACCACGATGTCCCTCAGCGCCCCCGCCGCGGGACCGCGGGGCTTCTACCGGGTGAGCGAGGATCTCTACATCGATCCCCCGTGGGCGGATGCGAAGCCGCTGCGGACCATCTTCCTGAGCTACAATTCCACGCAGACCGCATTGGTAAATGGAGCCACGCTGCGCACCGCGATGCTTGCTCTCATCCCGGGCGACCAACTGGTGATCGCACCGGGCACTTACTCGATCTCCAGCCTGACCGATCTGGTTCTCAATGGCACCGCGCAGAATCCCATCCGCATCGTCGCGGGCAGCGGTGGTAGCGTCGTCATCACCCGGCCGGATGCGAACCAGAATGTCCTGAACATCGGCACCGCGGCTAACGCTTCCTACCTCTCGCTGGAGGGCCTGGAGATCACCGGCGGTTCTTCCGGCCTGCGGTTTGGTACCTGTAGCAATGTCCGCGTGGACCGCTGCAAGATCCACCACACCGGGAATGACGGCATCCAGGCGAACAGTCGCCCGATCGAGAAGGCCTACTTCACCCGCAACCAGATCCACGATATCGGTGCGCCGGATGCCGGTGGAGCCGGGATCTATCTCGGCGGTGTTTCCACCGTGGCGAAGCAGTCCGTGATAGCGATGAACCGCATCGCCCGCGCGAATGGCTCGAGCCTCGGCTATGGCATCTTCGTCCGCGATGGCTCGTGGGGAAATCTGATCGCGGGAAACGTGGTGGAAGATTGCGAGCTTCCCGGCATCACCGTCTTCGGCACGGCGGGGAATCCGGTGAACGTGGTGGAGCACAATGTCTGCCTGCCCGGCGATGACTACGGGCTGCACGTGCAGAAGGAATGCATCGTGCGGAACAACGTCGTCTTCGGCGGAGAGGTCGGTGCCTTCGCCAGTATCCCCCTCAGCGGACAGAATCCCACGAAGATGACGGTGGTGAACAATACCTTCATCGCCGAGTGGCGTGCCGTGCGCCTCGGCTCTTGGTCCGCGGGCACCGACAATCTCTTCGCAAACAACGCGTGCTACTCGCAGACCGCGGATGCCATCTTCCTCGCCGGGTCCGCCGGGGCGACCGTGTTCTCGGGCTTGGTCACCTTTGGCACGAGGCCTTCCGGCGTCAGCTCCATCCCGGGCACGGGGCTCGGAGATTTCACGAATGTCACGTGGAATGGCGCGAGCCATGACGTCACGCCGACGGCAACCTCACCGCTGCGTGGCGCGGCGACTGCCAGCCACGCCTCCATGCTCGATCTCGGCTACCGGCTTCGCACGGCCCCGCATGTCACCGGGGCGTCCCGCTGATGGCGACGACTCAGTCTTTCTTCACGTCCACGCGGTAGAATCCACGTGCGGCATGCGGGCTGGTGTCCGTCACCGTTCGCTCGCTTCCCGTGGTGGTGGTCGGCGGATTGACAAGCGCTTGCCATGCCCCCGGTGTCAGCGCGGCATTCCGCTGCACGGTATAGGTGCGGCCCGTGAGGATGGGGCTGAAATGGATCTGGTATTGCCCTGCCTGCGACGGATGAGGGCGAATGCGGATGTGGAAGGTGGACAGCGGATCCACCGGGATGAGCCCCGCGTGGTATTCGAAGAGATTGTCGTAGCCGTCGCCATCCGGATCCCGGAAGGGCGCGGCATCGAAATTGTAGAGCCCGAAGTGGAGCTCCTGCCACGCGTCGTCGAGCCCGTCTCCGGCGTATCCCGGGAAGTTGTCGATGTCGCTGTTCCGCACCGTCACGGGCACCGTGGCATTGAAGCTCTTGTAACTCGCCACCACCTGGGCCGCGGCATCCTGATAGATGATGTCCGCGATGAAGCTACCATGGACTGATGGCTGCAGCGGTCCGCTGAAGACGTGCCACAGAAGGTCCTCCGCCGGCAGCGGCGTCCAGCTCTCATCATCCATCATCAGGCGGCTGGTGAAGGTGATCGTCTCCGTTTCGTTTACGAATGCCGGAGTAGGGCCGACCGAAATCGCGACCGGCTCCGTGAGCATCGCCGCGTAGCCGGTGCGCGTCACCGAGCTCTCGGCTTCCGCTTCGGCGCCGCTCGTGATCGCGGTGTCGATCGTATAGTTCCCGCTGCTGCTGCGACCGCCCGCCACCTGTGAGGAGGGTGCCTGCGAGTAGCCGGGATTTCCACTGGCGAGGACGACGCCCGCCGAGAGTGGAAGCAGCAGCGTGATGGTGAGTTTCATGACGCGGGAAGAGGGATGCTTGTTTACGGCTCGCCGGTGCCGGACTTCAGCACGGCTTTTTCCAGTGCTTCGAGGCGCGCTTCCATCGCCTTGTTCCGCTCGCGCAGCGACTCGATCTCCCGGTCCCTTTCCTCCAGCTTTTCATTCAGCCCCTTGATCGCGGCGAGCGCCACGCCGTCCGCATCCACGGTGGCGATGTGCTTGTCATCCGCACCCGCGCGGAAGGCCGCGTGGAAATCCTGAGCCATCGGTCCGATGTGATCGCTGTCCGGGTCGTCGAGATAGTTCCACCGGCTCACCGGCATGGAGACCACCTTGTCGAGCACGTCGCGGGCATTCACCTCGCGGATGTTCTCCTTCATGTGGCGGTCGCTGCTGCTGACGAAGGTGCCGCGCACGGTGAGGCCGCCGCTGTTCAGTCGCATCAGCTCCTCGCCGCCGCCGGCGTTGTACTGGCTGTCATTGTGGATGCCGCCGCGATACCACGCGAAGCCGCCCGCGGCGGTCCCGCCGATGGTGCGGAAGTAGGTGGTCCAGGCCTGCACGCCGATCGCATGCTCGTTGTTCCAGAGATTTACCATCTGGCGCAGCCCGGTATTCGTGAGGAAATTCAGGTTCCGCGTGAGCGTCGCGTTCCCCTGATGCTCCAGCGAGAGGACGTTCGCGTTCCCATTGTAGATATTCATCACGGGGGCCGCTCCCGCACTCAGCGCGATGTCCCACGCCGGGCCATCCGACTTCATCCGGATGCGCGACCAATCTCCCGCGGTCGTCTGGTTCAGCGTGAGCTGCGGATTGTCGAAGTTCCCACCGGCATTGATGGCCACTCCGGCAGTGGTTCCGGTCCCGATCTTGAGCACCTCGTTGCCGCCCGGAGCGTCGAGGAAGGAGAAGCGAGCGCCGGGAGCGCCCACATGGAAATACATCTGGGACGACCCCATCCCGATGCCGTAGTCCGCCGTGCTATTCGGCTGGTCCCACAGCGCGATCTTGGTGCCGGTGGTGTTTCCGAAGGAGAGGGGGTAAGCCGGGGCGGAAGTTCCGATGCCGACATTGCCGGTGGCGATGGACAGATTGTTACCACTCTGTGTCCATGTTCCGAGTCCACGGGTCGTGGTCCATCCGTCCGAGCCATAGACGAGCTCGACCGTCCCCGGCTGGGTCGTGGAGTGAAAGGCTCCCCCCGATGAAGTCCAGAACTGGGTGCCGCTGATAGAGTGAGCGGCGAATGCACTGCCGTCCGCAGAGCAGGTGGCTGAGGTCCATTGCCGCTGGGGGCCGGAGTAGAGCCACGTCTGTCCCCGGTCGCGGGAGATCATGAGAGGAGAGTCCGAGCGCAAACCGATCATCGTGGAGCCATTTGCCGAGATGGCCACCTTGCCCGGCCAGATAGTGGTTGGCGCCCAGGTCACGCCGCCATCCCGCGAGACGAGGGCATAGCCATCCACGGCGGCGATCACGGTGGTCCCGTCCGCCGAGCATGCCACATCATGGACGGCCGAGGTGCCGGTCGGGTGGGTCGCCCACGTCACGCCACCGTCGGTCGATACGGTGATGGAGGCATGGGGTGAGCCGGGCAGGCCGGCCACGAGTTTCATCCCGTCCGCCGAGCAGCTCAGTTTCTTCCACGGTCTGCTGGCCCCGATGGCAGCCCACGTCACGCCACCGTCGGCCGACACGTGCAGTTGGCCGGTATCTTCTGCAGCATACAGGCGGGTGCCATCGGACGAACACGCGAAATGTCTCCAGTCCCTCTGCTCCGCCGGGCCTCTCTGGACCCATGACGATCCTCCATTGCGAGTGACATTCAGCAAACGGGCCGGCGTGGTCGTGGAGATGGCCGTATTGCCATCAGCGGAGCATGCGAAGGCCACAATGTGCTGGCCACTGAATCCCACTTGATTCCACAAAGCTCCGCGATTCTCCGTGCGATGCAAGGTCAGTGAAGGACTCGACGATCCGGTATTCCGGGCAAATGCCCAATAGATCATGCCATTCCCGGTGCCGTAGAGGTCGTAGATGCCGTGCGACGGTGGGCTGAAGGAGGAGAAACCCCACACTCCACCGCCCGGGTCGGAGATCGTAATTCCGCCACCGCCTGTGCGGTCGATACGAATGACGTCTCCCAGTTGACCTCCGGATGGCAGTTGGAAACTCGTGTTGCCAGTCGCGACGTAATGCTGGTTCCCAGACATCGGGTAGCTGCCGAAGCTGCTCGTCACATGAATCGCCGGTGACTCCGCCCCCCTCGCCAGCTTCGCCGCGCTGATGCTGCCGTCCGGCAGGTAGCCATTCGGGGCGAGGCGCTGGTCGGGCGCGAGCTTCTGGTAGCCCTGCGTGCCGTCGTTGAACCAGATGCGTAGCCGCAGGTCGGCATTGGCATACACGGTCAGCGGTAGGGCAGTCATGCCGGGCACCGTGGTATCGCCCAGCATCACGGAGTAGAGGCCCTTTGTCACCGGCAGGGTGATGCCGGACAGCGGCTCGGCCCCGCCGGCGCTGCTGCCGTCATTGCTCCAGTAGGTGATGTTCCCACCACCATTCACCAGGGCGAATTTGAAATGCCCCGTTCCCGTGAAGTTCTCCCCGTTTACCGCCACCCGGCCTTGCTGCGGTACCAGGTTCGGCACCTGGGCGCGGAGCGCGGCGTGGGGGAGGAAAAGGAGAGCGAGCAGTGTGGCGACGCCGGTTCTCATGCTCATGTGTCTAACGTACCAGACGCATACGTCACCACCGGAGATCGAGATATCCTCCCGTCGTCGCCACACCTTTACTTACTCCCCCCGGAGAAATCCTCAGGCCGACCTCCGGCGGCGGACCATCAGGAGGGTGCCCAGACCTCCCAGCAGGCTCATCGCAGTCGATGGCTCGGGAATGACCGTGACAAGAACGCCTCCGCCGGTCTCCACGACATTGAAGGCTGTCGGCGCGATGGCACCCTCATACTGGATGGTGCCGTTCGTCATGAAACCGTCGCTCGTGAGATCAGCGATAGAGTAGTTCCGGAAGTAGAGCTGGCCGGAGGAGCCGGAGCTGAAGTCCAGCGCCTTCGCTCCGCCGCCGCCGTAGAAACCGCCGTAGGGACCGGCCCCGTTGACGGAGATCCGGCCTCCTTCGAAGAACAATGTGCCATCTCCGTCGGAAAACGAGACCAGCGCGGCATTCAGCTCGCCCCCGGTCATCGTGAAGGTCTCGATCGGCTTGAATTCACCGCCGAGATTGATCGTGCCGCCGGTGAAATTGAAATTACCCGCAGCGGGATCGGTGGTCAGGTCGCCGGTGAAATTCGCCACGCCCGAAGTGACCGTGATGGTCGTGCCGCTGTGGCGGGCGATGTTGCCCGAGGTCCCTTGGTTGAAGGTGCCGCCCGCGACGATCAGCGATCCGCCCGCAAGCTGGAGCCATGAGTTCGCGCCGACCTGTGTCCAGCTCCCGCCGGCGATGACGAGCTGGCCTCCATTGCTGACCGTGAGGTCGCTGCCCGCCGTGTAGATCACATCGCCGGACGTGATGAGCGCGGTGTCGCCAGCCGCGGTATTTGGCAAGACGCCGCCCACCCAATTTTCAGGAGTGAGATACTGGCCGTCAGCGCCGCTCCAGACCACGGTCGCGGCTTGGGTGGCGGCGGGAAGGAGGGTCAGCGAGACGAGTACAGCACGGAGCGCCGGGGAGGCTGATGATTTCATGGGTCGGGACTCGGGTAAGGGGAAGTCAGCGCTTCCATCTATTACACGAGTCCGGAATGTTAGCCAGAGATCACCTGTAGTTAATACTTATCCTGCGATAAACGATCTCGTACGCGCCGCTCAGGCGCTGGGGGCCGTGCTGTCTGTGAAGGTCGGGCCACCCTCGCCGTAGGTCCACGTGATCTCCTTGTAGGTGAACATCACCTCCTGGAGATCCCCCGCGCGGTCGGCGGAGAGATCGCGGGCATTCGGCTTCCAGTCGCGGACCTCGATGATGAAGCAGTCCTTCATGGAGATCGTGTAGTACTGTGTCTTCTTCCCGGTCTTCGGATCATTCCGCCAGAATTTCAGGATGATCTCGTCGCACTTCGAATTCCGGGCGAAAAGCTGGTGGATCATCGGCGTGGCCTTGTCGATGGCCTTCACGATCGACATCGGGCGATGCATCCGGCGGCCCGTTGGCAGACCCGAGGCGGGGTCACGCGGGGTGGTGATCTCGTGTTGGTAGCCCAGCACCTCGATGGCCCCGCCTTCCAGCTCTCCCTCGATCTTCGTGCCGCCACGGTCGATGGTCATGTGGATGGACTCCGCGGCGCGGACGCTGGAGAGGGCCAGCAGGCAGACGCCGGCCAGCAGGGTGAAGAGGTGTTTCATGGTGGGTCTGGGGTGGGGTATCAGGTTGGTTCTTCTCGAGTCGGTATCAGGATTGGGATCGGCGATCAGATCGGTGCAATCACGGGGCCGGGGTGATCTCGGCCTTGATGTAGTAGAAGCTCTTGTCCCCCGTCATCGGGAAATCCCGCACCAGCCGCGCGCGGGCGCTGACCGTGATGTCGCGGGAGACGATCTGCGGGGCGATGGACAGCGAGGTGAATCTCCAGATGGTGTAGGTGCGGCCCGGCATGGCCAGCCAGCCGAGGCGGACGGTCTCCGGGTCCACCTGCGCGATCTCCACGGTGAAGCGCGAGCGCGGGTCGCGGGGGTCCGTGTCCGCCTCGTATTCCTGGAAGTTCGTGAATCCGTCGCCATCGCTGTCCTCGTTCGAGTCGGTCAGCAGCGGGTTCAGCCCGTGCGCGATCTCCCAGGCGTCGGGCATGCCGTCGTTGTCATCGTCCGGGTCCGCATTGTCGCCGATGCCATCGCCATCGTGGTCGGAGTGCTCCGTCGGGTCTCCGGGGAAATCGTCCTCCTCGTCCGGGATGCCGTCCATGTCGTAGTCCGGCGGCCCGCCCGGCGTCACGCCCAGCGGATCTACCGGGTTTTCGAATGGATTCATCGAATTGCTCAGGCCCGCGTAGCGCGCCGGGGACATCTCCTCGCCCGCCGGCCAAGCGTAGTCCGCCGGTGCCGTGCGCAGCGCCCGGGCCATCGGCACGCCTGTCGTGGCGTCAAAGGCCCCCGTTAGCTCCACCGCCCAACGCACCTTCCCCGGCGGGACGAAATACCGGTCGCTCGGCCCCGCCGTCAGCGCCAGCACCGGCGCCGACACCGGATTCAGGCCCACCACCACGCCCCCGCTCGCCTGCCGGGCATAGCCCGATACCACGAATCTCTCCGCGCCCGCCAACGGCGTCGCGATGCCCAGCAACAGACAAGCGGCCCCCCCGGCAAGGCCCGGGAATCGCACGAGAGAAGACCGGAAGGGGAGCTTCATGGAAGGAGGAAGACCCCCGCCTCTACCACCCCGCCGCCCCCCGATCAAGACCGTTCAAAACATCGGGCAGGATGCACTAGCGCGCATGGGAGGTCTTACAACATCCAGCTATTAAACTCGAGGCTGAACTTGGACTTTCTCCGTAGTCGCCTTGAAGACACTGCGGGAGAGTTGAAGTTTGTCTTTGTCGAGTAACATTTACTACGATCAGAAGATCACGATCGATTTCATTATATTTTGAGGTTAAATCATGGATCAGGTTATTCAAGTGTGTTGATCTGGTGAATATTGCATTATTCCTGAATAAACGGGCGTGGTAGAGCTCCCGATGTGCTACAAATTAATTCTGTAGGCGTAAATTTTACCATTGCTGCTATGAATGTAAAACATATCTTCATCGGTGGTCAGGTGGGAATTCAATGGGGCGGCATCTTGGTTTTCCCATTTCGCAGAGTGATGGACATACTGTTCTTTAATAGAGAGAGTCTCGCTTTGTTCTTCCCCAGGAAGAATTTTCCACAAATAAACCCCTGTTTCGGCGTCGATCGCGTGTACATAGCCATCGAAACGAGGTACTAGGATAAGGCCTTTGGTGTAGTCAGGGCTGCCGTATTGGGGGAAAAACGGGGTTCCACTTTCGGCAATCCATTTCACATCTCCACTCTCATTAATACATGCGACCTCATTGCCGTAACTAATTGGTAAATATGCGCACTGATTAGCTATGCATGGGGTGGCCCTGATGTTTCCATATTGGCGCTCCATCTCAGATGGAAGCTTTGGGCTGTTCCACTTTTCCAAAATATTATTTTTGTCTATTCCGATGACGGGTAGCCCACTGTAAGTGGTTTGTCTTACATAGGGCGCAATAATTGTATCACCTAAGATAACTGGATCCCCCCAGAACTCACACTCGGATAATCCGAGTTCGGAGTATTCATCTTCAAAGTAGAAGCGATGTAACTCCTTGTGGCGGCTTTTGGAATCACTAAAAAGAGCAATTTCTGAGAATTCGTAGCACAACCCAAAAGTAGTAAATATCAATATTTTCCCATCAATTTTAAGTGGATTAGATGCTACGGGGGCATGGATTATTTCAGATTTAATGTGATGCCCACTACTAATCGCTATAATGGCGAGTTCTCCATCCATGGTGCATACCAAAACTCGATCGGAAAAGAAAAGTGGCTTCGTGATTATTGCGGATCGAAATGTATTAGTCCATTCTTCGATTCCGGTCTCTAGGTCGAAGCAGTGAATTCTTCCTCGGTCTGTGCCTACGATAACTTTAGAATCGGATATGGAAACGGCGTTAGCATCACCTTCTGTCGGGGATCTCCAAATCGTTTCTCCAGTGGCTTTCGACAAGCAAAATACCCCGTCGAACGGATCCTCCAAATTGTGAAATCTTCCTGATGATGGGATGACTAATTTTTCGCCGCTTACTATTGGCTTGTTTTTCCAAGACCCTATCCCGACATCCGCTTCCCACACGAGAAGGCACTGAGATTGATGAACAGCTTGGTTTCTTCTAGCCTCTTGTTGAGCGAGAAAATCTTTAAGTGAAGAATGCTTTATCGATTGAGTCGGTGATTGATATTTAGGTTGTGTGAGGTCGGAAGAGATCTGATCAAGCTTCGAAGGAGTATCGATTGTCTTATGATCGAAATTCATTCTTTCCAGTAGGCCTTGAATGCTGTCCTCCCATTTTATGGATCTGCTATATTCTTTTTTGAAAAAAGAAACCGAATCCAATGCCAATATAGGGTTGTCGAGAATCCATTTTATAGCTGATGCCCAAGTGAGCTTATCGGATATTTCGTCATCAACAACCGGGACCAAGAAACGATCGAATTTATCGCCAAATCGATTTCTAACTAATTCAGCGAAGCCACTGGTTTTAGAGGCTAGAAACGGAACGCCTGCTCCGAGGGCTTCTAGCGCAACTAACCCAAATCCCTCGGCGCGTGATGGCATAAGAGCGAGTACTGCTCTCTGTAGGTCATCATTTACGCGCTTATCGTCTGGAGAGTATTCTCTTACTCTTATGTCTAATCCAGGAATGCCAGCCCATTTAATTAGTTCGTTCCTTAGCTGATCGGAGGCATGTGGTAAAGCTCCTCTGACGACTAATACAGGCCTGGGTGTCCGCTCTTTCACAGCCTCGGCAAATGCGCGAGCTGCGATATCAAGGCCTTTTAAGATGGCGTCTTCGGCTCTGCCAATCAACAGGCACTGTTCTCCAGGTGGGGGGCGGCGAATTGCGGTGCTTGTTATATTTAATCCGGGATCTAGTTGATATATTCTGTCTTCTTTTTCATGGAGAAGATTGGATATTTCACGTTTTAGCAATGGCCCAACCGCTACGACTAGATCTGCCCGCGATGCTAATGTGACCTCAAGTCTCTCCCTGATTTCGGCCTTGGCGGCTGCGCGAGTTCCTTCCGAAGTAGATTTAAACCATTCGGTTGCTCCTGGAGCGACATGTACGAAATGCGCGAGTCTGGAATTCTTGAAATTGCTAAATTTTTGGATCAGGGCTGCTGGTCCTGTTACGTGGCCATGTCCAAAAATCCAATCAATTTTTACATCCGACGAAATTGTTGGAGGGAGAGAAAGGAGGGATTTATCGTCCAGTGGGGAATCCACGAATGAGTCTCCAGGGTGAAGAAGATTTACATCTGCTTCGGAAGCCGATTTGTTTTCGCGATCAGACGCCTTCCTAGGAAGGAAGCAATAAACAATCCAGCCAGCGCCCGCAATATAGCGGCATAGCGTTCTGTTGAAGCTTGAAATTCCTCCATGGCTGGATTCCCATTCTGTGGCTAACACTAAAACGGAGGGCATTTAAAAGACGTCTAAGTGGTTTTATAATGTTGCCAAGCCTGATCTAGACGCATTGAGAAAAATTTGTTAACTTTTTGTCTGGTCCGATTAGTGTTTTTAGCTATGCTATTGCATCCGTTTAGCCTCTTGTCTGGGGAGATGGTCTGTGACGATCTTTCAATTATTGGGATAGAGGTTGGAGCACACTTCCTTTGCTCACAATTTGGAACACTTGTCTCGGTGTCTTGCCTAGCGCTCGTGCTTGCCCTCCTACTCCGGCCTGGCGCGGATGCGGAAGAAGAGGCGCGCGGTTTGCTCCGGTGGGAGGTAGGTGACGGTCACGGTTTCATAGTCCGTGTCCGCGAGGGGCGTGCGGGTGACGCTGGTGATGTCGGGATCGGCGGCGGTCCAGCCGGTGAGGTCGTCGCCGACTTGCACTTGGTAGATCGCCCCGGCGGGTGCGCGGCGGGCCCGGTAGCTGAGCGTGACCGTGCCGTCCGCGGCGCGGTTGAGCGGGACGGGGAAGACGCCGGGCGAGAGCGGGTCGCCGCCGAAGGCGAATTCGCCGAAGTTCCCGGTGCCATCGTGATCCGGGTCCGCGTCGTCGCCGTGCAGGTGCGAGAGGCCCGGCAGGTGATCGGCCAGCCATTGCGCGTAGGGCGGCAGGGCGTCGCTTTCCAGAAAGAGATCCGTCACCTCGGCGGCGGCGAGAGCGCGGCCGTGGATGCGGATCTGGTCGAGATCGCCCTCATAGCTCGTCGCGGCGCTGCCCGGCGTGGCCCCGATGACGAGCACGGGGCTGGCGCCGAGCGTGTCCAGGCTGCCGGTGCGAGTGGCCTCCAGCACGCCATTGATGTAGATCTTCATCTCGCCGCTGGATTTCACGCGGGTGCAGGCGACGTGGACCCAGTCGCCGGTATTCACGGGGCTGGTGGCGTGGAGGATCATGTTCGGCGTGCCCGCGGCATTCCCGGTCTGGAAGGAGATGCGGCTGATGCCATTCTCGCGGGTGCCGGCGATGAGGTAGTCATTCGTGGGCCCGCCGCTGTCGGCATTGATGATGGCGATGCCCGAGGGTGGATTTGCCGTCACGGGGAAGGCGCGGGTGGTGCGCATCCAGAAGCTGACGGTGAAGTCATTCGGCGCGACATTCGCCATGGTGACGCGCTCGTCGGTGCTGTCGAAGCGCAGCGCGCCGCCGAATTTCCCGGGGATGCGGTCGCCCGCCTCCATGTCCACCAGGGTGGCGTGGTTTTCCTGCGGCGAGCTGTCGATGGCGGAGCTGCCCGCCGTCTCGTCGAGCTTCAGCCAGGCGAGCAGGCCCGGGTCGCTGATCGTCACGGTGTGCGTGGCGGAGGCGTAGTTGCCATGGCCATTTGCCTGCGCGGCATTTGCGGGCAGGCCGAGGGTCACCTGGCGGGCTCCGTGGCGCGGCGCGATGGTCAGCACGTAGTCCGCGCCGCTGCCGGTGAGGCCGGTGGCATCGCCCCCGCCGACCGAGAAGTCCGCGGCGGAGAGTCCGGTGACGGCTTCCGAAAACCGCACGGCCACGGTGAAGTCACCCTCCGCGCTGGCCGGGGCGACGAGCTCCACGCCGGGTGCGGCTGGCAGCGAGAGAATCCAGTCCGAGATGACCTGCGCGGCCTGCGCGTCGACGACGTTCTTCGCCAGCGGCGGCATCTTCAGCGGGCCCGTGCTGGAGTGGCGTATCCTCAGCATCGAGTGAGCGAGATCGCCCGGCATCACGATCTCCTCATCCGCGGGCTCCACAAGCGGGCCATGGATGAGTCCCTGCGAGGCGAGCTGCGTGCTGAAGCGCGCATCGAAGCGTGCCCGCACGCCGTCCGGCTGGTGGCACTGCGAGCAATTCGAGTCCAAGTACGATCTCACTCGTACTTCCAGCGAGGCGGACGTATCGTCCAGGCGGTGGCCTTTCAGGAACCACGGCAAGTGCTCCGGCCGGTAGCCGGAGTCGAACCATCCGAGCGAGCCGAGCGTCTCCAGTTGGTTCGCCGTGCGGCCGGTGCGGTCGTAGGTCGTGTCGCCATTGAGCTGCCAGGTCTTCAGGCCGAGCACGTGGCCTGCATTTGCATTGTGGCAGACGCGGCAGTCCGTGCGGCTCGGGTAGTCCCACTGCTGCACGCGTGTGCCGCCGCCCGCCTCCGCGATGGTGATGCTTTCGCTCAGGCCGCCGGGTAGCAGCTCCGCATCGCTGCCATCGGCGCGCCACTTGTAGGTCACGCCATAGGGCTCGCCGGTCTGAGGCATCACGATGAAGCGCGTCTCCAGCCGCCTCCGGATGGACGGGTCCGCATCGTCCACCGGCAGCTCGAAGTGCTTGATGAAGACGGTGCCTGCGGGGAAGGACCACGGCCCCTCGGGATCGAAGCCGATCTTCTCCTGCGGCGTGTCGTGCGTGCCGTCATTCGGCAGCGCGATCCAGCGCAGCTTCGCCGCGGCATCCGACCACAGCGGGGAATTCACATCGTAGAGGATGACGCCGGGCGCGGGCGTGAGACTTGTTAGATCAGCGAAGGCTCCTGTTTCGGAAAGCAGCCGCGGCGGATTCGCCACGACCACCACCGGTTGCCACGGCAGTGTCGCGTAGAGGAATTGGTTTTGTGGCAGGGCGACATTGGCGATGCGGACTTCGTCGAAGGTCGTGTCCGTCACCCAGTCGGCGAGGTTGCCATTGAACATCCCGCGGCCGATCGTCCAGGTGCCCGGCTGGAGATTCCCGGTGTAGCCGGTGGCTTGCCCGCGCTGCACGTAGCTGCCGTTTTCATAGGAGAAGACGGTCAGCGTGCCGGTGGAGACGCGGCCGACGATGGCGAGGTGATACCACCGGTCCGCTGTGGTGAAGGTGGAGTCGTCGAAAACCTCGATGGCGAGGGAGCGCCACTGCTGGTTCGCGGGATTCAGGACGCGGACATTGAGGAAGAGGTCGCCTTGGTCGAGCGGGACACCTGGATTCGCGAGGGCATCATTGCGGCCCCAGCGCATGAGTCGGAAGGGCTGGATGGGCGTGCCCGCCTCCGCGCCCGCAGGGGAATTTGGCACGACGCCCGTGGTGCCATCGAGCCCGAGGAAGCACTGGTAGCCGCTGCCGAGGGTGCCCGCGGCGGGCTTGAAGCTCAGCTCGATGGTGAAGTCATCCAGCCGTCCCAGATTCTCCGACATCTCCAGCGCACCGCGAGCGTTGCCGGGGTAGCCATCGGTGCCCGCCGTGCCCACGATGCGGACGCCGGCGGAGTTCGCCGTGGCTCCGGCGGGGCTCAGCCCGTTCGGGCTGGAGTAGCGGACATTCGCAGAGGTGGTGCCATTGTCGGCGGCGAGCATCGCGATGCCATTGTCGATGACATCGACGGTCGCATGGCCGGGATTGGCCGAGACGTAGCCCGAGCTGTTAGATGGATGCTGGTCCTCAAAGCGGTACCACACCGGGTTCGTGGTGGCCGCAGGCACCATAGCGAGCTTCATGAAGCGCCCGCGCGAGCCTGTGCCGTTGATCTTGATGAAGACCGGCTCGCCCGTGGTGTCCTTGCCGATGGTGGAGGTGCCGCTGTAGACGCTGCCGCTCGGCATGTCCGCGAGGCGCGTGGCGGTCGCGGCATTTCCAGCCAGCGTGAAGGACCGGATGCGGCCGCTCACATTGTCCACGGTCAGGTATTTCCCCGTGAGGTCCGGATGCGCCGCGCCGCGGTAGACGAAGCCGCCGACGAGGCATCCATCCGGCCCGGAGGAGTGGAGCACGTCCCACACCGGCTCCGTGAGCGTGCCGTGGATGACGGCGGGCTGTGCCTTCGGCCCCGCGACGCTGCCCTCGCGGAAGGGCCAGCCGTAGTTCGCGCCGGGTGCCAGGATGCACAGCTCCTCGCTAGTGTCCTGGCCGCTCTCGCCGATCCACGTCGTATTACTAGAGGCATCGTAGGAGATGCGGTAGGGCTGGCGCAGGCCGAGCGCGTAGAATTCCTCCAGGTAGTCCTTTCCTTCCGTGATGAAGGGATTGTCCGCCGGGATCGAGTAGCCGGTGGTGTAGCTCACCGGCCAGCCGGTGGGTCTGGCGATCTGCAGCGGCTGGCGGCGCGTGGTCACGGGCTGGTTGCCCGGCTTGTTGTCCACGTCGATGCGCAGGATGCCGGAGAAGAGGCGCTCGTTGATCTTCTGGCCGACGTTGTACTGGTCGTTCGCGCCGCCTTCATCGCCCACCGCGACGTAGAGGTAGCCGTCCGGGCCGAAGAGCATGCAGCCGCTGTCGTGGAATTCCTGGCGGTCGTACTGCTGGATCATCACCAGCTCGCTCGCCGGGTCCGCGGCCTGCGAGCCATCCGGCACGGTGAAGCGGGACAGCCGCCAGTAGGCCTGATGCCCGTCCCCGCCGGTGGAGGGCGCCCACTTGTAGGTGACGTAGACGTAGCCGCGGTTCGGATTTCCCGCCGTGCCGAATTGCGGGTGGAAGACCAGCCACGTCATCCCGCAATCGCTGGAGGTGAAGGTCCGCGTGCGCAGGTCGAGGAAGGTCTCCGTGGTGCTCGCCGCGGCATTGTCCTCGAAAAGGAAGATCCGGCCCTCTTTCGCCACGCACAGCAGCTTGTTCGTCCCCGGATACGGGGTCAGGTGCATCGGCAGGTTGATATTGATGCCGGTGTAGGTCTCCTGCACGGCCCACTCGCCGGCATTGCTCGGCTCGGTGGCGGGGAAGTTGCCATTGAGGTACGGGCCGATGGCCTCGGGAGCATCGAGCCCGGGCTGGGCGTGGATGCTTCCGAGCACGATGAGGCTCGCGGTCGCACAAACAAGGGACGTCGCGGACAAGGACCGACCTGCCCGGACGAGGGCGCTGAGGGACATGGGTTTTTGGGAATTCGCCGTTGGGTGCGGCAAATCAAACCCTTAGAGATGCCTGTTTGAATTGGCAAACAGGTTTTATCCGCGCGCGGCGGGGTGATCTACGCGGACCGGGAGTGAATCAGCCGCCGTCTCCGGCTACACCCCGAGTCCAAGCCCACAGCCGGTCCCGGAATACCGCGAAGCTGGCAATCAGGCCGTGATAGTCCGTCACCCCGGCTTCATAGACACCGAGATAGACGGGCTCGTCCGGGAGGGTGGCGGACAGGAGGTCTTGCAGCAGCCGGACGAAGTCTCCGTCGAAATGCTTGGCGGAAATCGTGGCCATGAAGGCCGACACATCGCGGTGCATTGTCAGGACGCACCATTCCGTGTCCCGGCCCGCCGGTCCGAAGCGGTGCTCGAAAGCCGCGTCGAAAAGATCCTCGTGTCGCCAGAAGGGATCTTCCGTCCTGTCACGCGGAGTCCGCGCCAGCAGTGCCTCCCAGATCTCCTCCGTGCTATCGAAACGGCGGTCGATCCGGAGCGAGCCGATCGCGGAGGAGAGTGGATACATGACCGGAGTGCAGCCGGTGATCTACGGCAGCCGGTGGACGTCCTTGCAGTAGAGGTAGCTCGCCGGTTCATCCCCGGTGGCGACGAACCACTGCGGGCAATACGGGGCGACCCAGATGGCATCGCCGGCGGCGACGGGGTAGTGGCTTTCGTCGAGGCGGTAGAGGCCCTGGCCGGTGAGGATCTGCACGCAGTGCTCCATGACCTGGGTCTCCACGGCGGGGAGGGCCGAGCCGGGCGGGCAGGTGACGATGTTCAGCGCGAGGTCGTAGCGCGCGTCGAGCGGCAGCAGCGTTTTCACGAGGATGCTTTCGTTGCCGGGGTGGGGCTCACCGGGGAGGTCCTCGGCATTGCCATGGGCGGCGGGCGGAGCCTCGAGATTCTCCACGGGCTCGAAGAGCTTGCGGAAGACGAGCAGCCGGGTGCCCTCGCTGCCATGAAGGGCGAGCACGTTTTCCGCGGGGACGAAGAGGAAGCCACCGGGCGTAAGGGTCACGTCGCCATCGTCCCACACCGCGCGACAGTCGCCGCTCTCCACATAGACGACATGCTCGTTTTCATCCGCGGGGAACCACGCGGTGCCGCCGCCGGATTCATAGACGACGAGGATCTGCGAGAGATCCGAGCCCATGGCGGGGGAGACGAGCACGTAGGCGCTGGCGCCATCCCAGCCGGGGAAGGTGCCGGGCACATGACCATCGGGCGAGATGAGGGCGTGGCGGAGTGCGACGCGGGTGCGGGTGTGGCCGGAAAGAGGAGTCATGGGAGAAATCAGGAATCGTCGGGAAGGAGGAAGCGCCCGTGCGTCGCGGGCGAGACCGGGTGGCCGCGCAGCCAGGTCGCCGCCACCTGCCATGCGCTGCGCATGCCGAGGTAGGGCGAGAGGGAGTGGCGGGTCAGCAGGTCGCCCGCGTCGATGGTGGATTCCTCCGGAACCAGCAAGCAGAAGTCGGCATCGAGCCCGGGTGCGATGCGGCCTTTCCGGCCATCCAGGCGGAAGCGCCGGGCGGGATTCGTGGAAAACAGGGCGGCAAGCCGTTGCCACGTCGTCTCCTGCAGTGCGCGCTCGACGAGCAGCGGGAAGCCATGCTGGCACCCCGCGATGCCCGCCCACATCGAGAAGATGTCGCCGCCATCCTTTAGCTCGGGCGGTGCGGGCGAGTGGGCGGAGCTGATCGAGTCGATCTCCCCGGCGGCGAGCACGCGCCAGAGCCCGTCGAGCGTGCCGGTGCAGCGCAGCGGCGGCGCGCACTTCGCGGCGGGGCCGATGCCTTCCGCGGCCGCGCGGTCGAGCAGCAGGTAGTGCGGGCTGGTCTCCGCGGTCACATTGATGCCCTCGCGCCTGGCGGCATGGATCAGGTCGATGCTTTCCGGCGCGCTCACGTGGATGACGTGCAGCGCGCAGCCGGTGTCCCGTGCGCAGGCGAGCGCCATCTCGATCGCCGCGATCTCCGCCGCCACCGGTCGCGATGCCAGCCAGTCCGCCATGGTGCCGGGGCGGGGGACGGGGAACTCCCGCTGGTGAGCGGCGATCACCGCCTGGCTCTCCGCGTGGACGGCCACGGGCAGGTGGAATTCCGCTGCGACATGCATGCCCTTGCGGAGCGTCCCTTCATTCGCGGCGGAGAAATCATCGAGCCCGCTGGGGCAGAGGATGGCCTTGAAGCCGGTGACGCCGGCACGGGCGAGGTTTGCCAGGTGCGGCAGGGAGTCTGGCGTGAGCCCGCCCCACAGCGCGAAGTCGAGGCGGCTGTGGGCCTCGCCCGCCCGCCGCTTTGCCGCGAAGCTGGCGAGATCCAGCACCGGCGGCGAGGAATTCACCGGCATGTCGATGAAGGACGTGCCGCCCCCTGCGGCGAGGGCGGCGGAGCCGGTGGCAAAGCCCTCCCACTCGGTGCGGCCGGGCTCGTTGAAGCGGACATTCGCATCCACCAGTCCGGGGAAGAGCACCTTGCCCGTGGCATCGATCTCCAGTTCGCAGGAGCCCGCCAGATTCTCGGCGATTTCGGCGAAGATTTCCCCGGAGATCCCCACGTCGAGCGTCCGCACGCCATCGTCCGTGACGACGGAGGCTTGGCGCAGGATCGTATCGAACTCGCTCATCGGAGGCACCCAAGAAAGGCTACCGCCCCTCCCTGTGCCACGGCAAATCTCTCCGGGCGGCTCAGTTTCTCGTCACCGCAGTGCCCGTGGGGATCAGCGGCTAGTTGAATTGCTTTGCACAACGCGGTCTTTGTGAAAGCAAAGGAGGCAGTTACTTTGGCGTGCAATCGATGTTCAGAAGAGCTCCGTTCATGGAGATAGCAGCCTTGAGAAGGCGAGAGTTTCCGCGTTCCAATCTGAGCCGCGCCATCGCTGGCGCAACGCCCTTTGCCTTCAGTCGGACGGTTGCTTCGTCACTGGAATCCAGTGATGCTTTTCCAGAGTAGCGGACCCCGGCCACGATCAGGCTTACATTGCATTTATTCCCGGCACCGACAGTGATGGCCATCTGACCGGTATGACTTCCGCTGGATGCGGTGCCAGCATAGGAGCCTCTTCCCGACGAAAGAAGGTGAAGCGTGCCGGTGGATTCGCCACCCTTGCCATCAGCCACCTGATAAACAATTTTTCTGCTTTGAGGGTCGATTTCTTCGGTTGCGAACAGCAGGGATTGTTTTCCCTTGATATGGGTAATTTCGATTTTTCCGGCTCCGCCTCCGCTCACTCCGGTCAAGCTCAGTGGGTCTCGATCAGGATCACGGTCGTTGGCCAGGACTTGGACAACCACCTTTCGTACGCCGTTCTTTGCCTTCTCAGGAAGTATCACCGTTTCATCCTCGGTGAGAGGAAAGAAATTGGAAGTGGACGCGGCAGGGTTGCGGAGCCGGAATGACTGGCCACTTGCTTTGGTTTTTTGAGCACCCTTCGCCTTCTCATCGCGAGAGGTCACCTCGTGCGCTTCCGAGGAGGCCATGCGGGAGCCGGCAGATCTCTCGATTAGGGGAGCTAGGCCATAAATCGTTCCATCATGGCTCTGACCGAGCGTGCATACTGTCGAATTGAACTCTGGTCCAAGTTGATAGAGATATCTCATGCCTTGTCCTGGGACATGGCTGTAAATGAATCCGTTATCGTGCTCTCCTCCTTGGTAGGTGATGCCGATCAGACCGTGAGGAGTTGCAAAGCTGGTTACCGGGTGAATGTCGTCTCCCATGTTGTCTTCCTCGAAATCGCCCAAAATGGTCTTTTCTCCGGTGAGACTAACGTGAAGGAGTTGCCAATTGGTCGTAACATAGAAGCCGTCGAACGTGGGAGTGAATTGTGGCGTGGAGCGGAGCCCTCTCTCCCAAACGTTTGCGATTTGACTTATCTTATTGTCTCCGTCATAGCGATATAAGGTTCCTCCAATGGTCATCCCATAGAGCTTGCCTCCGGGGCCAAAACGGATGGATCTCGGCCCGGACGGTTCGACATGCGCAGGGAAGTCATAGAGATTCTCAAAATTGCCTCCCAAGCTAACGCGAAAAAGTCTTCCTCCGTTGTAGAGGCCGCCATAGTTCCCGGCTCCGTAAAGAAATCCGTCGGGACCAGCGATCAGGTGATCGATTCCATTGGCATGGGTGTCACTGACATCCAGGATGACACTGAAGTCCCCTTCGCGGGTGATACGGTAAATAACTCCCCAGCCGTAAGCTCCGCCACCTTGGGTGACTCCGTAAAATGCACCGTCTGCACCTTTTGTCAGACCAGTTGTAGGGCTCGATCCCCCGCTATTTGGCACAGGCCATGACTGCTGAAACGAAAATGCGTGGATAATTTCCACGGGTTGTTGTGGTGCTACCCGGATGATTGCTCCGCCTCTATACTGGTCTGCCCAGCGAACTGCTCCGTAGAAGTAGCCGTCGCCGCCGCTTACTATGTCTCCTATCGGATTGAATTTGGTTTTGATCGTCTCGATGATCTCAAATACAGGCTCATCAGCACGCAAAGTCTGGATTAAGGGAGCCAAGGTCACAAAAAGAAGGGATAACAGAATCTGCGTGCGCATGCGCCGGGAGGTTAGGGGGCGGAGGTGAGCTAACAAGAAATTTATTGATCCTCTAAAAGAGGTTTTTCCGATGGATTTACGTGCCAGATTGAATTAACTCTCTTTGAGTTAAAGTGTAACAGTGTTTTGCTCGAAGTTGTGATTTTGGTCCAAGGTCATAAATAACGATGGGTGAGTGAATTATCGCTGCCGAGTGGAGAGAAATCCTGAGAGGGAGCAGGCGCGACTTGAGTTGGAACTGCCCCGATTTGTTGTTGAGGTTGGGCGAGGTTTTACATGGGTTAGGATTCCTTGCTAGAGGAGTTTGAAATCCTAGTGAAGCAAAGCACCTCCATCGATCAATAGCCTTGATAGCGGGAGCCTCATGGTGGAGAGGGGGAACAATTGTAGCCGCCAATCGCGCTGGTTCGGGGGCTGAAAGCTATGAGCTTCGGAAGCAGGCTTCGGATATCGTAGGACTTTGGAAGAGGATCACGATCCGGAAAGGCTGGAAAGCGTTAGTCCAATCCGACCTTTCTATAAAGAGCTTCGGCGCATTTGATCGTCCCGTTGCTCCTGCTCCATGCGACGGATGTTTTGCTCCGATTGCTTGTATTGGTCCGCGATGGCCTTTCCCTGCTCGCCGGTCAGGCGGAGGATGGCGGGCAGTTCCGCATAGCACACGCCGCAGACCTTTGCCCTGCGGCTGTAAATGACTGACCCACAGGATGGACAGTGCTTTGCCATGACTCCATGTATCGTCTGGAGGCGGGCCGGATCAATGGAAGAAGCGGCCTTTTATTCCACCGGCCATTCGCCGCGGTCCTCCAGCAGCTTGCGGAGGAAGATGCGATCCACCGCGTCCTTTTCACGGTGGGTTTGCTTGGTTTTCCAAAGTAGCTTCGGCGAAGCGAATGGAATTCTCACTCCCAAGTGATCCCGGTACTCGATGAGATGGGCGACCTCCCGATAGCTGAGGCCGCATGCCTTTGCCATGAGATCCACGGTGAATTCGTCACACACACGGACGACCACGTAATCCGCTACCTCGCCGGGACGAAGTTCCGCAGCGGCTCTTTCGGGTAGATCGGACAATGCCTCGATCACACGCTGTTCGTTTTCTTCGCCGACATCGATCAACAGGTCGATGTCCATGGTGGCACGAACATAGCCGGCGGAGATGATCGCAAATCCACCCACGACGACGTAGTCCACACCGAGTTCATTCAGCCGCGCGGCCAGGCGGGCCAGATCGTCGTCGGTCGGGGGACGCGTCTCATTCAGCGGATCTGAATCTCCATCATCCATGAGTCAGCATCCTCGTGCGATCGGAAGCGGTAGACACCGTGTTTCACCCGGAGCGGCCGCTGGCGCAGTCTCGCGGCCATACGGTTGAGTTGCCCTCCTGCCGCAAGGCACTCCGAGCCCGGCTGGCGCTTCTTGGGCTTCCCCACGACCTTTGCCCGCGGATCACCGGATTCGATCAGCTCGTTCACTGGATGAAGCTACCCGACGAGCTGATCGCGCGCGAGGAGGAATTCGTGAGGCATTTTCGCCTCACTCCTTCTCCGGTGCGGGGATCACCAGTGTGGGCACCACGGCCTTGCGGACCATGCCCTCGGCCACGCTGCCGAGCAGCAGGGCGGCCACGGCTCCGTGACCGTGCGCGCCCACGATGACGAGGTCGGCACCGGTCTTTTCCACGTAGTCGAGGATGGCGTGGAGCGGGCTGCCTTCGGAAAGGTGGACCCCGGCCGCCGGGACATCGCTGGCCACCTGGGCAAGGGCATCCTGCAGGCGGGCGGTGGCGCGCTTGCGGGCTTCTTCCTGGAAGAGGTGGATGGCGGGAAACTCGTCCGGCGTGAAGCCGTAGGCGGTGTAGCTGGGCTCCGGCTCCACCACGTGGAGCAGGTGCAGCGACGAGTCAAAGGCCCGCGCGATCTTCACGGCAGCCTCCAGCACGCCCGGGGTGGAGTTCGAGAAATCGACAGCGGCAACGATGGTTTTCATGGCGAGTCACCTGTTAGCACGGGATCCGGGGAAATGCCACCGACGGATGTTCCGCGCGCCGGATTTGGGAGTTCATGCGGATGATCGATCCCGTGCGATCCGCGGATGACAGCCGCCCGCTCCGCGTCCATGCTCGCGCCGTCATGATCAAGTTTCTCCACACCCGCATCCGCGTCGCCGACATCGAAGCCTCCGTCGCCTTCTACAAGAAGCTCGGCTACACCGACGCGCGCCGCCAGGACTCGCCGCAGGGAAACAAGCTCGCCTTCCTCGAACTGCCGGGAAATGACGTCTTCCTCGAGCTCTGCTACTCGCCCGACTACACGGAGAAGTGCCCGGAAGACCTGATGCACACCTGCCTCGGCGTGCCGGACATCATCGAATACTGCGACTCCGTGGAAAAGGCCGGCATCGAGATCTGGCCCGGCGGCTGGCGTGAGAAATTCTCCTCCGGCGAGCGGAAGATGGCCTTCGTCACCGACCCGGACGGCTACGAGGTGGAGATTCTGGAGCGCGCATAAGGTTCGCTGCTTGCAGCGCCCTGCCCGTCCCGGCAACTTGGATGCCATGGCTCGGATCCTATGGGCGCTGCTTTTTCTTTCCGCCTGCGTGGAGGCCTCAATCACGGCGGCTTGGAAAATTCCGGTCGAACACTTCGCACCGGATTACAAGACCAACGACAGGATCCGGAAGCTGGAGAAGCCACCGGGAGATTCCGATTTCCTCCAGCCCGGGGATGAGCTTTGGGATCTTTCCAAGGGCCTGACGTACTTGGTCTCACCACCGTTTCGGGAAGGGGATGATCCGTTTGCGGAGCCGCAGAAGACCAAACTCGATCAGCCTTGGTATGGCGAGTGGCTGGTCTGGAACGCCCGCTCCGGGATGGTGGTGGCCTGTGGCTCTTGGAACGATATTTTAGCCGCCCAAAGGCTGATCCGTTTCGACGAGCTGCCGATGATGGTCGAGACCCGCATCGAACTTGTTACTGCGGGGAAAGAACCGCTGTCCCTTGCAACCAAGGTCAACAGTGGTGAAAGGGCTTCAGCGGAGGATAAAATCTTGGGGGCGGACCTAGACGCACTTTGCGCTCCCTCCGGTGTGGTGGACTTGCGATTTCATGTTTCGTGGCCGGGTCCGGACAAGGAGTCGCCTTGGGCGGTGGCTTCCGCAGTCACCTTCAAAGATGGTGAGCGGAAGAAGTTGGCCTGTCATGGCCAGGGGGAAGGGCGCTGGGAGTTGTTCGCCACTGCAAAATCCGAATATTCCAATGGGGTTCCCGTTAAGGAGGCACGTTGGATCGAAAACGAGGGAACTGTGCAGGTCTGGCCTGTATTGTCTGGGGGCGATCCAAAGGAAGGCCGCATTGGAGACGACTTGGTCGTGCGGAGCTATCTTCTTTCACCCTATCTGCTCGATGGAATCGGTGTCGGCTCTGATTTCACGAAGTTACCTTTGATCGAGGCTCCGGCGACCCATGCAGACTGGGTGAGAGGCCGCGTCATCAATCTGCATGGAATTTTGGCGGGTGATGTACTCAAGTTTGAAGAACAAGGCTCCCTGGTCGTTTTCGATCCGGGAAGCGGCAGGCTGACTGTTGTGGCAGCGGCTGAAGATCAAGACGCCATGGGCAGCTACCTTGCGGGGCTTTGGGATCGCTCCGTGCCGATGACTCTTTGGATAGAAACCAATCCAGAGGTGGGTGGTTGGGGATTAACCTGCCGCAGCGGAGAGGAGGCTCTGATTACTCTTGGGAAAGGCGATAAGGACGGAGGTCCTTCATTCAAGATCGAACCGCTGGCTGGGGATCGTGACGAGATCGCCGAACTTAGCTATGACTTCGATGTTTTCATCAAAGGCGTTCGAACTGGTCACCTGAAGTCCTCGACCACACTGGAACTCGGCAAACCGCAGGAAATCGCGGGCCAGTTGGCAGACGGAAAGAGAGCGAAGGCGATCCTAACCGTCTTGGAGAATTGACCGCCCCGCCTTCCCACGGGGGCAGATGGGCGCATCAAGGATGCCATGCTCGCCATCCTCAAGCTGCGGGGAAATGACGTCTTCCTCGAGCGCTGATTGGCGTCCTTCTCAGTTCTTGTGGCACCCGGGCTGATGAGTCAGCCTCGATGCCATGGTCCGTATTTTTGTTTGGGCGCTGCTGGTCTTCTGCGCATGCGCGGACGCATCCATCACCGTGGCGTGGAAGGTGCCGGTCGAGCACTTCGCCCCGGACTATCAGGCCAACGACAAGGTCCGGAAGCTGGAGCAGCAGCCCGGGGAGTCAGGGTTCTTCGAGCCCGGGGATGAGCTTTGGGATGTGTCGAACCTGCTTTGGGGCGGTGGTGACCTTCAGGATCCCTTTGACGAAAAGGACAAGGACGCGGAAAGCAAGAAGCCATGGGGCGGGGACTGGGCGGTTTGGAATTCGCGCTCCGGGATGCTGGTGGCGCGGGGTGGATACTTCGAGATCCTCGAGGCACAGCGGACGTGCGGCTATGACATGCTGCCGAGGCGGTGGCTGACGAAGTTCGAGCTGAAGCGAGGACCAGCCACCACGGTGCTGCCGGTGCATTCACAGGCGTTTGGCGACATGATCAAAACCCGGATCGAGGACGTGGATATCGAGCTTGATCCTGCTCTCCGTCCAGAGTCCTCCTACCTGCGTTATTCAATCTCCTGGAAGCAGCCGGGAGGAGATCTGACTTGGTATGTCGTAGGCGAATTCGAAGGGAGAAACGATCAAGAGTACTTGATCGCCCGACATGGCAGCGGAGACAGTGGCTGGGAGATTCGCGCCACTGTTAGCCAGGACACCATTGGTGATGCTCGCCCTACCGAGGCCCGCTGGATCGAGATCGGAGGAAAAGCGCCGCAGCCGTGGAGCGAGGTGGAGATGGGGCAGCCCATGTTCGGGCGTCAGCGCTTGGCGGAGGATCTGTCGATTGCGGTCTATCAGGCTCCACCCCCTTTTTCCAAGGTGTCGCCGCCCGCGGATCTGCAGGCACCCGAGCATCTGCGGGAGTGGATCCATGGCTCCTTTTGTGATGTTAGAGACGAAGTCTTGGAAGAGCTCGGGATCGATCCGAAGGCTCCGGGGTTTTTCGTCGGGATCGAAACGAGAACCGGGCAACTGGTCTTCGTCGGTCCGGAGGCGGCTCATCAGGTGATCGCACGCGAGCTCGAGTCGATGATCCCCGGTCCTCCGTTGACCATTCTTTGCGAGACGGATGAGCGCTCGGGAAACTGGGCCTTGCGCGCTGGCGATGGCTTCAAATCCATGATCGCGCTGACCCGGCCGGGAAAGGACGGGGAGGAGGACGTGCAGACCTT
This sequence comes from Luteolibacter flavescens, assembly GCF_025950085.1. Classification (NCBI taxonomy): domain Bacteria; kingdom Pseudomonadati; phylum Verrucomicrobiota; class Verrucomicrobiia; order Verrucomicrobiales; family Verrucomicrobiaceae; genus Neoluteolibacter; species Neoluteolibacter flavescens. Next base: position 508,852 of record NZ_JAPDDS010000002.1, read on the forward strand.
TCAGATCGCGCCTGAGGTGGAAGGGGAGGAGGCGAGTGTGAAGGTCAGCTACCATGGGAGTTTCAAGGGCAGGGGTCACGAGCCATGGAAAGGCGTCATCACCTTGAAGCCGGGAGATTGGCAGGAGCTCGATGCGCCGGGAGATCAGCCGTCAGCGGGGGCCAAGCCGAAGATGCGCGTCACGCTGGACGCACCATGACCGGCGGGCATCCCAGCTTGCATGGGTCCGATAATCAGGGCATCTAAAGCGCCATGCTCGCCCGGATCGCCGCCCTGACTTGCTTGCTCGCCTCCTTCGCAGCCGCCCAGACCTACCGTCCGTCGGGGGAAAAGGCCCCGATGCCGGCGCGGGAATTCCGCGGTGCCTGGGCGGCGGTGGTTCACAATATCGACTGGCCGAGCAAGAAGGGCCTCTCCGCCGGGGCGCAGCAGGCGGAGATGCGCGCCATCCTGGACAAGATGGCGTCGCTGAACATGAACGCGCTGATCCTGCAGGTGCGCCCGCATTGCGATGCGGTCTACAAGTCCTCGCGGGAGCCGTGGAGCCCGTGGCTGACCGGCACGATGGGCCAGTCGCCGGGCTACGATCCCTTGGAATACGCGATCCACCAGGCGCATGCCCGGGGCATCGAAGTTCATGCGTGGTTCAATCCCTTCCGCGCGCTTTCCAATGCCAGCCAGGCATGCAGCTCGAATCACGTGACGAAGGCCGCGCCGCACATCACGAAGCGCTTCGGGAACTTGGTCTGGTGCGATCCCGCGCAGACCGAGACCCGCGCCCGCGCCTTCGCCGCGATCCTCGATGTGGTGCAGCGCTACGATGTGGATGGCGTCCATCTCGACGACTACTTCTACCCCTACCCCGAGGGCGGACGCACCTTCCCGGACGGCCGCTCGCCCGCCACGCGGCGGAAGATCGTGGATGACTTCGTGCAGAAGCTCTACTCGGACGTGAAGCGGGCGAAGCCATGGGTGCGCGTGGGCATCTCGCCCTTTGGCATCTGGCGGCCGGGCGTGCCGAGCGGCATCGAGGCGGGCATCGACTCCTACGAGCAGCTCGGCTGCGACGCGCGGAAGTGGCTGGCGAATGGCTGGGTGGACTACCTTGCCCCGCAGCTCTACTGGCGCGACCAGCCGCGGAAGCAGAGCTTCTCCGCGCTGCTCTCCTGGTGGCGGGCGCAGGGCAGCAGGCCGGTGTGGCCGGGCATCGCCACCACCCGCATCGGCGGCCCGGAGGACGGCCGCCCCGCCTCCGAGATCACGAAGCAGATCGACCTCTCCCGCCGCATCGGGAAGAACTGGGCCGGGCACATGCACTGGAGCGTGAAGGGCCTGACGAAGAACCAGGGCGGCATCTCGAACATGCTGGCAAAGGGCGCCTACTCGCAGCCCGCGCTGGTCCCGCCGATGCCGTGGCTCAGCCAGAAGGCCCCGGGCCGCCCGTCAGCGAGCGCGAGCGGCAGCGGCTCCGGCGTGACGGTCAATGTGCAGAGCGGTGACCGCTCGACCGCCCGCTTCGCCGTGCAGGCGCGCTTTGGCAACCAATGGCGGATGGCGAAGGTGGTGTCCGCCGGGACGAGAAGCGTGCAGGTCGCCGGGCAACCGGATGCCGTGGCGGTCAGCGCCGTGGATCGCTTCGGAAATGTGAGCGCGCCGACGGTGCTTGCGAGGTGATCGGGCGGGGGAAGAAGGAGGGCATTTGGCGCCTTCGGTGGCACCTTCTTCATTTCCACTTGTCGGGCGGCACCGGACCTGCTGGAACCCCGCGCGCGCCGACGCAAGACGCTGAAAGTCCTTTACTTTCCCAAAGCATCTAACGCATAAGACGCGCGCGTTCATTAACCATCTGGCGGCCCCCAGCGCTGCACTCCGACCTCCTTGATGAAAGTTCGCTTTTTCGTAATGGGTTCCGCCTCACTGCTGGCGGTCTGGCTTGGAGCCACCTTCCTGACCGACGTCCCGGCGGACCGCTATCAGGGGTATGGAAAGGCCATCGCGCCTGCGCAGGGCAAGACCACGGCCGCTAAGCCGCACGTGGACAAGCCCGTGGCGAGCGCCGAGACCGGCGAGAAGCCGGTCGCCACGCTCGAGTGAGCGGAAGGATCGCTCGCTTTCCGGCGGGCCACTTCCCACGGTGACCGCATGGCGGACGCACCGCGCATTTGCGATACGAAGCCGCTGGTCTTGGAGGTCGAGGCTGGCGTGCATTTCTGGTGTTCCTGCGGGCTGACTTCCTTCCCGCCTTTTTGTGACGGCAGCCATAAGGGCACGGGCCTGCGGCCTGTGAGATTCGAGTGCACGGAGCCGACCACCATCCGCTGGTGCCAGTGCAAGCATACCGGCACGCCGCCGTATTGTGACGGCAGCCACCATCAATTCCTCAAATGAACGCCCCCATCCACGCCGGTAGTGAAGAAGAGTATCGCGCGCTGGAGGAGACCCGGCTGGATGTCCAGCGCTGGCGCTTTTATTGCCTGGTGAAGCATCTGTGCCGGAATAAGGGCCCGCTGGCCTGGTGGCGGGTCCACCGGGCATGGCGTCGCATCGCTGCACGGCACGGCAAGTCGCGGGCGGTGTGGGCGAAGGGCTGATCGGAAGTCAGCGCAGCTCCTTCATCGTCCACGGTGCATTCCGGTCCTTCGTGGCGGCGCGGACCTTGGTCACCTCGTCCACGCGCACGGGGGCGGCGTCGTTTGTCCACGAGTGGCGGACGTAGGTGAGCACGTCGGCGATGTCGGCGTCATTCAGGCCGGCCACCGGGGGCATGAGGGAATTGACCACGGGCTTGCCGGGGATTTCCACCGGGCCGGTGAGGCCGTGGAGGATGATGCGGATGGAGGCTGCCGTGTCGCCGGTGGCGATCTGCGAGGCATCGAGCGGGGGGAAGGCGGTATCGACACCCGCGCCATTGCTCTGGTGGCAGGCGGCGCAGGTGCGCGCGTAAATCGCCTCGCCGCGGGTGAGCTGGTCGGCGGGCGGGGTGTGCTTTTTCGCGACGGCCTTGGCGGCGAGGGCTTCCTTGAGCGCCTTGGCCAAGGGAGAGTCATCCGTCTGGAGACGGGCGAGCACCGCGGCTGGGCGGGTCTCGGTGCAGGCGTGGATGGCGGCGGGATAGATGCGCTCCTTCAGCACCGAGGGATCGGGCGGAGTCTCCAGCGAGGCGAGCAGGAAGCCCTCCGAGTGGCGCGCGGCGGCGGCAGCGTAGCAGCGGTCCAGCACCACGCCGCGGCGGAGTTCCTGGCGGCTGCGGTGCCAGTCACGGAGCTTCCGGCCGAGGGCTTCGTCAGGAGCTGACCTCGCAGCTTGGAGCAGCCATTCGCGGACTATGAACGGGTCGGACTCGTAGTCTGGATTGAATGCGTAGGGAGGTTCGCTTGCCGGCCAAACGGCTAGCGCGGCCCGTCGGGATCCGGATGTCGGAGATGCTTGATAAATGTCCCGCAGCAGAGTCACCCGCTTGCCGGATTCCTGCGAAAAGAAACCCAAATTGTTGAGCGCGTAGAGAGCGTGGATGTTTCTCGAACGTCGAACTAGTTCGGGCACGAGATCGCCGCTGCCCTTTTCCACGATCAACCGTTGGGCGTGGAGCCTGCGGACCAGGGATGGGTCGGAGAGGCCTTTGAGCAGCGAGTCCGGATTGGCAGGGTCGAGCGGTTCGAGCTTTGGTTCCTCATACTTTGGATGGGATGGAGGCTCATTCTTCCCTTCGACTCTGAAAATGATCCTGTTGAAGTTGTATATCGGAGTCACCCGGTAGATCCGCCCCATGCGCTTGTCGCGCAGCGGCGTGACGTAGGCCGCGCCCTTGCCACGCTCCACCTTTGTCTGCTCGAAGGGCGCGCCGGGGCGGTTGTGCTGCACGATGATCTTGTACCAATCCGCGATCCACACCGCGCCATCGGGGCCGGTTTCCGCGGCGACGGGGGCCGACCAGGCGTCCGAACTGGCGTAGAGGTTATTGCCGTCGAAGTCCGCTGCGAAGTCCGCATTTTCCGTGCGCAGCCAACCGATGGAGACGAGGTGGCCGGTCGGCTCGCAGACGAAGGCGGCCTTGTCGCGCCATTCCGCCGGGAAGCGGTCGGCGGTATAGACCCCGTGGCCGGAGGCGGCGGTGTAGTGACGGGATTTCGCGCGGATGCGGCCGTCGCCCAGGAGCTCCACGGGGGGCTCCCAGCCGTCCGAGCCCTGCACGTCCAGCGTGGTGGGAAAGACGCGCGTCCCCTTGTCGGCGCGATGCACCGGGCCGTGATCTCCGATGACCTGCCAGCTCGCTTGACGGTTCGCGGTGGAGCCCAGCACGTCGAAGCTCTCCGTGAAGCCGAGGCCCCAGGTGTTGTTCGTCGTCTTGCCCAGGAATTCCAGGCGCGAGCCATCCGGCAGGAAGCGGAAAACCCCGGTGTCGAATTTCACCGGCTGCCCCCCGACCGTGCCGTCGAAGCCCGCATAGCCGACCGTGCCGTAGATCCAGCCGTCGAAGCCCTGGCGCAGGTTCGAGACGCCCGCGTGGGTGTCGTAGGTCTTGAAGCCATCGAGCAAGACAGTGCGCTGGTCAGCGCGGCCGTCGCCGTCCGTGTCCTTCAGCAGGAGCACCTGAGGGCCGCTCGTGACGATTGCCCCGTCCGTGACGCAAACCACGGACGTGGCGATGGAGAGCTGGTCGGCGAAGACGGTGAACTTGTCCGCCTTCCCGTCGCCATCGGTGTCCTCGCAGATCTTCACACGGTCATTGCCGGGTGTCTGGAGGCTGTTCGGGTAGTCCAGCGCCTCCACCACCCACAGCCGGTCGCGGTGGTCCCAGGCGATGGCGATGGGGTTCTCGATCTCCGGTTCGGAGGCGTAGAGCGAGAGCTCGAAGCCCGGCGGCACCTGTGCCCGCTTCATCGACTCGGCGGGAGAAAGCGGCTGCTGGATCTTTGGCACCGGCAGCTTCGTCTCGTAGCGTGCCGGCAGCATGGGCACCTCGTATTTCAGTTCCGGCAGGTCGAGCAGCGGGACATTCTCGCCGACGGCCCAGCGGATGCCGCGCTCCAGCAGATCGTGGAAGCCCTCCTGCTTCCAGCAGCGCTCATCATGGCCGTGCGCGGTGTAGAAGACGCGGCCCTTTCCCTGCTGGCGGACCCACGTCCACGGCTCCTCGCCGTGCCGCTGCAGCACCGTGATGTCATCGGACAGCCGGTGGTGGCGGTAGGTCTCGTCCCAGGTCTCGAAGGGCTGGTAGCCCTTCATCGCCGGGTGATCCGGTGCCACCACGTCGGCGGTGAAGACGCCGTCGCCGTGCCCCTCGATCTGCCCGCCCACGAGCTGGATGTAGCCGTCCGTTTTCTTGAAGCACGCCGACCCGCAATGCACCGGCACGAAGCCGCCGCCATCCTCGACGAAGCCCTTCACCGCCGCGAGCTGGTCCGGCGTGATTTCCTGGTGGTTCGCGTAAACGAGCAGCGCGTCGTACTTCGCCAGATTCTCCCGCGTCAGTGCCTCCATCCGCTTCTCGTAGGTCAGGTGGATGCCGCGGTTCCCTGCCACTTCCTTGAAGATCGCATAGCGATCCAGCGGCCGGTGATGCCCGTCATCACCGAAAAACAGCACCTCCAGCGCCCGCGGCTGGTCCGCCGCCTTCCGCTCGACGGCGAACAACAATGACCCCAAGAAAAGCAGTGGAAGGAGGATGCGAACCAACGGCATGAGCACCCTCATACGCGTTCGACTGGTCAAATCCATCGGATTTCCACGGCAGCGCGGGAATAGAGGAGAGATGGATGGGTGAAGGACCGCCTCATCCCTTCACCCATTCGTCGGCATTCAGCAGATGATCGAAGTAGTCCGTCGGCTCGATGGACGGGTCCAATTGGCCGGAATGGATCAGGACGGTGCGGACGGTCTGGGCCTTCGGAAGCTTTAGGCGGGAAACCTTTTCGGTGACTTCCTCGATCACGCCGGGGCCGATGTGGCGGCAGAATTTCGTCTCACAGACATAGACCGCCTGGCGGGTGCGGATCATGAGGTCGATCTGGCAGGCTTCCTGTCGCAGGGTTTTCCCCTGCGAATAGGGACCCGCATTGAGGACCGTGCGATTCTTCAGGCCTAGCCCTTCGAAGACCTGGTCGAAGCTATCGAGTACGAGCGTCTCGAACTGATAGCCCATGATGGTGTCCCAGGCTTCCAGCGTTTCGAGGGGCTGGCGCTGATAGAGACCCTTGAGGATGCGCTCCTTGGCGGGCTCGATGTATTTCAGGTAGAAGCGCAGGTAGTTGTCCGCGATGCGGTAGCGATGGTCCCGGGCGCGGGTTTTGCCCGTTGCCGGGTCGAAGAAGCGGTCCTTGCGGAGGAAGCCGGCGAGCTCCAGATCGGTGAGTGCTTCGCCGAGGCTGCCACCTCGCTCCCGGCCAAGTATCGAGCTGATCTGCTGGAGGGATTTTGGCCCACTCACCAGGGTTTTGACGATGTCCCGGCAGGTTTCCGCCCGACGGGTGAAGATGTCGTGGAAGATGCGCTCGAACTCGTTGAACAGCATGCCGCCCTGATGGAAGCAGAGGCGCTCGATATTCTCCTCCGCGCTGCGGTTGGTCAGGATCTGCTCCAGATAGCCAGGCACGCCGCCTGTCACGGCGAGCGTCCGCCACTTGTCGGCCGCGGCTACCCGGGTGCCGCGCTTGCCCCAGAAGGCGGCTCACTCGGCGAGTGGCAGCGGCTTGAGATGAAACTGCCACGAGCAGCGTCCGACGAAGCCGGTGCTATTGAGGATGTTTTCCTCGATCCACGAGGAAACCGACCCGCACAGGACGAGGGTCAGGCCGGGGACCTTTGAGAAAAGCTGGTCCCAAGCGGTCTTGAGGTGGCCGGCGAAGTCCTTGTCGCCGATGGCCATCCAGGAGATCTCGTCTAGCAGCACGACCACCGAGCCCTTTGCCGGGAGCTGGCTGGCGAGCAATTGGAAGGCGGTGGGCCAGTCCGGCAAGAGCACGCTCGGGGCTGCGGTCTGCTTCGCAAGGTGCCCGGAAAAGGAGTTGAGCTGCTCTTGCTTCGTGATTCCTTCGCGGGGCGGCAGGCCGATGAAGGACAGGAAGAGGTCGGCAGCAGCGGCGCATTCCTCGATGAAACGGCTCTTGCCGATTCTCCGGCGGCCCTGGCAGGTCACCAGCGATGCGGTCTTTTTCTTCAGGAGTTCCGCGAACTCCCGCCGCTCAGCCTGCCTGCCGATGTAGCCATCCATGTCGATTTGGTGCCGGAAAATCCCGGAACTTTTCTGGCACGAGATCGACGTAATGTCAATTTGGTGCCGGAAAATCCGTCGATAGTTTTGGCACGAGATCGACAAAATGTCGATTTGGGGCCCGAAAAGTTCTGGGATTTTCTGGCACGAGATCGACGGGAAGATCTTAAAAGCCTTGTCCGAAAAGGGTTTCCGGCTGCGGTCTAGCGCGGGCCGCCGAGGTGGGAGCGGAAGAAGTCCACGCGGCGGCGTTGGGCATAGCGCTCCTCTCCGGCACCGTGATTGCGGCCGGTCATGGGCAGGAATTCGAAGTCCTTGTCCGCGGCGATCAGCGCGTTGATGACCTGATAGGTGGAGGAGGGGTCCACGTTCGTATCCACCTCGCCCACGGTCAGCAGCAGCGCGCCCTTGAGATTCTTCGCGTGGGTGACGTTCGAGTTGTCGGCGTATTCCGGGCCGACGGGCCAGTCCATCCACTGCTCGTTCCACCAGATCTTGTCCATGCGGTTGTCATGGCAGCCGCAGTCCGCCACCGCGGCCTTGTAGAAGTCCCCGTGGAAAAGCATCGCGCCGAGGGCATTCTGGCCACCGGCAGAGCCGCCGAAGATGCCGACCCGCTCGAGATCCATCTGCGGCCACTTCTTCGCGGCTTCCTTCAGCCATGCGATGCGGTCGGGGAAGCCGGCGTCCTTCAGGTTCTTGTAGCAAAAGTGGTGGAATTCCTTGCTGCGGTTCGCGGTGCCCTTGCCATCGATCTGCACGACGATGAAGCCATGCACGGCGATCTCGTGCTTCGGCTGCATCCACGGGTTCCAGGCCTTGGGCACGAAGGAGTCCTGCGGGCCGGCATAGATATTCTCGATCACGGGATACTTCTTCGCCGGGTCGAAGTCCGGCGGCAGGCAGACGATGCCGTGAATGTCGTATTTCCCGTCGCGGTCCTTGGAAACGAAGGGCTCCGGGATCGGCCAGGCCGTGGCGCGCAGCTTCGCATCGTCCGCCTCGGCGAGGGTGGCCACGAGCTCGCCATCCGCCCAGCGGCGCAGCTCCGTCACCGGGGCCTTGTTCACGCGGGACCAGCGGCAGGTGTAGTAATTCCCGTCCGGAGAGCGCTCGAAGCGGTCGTGCGTGCCGTCCGACTTCGTCAGCGGGATCAGCTCGCCGGTCTCCATCGAGACGCGCGCGTAGTGGATGTAGTAGGGGTCCTGGCCCTTGTGGTAGCCGGAGATCTTCAGCAGCACCTCGCGGTTGCCCTCGTCCACGTTCACCACCTCGCGGACGATCCACTCGCCCTTCGTGAGCTGGCGGCGGGTCGAGCCGTCGCGTCCGTCGAGCAGGTAGAGATGCTTCCAGCCATCGCGCTCGGACATCCACAGGATCTCATTCCCGTCCCCCAGATCCCGGCGGAAGGAGTAGCCATAGACGAAGACAAAGGTGTCGCTCTCCTCGCGGACCAGCACGCGCTGCTGGCGGGTGGCGCTGTCGATCTCGATGATATTGTGCTTCCCGAAGCCCCGCTCGATGAACTCGAAGGTCAGCCGCTTCGAGTCCCCGCGCCACGCCAGCTCCCGGCACTCGAAGGGATTCTCGATCAGCTTGGGATCCGTGGCGATGGGCGCTTCATCCTTGCCGGTGAAGAAGACCCACGGCGCGCGGGTGTCGATCACGTCGCCCGGCTTCGGATAGCTGTTCGTGAAGTGCTTCGGCTGGAGCTGGTCCTTTGGCGAGGACTCGATGTAGTGGACGATGCGCTCCTTCACGTCCTTTTCCTTCCAGATGGCAAAGCGGGAGGAGTCCGGCGCCCAGAGCGGCTGGCCGGTGAAGTTCCCCGCGGCATCGCCCTTTGCCAACGTGCGGTCGGTCCCGTCCTTCGTGTCGCGCAGGATCACCTCGCCCTCGCGGAGGGCCACTTCCCAGCGGCCGTCGGGGGACTTCCACGAGCCGCGCGGGCCACCCCGGCCATCGCGGCGGCGGTTTCCCCGGCGCTCGTCCGGGCGGGTCTCCGGCATCCGGTCGGACTCTGCGGCCGGCCCGGCCTGGCCCGTGGCGGGGTCCAGCTTCATGCGGATCTTTCCGCCCTCGGGCGTATCGAGCTGATAAAACGCGGCTGCGTCGCCGGGGGCCCAGCGGACGTCCACGGACTCGTTCAGCACCTTCGTCTTCGCCACGCCATACCAGCGGCCGGTGAGCTGGTTGAAGCTGGCGAGGTTTCCGTGGTCGGCGTGCGCGGCGGTGGCGAGGAGGAAGCAGGCGAGGAGGGTGTGACGGGCTTTCATGGGCGGAGCGGGGCTTTCAGAACGATGAGATCATCCTGCCCCCTTCACTTCCTCCAGCGAATCAAGGGCCGCGTGCCGAACTTCCAGCGATGGGTGGCGAAATGGCCGATGCTTCCGTGGCCGCAGATCGTTTTGTCAGGCGTGTCAGCGGGAGGCCGGATTTCCGGATGAGCTTTTTTTGCAAGCGGTCCAATCCGCCGGGCGTATCTGCATGACAATCTTTCGCATTGTCGAATTCATCGCTGATTGGTGGAATAAGGGGTTAACTGAAGAAGTTCGTGCTTTGGATTGGTGAAAACGGACTTTCCGTCATCATTTCAGATTTCCCGATGATGCAATGGAAAGCCTGTCCCCGGTGATATGCCGTTAGGCGCAGGTTCATGGCGTTTTGCGACTTGCGGGGCGGCCTGGCCGGAGTGCGGGAGTATCAAATTTACATTGTCCTCACCCCTCACAGATATTTCGGATTGATGCGGAAATTCCCTGTTGCGGCCCGATTTCCGTACAGTTAAGGACCGGTTGAAGATGAAATCGACTCTCCTCAAAACCCTTGCCGCCACCACGCTGGTGGCCACTACCCAGGCAGAAATCCACGTCTTGGGAACTTCTTGGAAGGAACGCGGTGTGAATGCTCCGGAAGGCACGATGATCCGGACCCCCGGAACCATCGCCGCCACCCGCGGCTACCTGATCATGGATCAGAGCGTGCTGACCGCGACGCCCGCCGCCGCAACCTACATCGAGTACGGCGAGATCCGCGAAGCCGGTGTGGTGACCCGCTACTACACCACCGATACCGACTTCACCTCCTTCCTGGCGGACCTGATCTCCGGTGATTCCGGTGGTCGCCGTCTCTACGGTCACATGGAAGTGCCGGTGAGCCTCGCTTCCCCGGTGAACCCGATGATGCCCTTCTCCGGCACCTCGATGGCCAGCGGCTTCCCGCGCAAGATCTCCTTCGACCAGACCGTCTTCCAGACCGCCACGAGCAACACCGTCGCCGGTCCGCGGATCGTCAATGCGGACAATTTCGTCCTCCGCTCCGTGCTCACGGGCAGCGGCAATCCGGTGACCACCAAGGCTCTGACCATCTCCGAGGCTACCGACGAGCTGATCGCCCGCCTGAAGCGCCAAGGCTATACCCGCACCCTCGTCGAGGCACCCACGATCGTTCAAGATCTTCCGGCCACCCTCACGCTTCAGGATGGTCAGGTGTCGCTCCTTGAGGCAGTCCTGAGCCCGGATTCGATCCCGGGTGCGGGCGATGATTTTGCAGCTCCGACCTACCAGTGGTACAAGGGAGAGACAGCAATCGTAGGAGCTGTCGGCGCGACCTACGCCATCACCGGCGGCGCGAGCACGGCCACCAATGGTGCAGGCCAGTATCACGTGGTGGTGTCCAACGCGATCGGTTCCGTCACCAGTGCGACGGTCACCGTCTCTCCGGAGACCACCTCCTTCGCGACCAATCTCCAGCCGTCCTACACCGTCATTGGCGGAGGCACGACCACGCTCAGCGTGGTTCTGGCACCAGCTCCGATCACTGCTCCGACGTATCAATGGCAGAAGGCTACCGTGGCTGGGGGGCCGTTCGTGAACGTTTCCGACCAATACGGCGGCAAGTCCCCGTCGCTTCTGGTGATTGGTGGCGAGGCTCCTCCTGCCGGCTCTCCTACCGGAACGACTGCCACGGGCATCGGCTTCTATCGATTGGAAGTGACCACCTCGAAGGAAAAGATCACGAGCGCCGTGGCTCAGGTCGTTTCCCAGGCCCCGACGGGCTTCGCCTTCTCGGTCAATACCCCGCGCTTCCTGAGCGTGCCACTCACCACCCCGGGAACCGGAACCATCTCCGCGACGGTGGTCAACGGAGGCACGCCGACCTACCAGTGGTACAAGGCTCCGCTTTCCGCTCCGACCGCTTTCGTGCAGCTTGACGGTTCCACCTCCTCGTCGCTGCAAGTGAGCGGCACCGTCGCCGACACCAAGGGCCCGGGCGTCTATCGCCTGGTCGCCACCAGCTCCGGTGCTTCCCCGACGAGCATCACTTCGGTCGATACCGTCGTGACCACGGCACCCTGATCCGGCTCCGCCGGACTCCATGGTCCGGACTTGATTCTTCCCGCCAAGCCTGCACGGCTTGGCGGGATTTTTTTCCCTCACATGAAACTTTCCCGGACTTCCATCATCGGCCTCGCGCTCGCGCTGGCCGGCCTCGTGCTCACCATTTTCGCCCTCACGCGCCCGTCAACGGATGGCGAGGGGACGGCAGGGGCGGGCGAGGGAGGCTCGGGGGCGAATTTCTCCTCCACCACCGCGCAGGAACCGCTGCCGCGGAAAGTCCCTCGGTCACAGATCGCCGAGACGAAGCCGCTGGCGGTGAAGGAGCTGGAGCTGCTCTGGGCCCGGGGAAAGGGTCCCGAGCTCCTCATCGAGCTGGACCGAGTGTCCGCCACCCAGGATCTCGACTACTGGCGGGAGATTGGGCCGCTCTTCGTCAAGAAGGCCCAGCAGGAAGGCCGCCCGGACGTGGCCAACTACCTGCTGGCGACCGGCGACGCCTCACCCGATGACAACCTGCGCATCGAGATCTACGCCGCGGGAATGGACAACCGCGACGAGGGCATCCAGACGACCTCGCGGCTGGAGCTCGAGAATATCACCGGTGAGGAATTCCGCACCGGAGCGGAGGCGCGGGCATGGCTCCAGGCCAATCCCCGGCCCCTGCCGGAAGTGGACGAAATGTCCGAGGATCAGTAACTTGGCAGATTGTCCTGCTGCTGCTGACCGTCCCACTGGCGACCGTGGGCCTTGTTCTCCATGCCCGATCCGAGCAGGCGAAGGTCCCGGCCAAAGCCGATGGCGGTATTGCAGGAGCTGAGGGTGACGACGACGGCAAGCGCGGCGATTGCGTACAGCTTCTTCATGGGCGAGAGGTGTTAACGTGGATTGATAGCGATGCAATCGCTTAATTTTCCTTAAGTTCTTTTCGGAGGTTCACGATCGCCTCGCGCAGCTCGAAAATCGAGTCCCGGAGCGCCTCCATCGCCCGCTCATGGTCATGGTCGTCCGTGGCGGCGATGAGTTCCGAGCAGGCGGCCAAGGCGTCGTTTTGCCAGTTCAGGCAGCGTTTCAGCAAGGCCAGCACGAAGCCGGTCTCGCGGGCATATTCGCCGCCATTCAACGCCCCGGCCATCTTTCCCGCCACCTGCATCAGCGTTCGGTTCAGGGTCTCGGCGGCCGGGTGATCCCCGCCGGCGCGGGTCAGGTCGATGCCGCGGAGCACCATTTCCTGCGCCCGTTCCTGCAGCGGGTGCTTGATGAAAAGGGCGTCCGGGTTCCAGGGCTCGTCGTCCTCCTCGTTTTCAGGAGCCTCCAGCCATGGCCGGTCGTCGTCTTCCCCGGCCAGCGGTGCCTCGTCCTCGCGGGCGAGCGCGTCGAGCAGGCCGTCCCACCCCATGGCAAAGGCTTCCTTTTGCTGGGCGTCCGGGTCGTCCCCGTATTTCTCGCGCACTTGGATGAAGGCATCGGTGAGTCGCTCGGACTCCTTCAGGCGCTCTTCCCAGATGAATTCGTCGTCGCCCGCCATGGGGGCGTCCACCCGGCGGATGAGCAGCGCCATGCTGTCGCGCATGGCGTGGAGATTTGCCAGTCTTTGGGCGTCCTCCGCGTCCGCGTCCATCGTCCAGACATGGTCCGAGAGGTGGAGTTCGAAGGTGCTGCTCTCGATCAGCATGCGGCCGTCCGCCTCGCTGAACCACTCCAGGTAGAGTGAGTTTTGCCAGCAGTAGGGGATTTCCTTCCCTGCCTGGCGGAGAGCGTGAGCCTCGTCGTCGGGGATTGCCGGAGCCTTGGTCCGCCTGGACGCGGTCATGTCGCCCACCACGCCGCGTTGCAGGGCATTCAGCGTCAGGCAATGGTGGAGGAGTTCCGGGGCGGGATTGCGGAAGGTCAGGCGTGTCCCGGCGAGGTCGCGCCAGCAATCGCCCGCCAGATCCAGCGTCACCGGTTCTTCCCGGCCGGCCAGCCAGAGCCAGCCCGCGGTCTTGCCCTCGACCGTGTTGTCGATTTCCCCGCGCACCACGGCCTGGTCGATCCTGCAAGGCACGATCCGGAGTCTCCGGGAAGCCCGGGGGCCACGTCAATCCTGCTAGAAAGCCCGCCGGGTTTAACTTCTTGAAGCAATGACGGTCGCAGCTACGCTAAGCCAGCAACCTCATGGGAACTCTCAGCCACGCCGCGCAAGTCGCCCTCGTCATCCTGGTAGTGATCCTGATTTTCAATCTGATCATTTTCATCCATGAACTCGGCCATTACTGGGCCGCCAAGTGGCGGGGCCTGAAGATCGACCGCTTCCAGATCTGGTTCGGCAAGCCGATCTGGAGCAAGACCATCAATGGCGTCCAATACGGCCTCGGCTGGATCCCGGCGGGTGGCTTCGTCGCCTTGCCGCAGATGGCCCCGATGGAGTCGATCGAGGGTGGCAACCGGGACAGCGCACCGCTCCCGCCGATCAAGCCGCTCGACAAGATCATCGTAGCCTTCGCAGGTCCGCTGTTTTCCTTCCTTCTCGCTCTCCTGGCAGCTCTGGCCGTGTGGGTGGTGGGAAAGCCCGCCGACAAGATCCCGACGACGGTGGTCGGTTCGGTCTTTGCCGACGGACCTGCGGCCAAGGCAGGGTTGCAGCGCGGTGACAAGATCCTCGAGGTGAACGGCCACCCGGTGGAGTCCTGGCACGGCACGCTTGATAGCGTCTTCATGCGCATCGCCACCAGCGAAGGCGAACAGATCGAGTTCACCGTGGACCGTCCGGGTGAGGGCCAAAAGAAGCTCTACTCTTTCTTCGAAATTGAGCCGACGAAGTGGTGGCAGCGCCGCAGCACCCGCAGCGTGCAGATGCTGCCAATGGGACAGCGCGTGGTGATCGAGGCGATCAGCGGCGAAAATTCTCCGGCGGAAAAGTCTGGATTGAAGGTCAAGGACGAGGTTCTCGCCGTGAATGGCATTCCTGCCGAGAGCACCGTGCAGGTGACCGGATTGATCCGTGAGGCAGGGGAGAAGCCCGTCGCCTTCAAGGTGAAGCGTGGCGAGGAAACCTTGGACATCGCAGTCACGCCGCGCGTTCCCGTGCAGGTTCCGCAGGGTGAAAGCCCCCGTCCGATGATCGGTGTGGGATTCGATGACGATGTTGTGGTGGACACCACGATTGTCCATCCGTCGCCCATGCAGCAGTTGACCGAGTCGGTGCGCACGATGTGGGTGACCATCACGAGCGTGGCGTCGCCGAAGTCGAACATCGGCATCGACCAGCTCAGCGGCCCCATTGGGATTGCGAAGGTGAAGTTCCTGATGCTGCTGATGGACCACCCATGGGAGCGCATCCTCGCCTTCATGGTGCTGCTCAATATCAACCTCGCGATCCTGAACATGATGCCGCTGCCGGTGCTGGATGGCGGGCACATCACGCTCGCCACCATGGAAGCCATTGCCGGTCGTCCGGTGCGCGCGAAGGTCTTGGAGTTCGTCCAGGTTGGCTTCGCCATGGTTCTTTTCAGCCTGATGATCTACGTCACATCGAAGGATATCTTCGATGGCGTGGGGCGCGAGAGATCGGGCAAGCTGGTCTTCCCGACGAACTGAGTCCGGGTATCCGGAATCCAAGTCCGCTTATCCGCGGGGCTTCCGTCCTGTTCATGCGCTTTCTCCGTCGTCAGACGGGGGATGCGTATGAACCCAATCTTTCTCCTTCATCCCGGTGACCCTGTCGCCGTCGCCTTGGCCGATCTTTCCGACGGCGAGGCCCTGCCGAACGGCGTCACCGTCCGGGGCAGCGTGCCGCGCGGTCACAAGGTGGCGCTGCGCGACATCGACCGGGACGGTGCCGTCTTCAAGTACGGCCAGGTGATCGGCCATGCCACGCGGCCCATCGCCGCGGGCGAGCATGTCCACAGCCACAATCTCGGGATGTCGGACCACACCGACGACTACGCCCACGGTAGCCTGGCGAAGCCGACGGCATACGTGCCGGAGGCGGAGCGCGATACCTTCATGGGCTACCGCCGTGGCGACGGGAAGGCGGGCACGCGCAACTACGTGGGCATCATTTCCTCGGTGAATTGCTCGGCCACCGTGGCGCATCATGTGGTGCGCGAGGTGGAGCGGCGCGGGCTGCTGGAGGGGTTTCCTAATGTCGACGGGGTCATCGCGATCACCCACGGGCTGGGCTGCTGCATCTCGAACAAGAATGAAGCCTTCGCCATGCTCCAGCGCACGATCTGGGGCCATGTCCGCCATCCGAATTTCGGCGCGGTGATGATGGTCGGCCTCGGTTGCGAGACGAACCAGATCCCCGCGATGGTCGAGACCTTTGGCAAGCCGCCCGCGGGCAGCATGCACTACCTGACCATCCAGCAGATGGGCGGCACGCGGAAGACCATCGAGGCCTGCCTTGAGAAGCTCGTCTCCGAGGTCCTGCCCGCGGCGAACAAGGCGCGGCGCGAGCCCCTGCCCGCGAGCGAGCTCATCGTGGCACTGCAGTGCGGCGGCTCCGACGGGCTGTCCGGCATCACCGCAAATCCCGCGCTCGGCCTGGCCGTGGACCGCCTCGTCGCGCAGGGCGGATCGGCCGTGCTGGCGGAGACGCCGGAGGTCTATGGAGCGGAGCACCTGCTGACCCGCCGTGCCGTGAGGCCGGAGGTCGGCGAGGCACTCATCGAGCGCATCCGCTGGTGGGAAGACTACGCCGCGAAGCTGGACGGCGAGATCAACAACAACCCGACTCCCGGGAACAAGGCCGGCGGGCTGACCACCATCCTCGAGAAGTCCCTGGGGGCCGTGTGCAAGGCGGGCTCCACGAACCTCGTCTCCGTGCTGCGCTACGCCGAGCCGGTGAAGGAGCGCGGCATGTCCATGATGGATACCCCCGGCTACGATCCCATGGGCGTGACCGGGCAGGTGGCAGGCGGGTCGAACCTGCTGTGCTTCACCACCGGGCGCGGCTCGGTCTTCGGCTACAAGCCCACGCCCTCCATCAAGATCGCGACGAATACCCCGATGTACCGCCACATGGAGGAGGACATGGACATCAATGCCGGGACCATCGCCGATGGCGAGGAGACGCACGAGCAGGTCGCGGATCGCATCTACAGGGAGATCCTGCGCGTCGCCAGCGGCGGCCAGAGCAAGTCCGAGGCGCTCGGCTTCGGCGACTGCGAATTCGTGCCGTGGAATATCTCCGCGCAGATGTGACACTCGGCGCGGCGGGTCTGGCTCACTCGCCCGCTCCCGGGAACATGTCCCGCAGCAGCTCCTCGTCGCGCTGCTCTTCCTCGGCCAGGGCATTTCTCAGGCGCTCCGCTTTCTCCGCCGGCAGCAGGTCGATCACCCGATGGACCTGCAAGCCGCCGGGGCCTGCCGCCAGCGCGGCGAGGTCGATCTGGTCCGCGGAGGCGGCGAGCTCGCGGTCGCAGAGCGCTTCGTAAACATGGTCGCGTTCGGCGGCGTCGAGGTCCACGTGCTTCACCACCAGCGCGAGCTGCTCGCGGGCATTCTTCACCGCGGCGTCTTGCCTTGCCGTGCCTTCGTCGCGGAGCTGCTCAGGGGTGAGCATGGCTTGCAGCACGGCATCGAGCCGCGGCTTCGCGTAGTGATGATCGACGATTTCCTGCAGCTTGTCCGCGTGCCGGATGCCGGACTCCGCGTCATCGAGCAGGCCTCGTTTCATCGCCTCATCCAGACTGCGCGAGACAGCGTCCTCGCGGCGCTGGAAGTGATCGCGCAGCTCCTGTTGCTGCTGTGGCGTCAAGCCGGGGAGCGCCACGAGACGTTCGAGCTGAGCCAGCGACTTCACCTTGAAGCCCACCGTGGCGTCGGTGACCGCGAGACGGTGGTCCGTTTTCGTGAGCTGATGGGTCGTGCGATCTCGTCTTGAGGACTTCGTGCTCAACCCGCCGTCCTGCTCGCTTCGCAAATCGGTGAATTCGGTGGCATCATCACGGGATGCGCCCGTTCTTTCCGGCGCATTCCGGCTCACCACGACAACAGCGAGCGTGGCGAGGACGAGCAGCGCGAAGGCGAGGAAGCTCCATCGGTTCGATCGTGGCGACTCTGTCGTCATCTCGTGCAATGGTTGATCTGATGGATCACTGCCCGTCCTGCTTCTCACGCGCTTCGCGCTCCTCGCGGCGCTTGCGCATCGCCTCGCCGATCTTGCGGCTCTCCTCGGAGATGGCGTGGCGATACTGCTCCACTTGCTCCGGCGTCAGCAGCCGGTTGAGCCTCGCATTCTCCACTTCGATCGTGCCGGTGATCATGGTCACGACATCGATGTCGTCCGGGATCTCCGACATCAGTTCCTGGCGGAAGCCATCGTGAAAGCGCTGCTGCTCCTCGTCGGTCAGCGGTACATATTTGGTGATCGTCTCGAGCTGGGTTTGCGCCTCGTCCTTCGCGGATTCGTCGCGCTGCTCATGGTCGATCCTCAGGTGGGTCTCGTATTGCTCCGGTGTCAGTGTCTGCTTGAGGAAGGCATCCAGCCTCGGCTCCGGGTAGTGCTTGTCCACGATCTCGCGGATCTTCGCGGCATTCGCCATCGCCTGCTCGCCGTCCTCGACCAGGCCGAGCGCGGTTGCCTCGGCGAGGCTCTTGGCCGCGGCTTCATCGCGGCGGTCGAAGAGCGCGCGCAGGTCGGTCTTCTGCTGGTCGCTCAGGTCGAGCCGGCCGGTGATCTTGTTGTAGAGAAGGGTCGATTCCTCCTTCACGAAGCCCACCATCATCTTGTCGCCAAAGTCGTCGGTGAGCATGGCCGAGAGGTCCACGGTATCGTCCTCACTTTCCAGAGTAGGCGATGCTGGTCCCACGGCGGCAGCGTCGTTTGTTGTCGTGAGCGAGGGGTCCGCAGCCGCCGTGGGATTCGTGTTGGGGGAGAGGGGTGGGGCGGGCTTGTTGGCGTTCGTTGTCATGTCGTTCGTCGGGCGGGTGGCCACATACACGGCGGGCACGGTGAGGATCACCAGGGCGGCGGCCGCGATCTTGATCTTGGTGGAGGTGGTCATGAGGAAGAGGGAGTGGAGGAGAAGGGTGGTGCCCGCCGTGCCGGAGGCCGCGGCCCCGAGTGCCACGCTGCCGATGGTGGCGGCGGATGCGGGGGCGGGGCACAGCATCTGCCCGGCAAGCAGCACGCCGAGCGTGGTGCCCTGCGCTGGCACGCCGCGGCGGCCGAGCAGGCCCGCCAGGCGATCCAGCGCGCGGTCCACGCGCTTGCGGATGGAGTCCTCCGTGGCACCGGTGCTGCGCGAGATCTCCGGGTAGCTGCGCTGCTCGAAGTAGCGCAGCACCACCAGCTCGCGATCCTGCGAGGAGAGCTTGCCGAGCAATTCATCGATGTGCGGGCGCACGGCCTGCCAATCGACCTCCGGGGCGGGCGGGGAATCATTCATGCTGTCGGTGAGTGCGGACATCGCCTTCGAGCGGCGGAGTTCCTTGCGGTAGGCATTGCGGGCCTCGACGAAGGCGGCGCGGTGCAGCCACCCGGCCAGCTCCCCGTGGACGAGCGAGGACGCCTTCCGGGCGAGGATGGTGAAGACCGTCTGGGTGACGTCCTCGGCGAGCGTGCGGTCGCCACAGCGCCGCAGGGCCACGCCGTGGACCATGGCGGCATGGCGCGCCACGATCTCGCGGAAGGCATCCTCGTCCCCGCTTTTCGCGAACCGGCGCAGCATTTCGGCATCATTCTCCATCGTCTTCATCATTCCCACGTCGTCACACCCTACCGTGCGGACAAAATTCCGTCGGAAATTTTCCGGCAGGCGTGAAAATCCCCGGGAATGGGCGTCCGGGGCGAGGGGAGTAGGACGGTTTTCGGGTTCGCCAGCACGGGCTGGTGCGGCTTATCGTGGCAGCCATGAAATGCCCCGCCTTTGTCACGGCCATCGTGCTGCCGCTCGCCCTCGCCAGTGCCCTGCGTGCCGCGGAGCCCGGTGTGGGGACCGCGTTGCTCGACCGGGTGATCCAGTTCCCGGGATCGTATGCACAGGTGTGCGACGTGATGACGTCCACCTCCGACCTGCCCTACCGGGCCTACCAGCTTTCCGGATTCGCCGGCGCGTCATTCTCGAAGGTGAATCTCGCGACGATGCAGGCAAACCGTGCCGAGATGGTGAAGGCGATCCGCGCCCGGCTGCTGGAGATCGACCTCGTCCGCAAGGCCGAGGAAACGAAAAAGGATCCCGCTCCCGAGGAGAGCTATGACGGCGATGATGTCGGCTGCGATCCGAAGGTGCTGAACCCGCTGCTGCTCGATGCGATCCTCACGCTACAGGCGACCGAGGCGCTGCCGGAGTTGCTGGCGCTGGAGGCGAAGCTCGTCGCGGGCATCGCGAAGGCGAAGAACGACGCGAAGGCCGCGCCGCCGATGGTCGCCGGCTGGTGGGTCGGCGAGGAGGGCCGCGAGTATGACGAGAACGAGCCGGAGGCGAAGCGCGACCGGCGCGTGCAGCTTTTCCAATCCCGCGTGGCACAGCGTGACCTGGTCATCCTCATCGGCAAGCTGCTGCGCGAAAAGAAGTATGAACCCTACCTCGCGACCGCGCTGGAGAAGGCGTATGTGAAGGGCATCCGGAAGGAAGCGCAGGCGCTGGGCATTGCCGACTACAAGCCCGGCAAGCCGCTGCCGAAGGACAAGGAACATCTGGAACTCACGCTCGATCCCGTGTCGAAGGTGCCGGTGGATGCTTACACATCGATCGCCATCCCCTATTCCCGGGAATCGCGGGACGAGGTCCGTGCCGCCGCGGAGAAGTGGATCAAGGAGAAGAAGGGCTGAGATGAGGGCATCCCCTCTGCTACTATTCATGTCGTACTTCCTCGCGGCGACCATCGCTGGGGCGGGCGAGAAGGAGCGCGGGGAGAATGGCCACGTGCTGGTCCGCATCCTCGCGGGCGAGCATGCGCTCGGCTCGGCCGCGCACCGGCTGAACAAGCCGCATCGCTTCAAGACGGGCGGCTTCCTGATTTCCGACGCGGAGACGACGAATGCGCAGTTCTCCGCCTTCGTGAAGGCGACGGGCTACCGGACGCTGGCGGAGAAGGCGGGCTGGAGCCTCAGCGGCGGCGAGGGCAGCGCGGAGTGGGAGTGGAAGCGGGTGGAGGGGGCGAGCTGGCGGCATCCCTTCGGCCCGGATGGCCCCGCGGCGGAGAAGCTGCCGGATCACCCGGTGACGCAGATTTCCGGCGAGGATGCGCGCGCCTATTGCCGATGGGTGGGAGGACGCCTGCCGACGCTGGACGAATGGGAGACGGCGGCCCGTGCCGGGGCAGACACGCCGTATCCATGGGGTGCGGATTTTTCAGCGAAGGCCTGCAATGTCTGGAATGGCGCGAGCCACCTGAAGAACACGCGCGAGGATGGCCACGTGCTCACCGCGCCGGTACGCAGCTATCCGCCGAATGCGTGGGGACTGCACGATGTGATCGGCAATGTCTTCGAATACTGCGAAGGCGCGCCGCCGTGGATGGAGAGCACCCTCGCCAAGACGCGCATCTGCGGGCGCGGCGGGTCCTGGTGGTGCTCGGCGAATTCCTGCGACTTCTACAACCTGCTCGACATCGGCAGCATGGCGAAGGGCGCATCGCTGCCGAACCAAGGCTTCCGCGTCGTCTTCGACCTCAAGGAAAAGGCGAAGCCCGAGTGACGGGAAAAGAGTTAGATGGAGAAACGGGGAAATCCATTTGCGTCCCGGTGAATCGGTGCGAATGGTATTCCCAGAGCCGGACGATTCCGATGCGACAAGATCAGTAAACCCAAAGTGGTGACCCTGATGACGCTGGAAACTCGCCCGGCTCGCTTTTTGTACGAATGCACCGGGACCGCGGAATTCATTCCGCTGGAAAGGTGTGTTCGCCGGGCCTGTGCAGCGGAATGAATTCCGCGGTCCCGGTGAGCCATCACTTGATTTGCCCGTGGTAGAGGTGCATCGCGCCGTAGGTCCAGTTCGGGCCTTTCATGCCGGGGAAGTTCGTGCGGTCGAAGGTGAGCAGGAGGTAGGGTGCAGGGCTTCCCTCGGGCAGCGGGACCAGATTCGGCCACACGCGGGCGTTGCCGTTTTCTTCCCATGGCGGCAGGTCGAGATTGAGCGTGCCGAGGGGCTTCAGGTCGGGAAACGAGCACACGTGAAAGCTGCGGTCCGAGCTGCCGAAGAAGGCGTAGCGGACACCGTCCACCTTCTGGATCGTGGTGCCGGTGCTGTCGGTGGTCACAGGTCCGGCGATGCGCTGGAAGCCGCCATCCCAGCGCTCGGACTCGAAGACCGCGGCCTTGTAGCCATTCACATTCTGGCAGAGCAGCATGCGCCACTTGCCGGTTTCCTTGTCGTGGATGCCGTGCGGGTCCTCGTAGTCACCTACGAGACCCATCGGGGCAGAGGTCATGATCGAGAAGCCGCGGCGGGGATCCTTCTTCGAGCGCACGGCTAGGATCTCCTTCTTCTCCTTCTTCGCGGGATCGCCATAGGCGGAGAATGCCGTGGTCCAGCCGCGCCACTCGCCGCTCGCGCGATCAAGGAAGAGATGCGAGGCGAGTTCATTCCGCAGCAGGCCATCACCGCGATCAAAGGCGATCACGCCCTCGAATTTCAGGTCGGACAATCCGGGGTCGAGGCTGAGAACTCCCTGCATGGGATGAGGCAGCCCGCCGCCGCGCGTGGTGGCGGTGAACCACAGGCGCCCTCCGTCTAACAGCGGCGTGCCTTCCTCGTCGGTGATCGCACGGATGTCCGCCTGACCCATGCCCGGGGTGAGCGCTGCAGTCGCACCGGGGATCACCGCATAAGTACCCTTGTCCCCCGCGATGCGCAGCCAGGTGGAGGTGTTTTGGAAAACGTCCTTCCTTCGCAAATCGAGATGCGAGACGACGTCGGCCCGGCCCACGAGTTCGACGTGACCGCGTTGCTTGAGGTAGACGTTGAAGCCCACTGCTGCCATCTGGACGATGAGGGTGACGGGATGCTCCGCGAGTGGCCGTTGGCGGAAGTCCTCCGCTTCACCTTTCATCAGCACCTCGTCCTTTCGCTGCAGGCTCCAGCGTACGCCGCGGATGCTCTCCTGGCCGCACACGGCATCCACGCGCAGGACCTCGCCGCCGGGATGGATGAATTCCAGGCCCGCGCTGGTGCCATCGCTGCTACCCGCGATCTCGACCTGGTAGGTGGCGAAGGGATTGAAGCCGCTGAACCACACCGAGGCATCGGTGGCATCTTCGCCGCGAACGACGAGCCGGCCCTGCGGTACGCTCAGTTCGGCCTGGCCCGTGGTGCGGCGCACCGGATGCATCAGCTCCAGTCCGGTGTCCTTCGCGGGCTCCAGCGAGGATAGCCGCAGCGCCTGGTCATCGTCGAAGATCATCCGCTGCGTCGCCTGCCGCGTGAAGCGCAGGTCCATCGGCGAATGCTCGGCCTGTGCAGGCATGGGCATCCATGCGCAGCAGCAGAGAAGCAGGAGACCTTTCAGGGACAGCGGGCGTGAATGATCCATCGCCGCGATTCAAGGTGGCACCGGCATGACCTGTCGAGCTTCCCTCCGTGGCATCATGCCGCGCCGCTTGCTTTCAGGAAAAGTGGCAGTGAGGGATTCAGGTTCTCCGGTCGCCAGGCGATGCCATGCTCGATCTTTGGCGCGCGCTCCAACGGGCGGAAATCCACACCGGCCACACCGAGCTTAGCCATCGACTCCGGCACCAGCGCCACTCCCAGTCCCTCGGCCACGAAGCTGACGATGGTTTGCTGGAGCTGTGTCTCCAGCCGGATGGCGGGCACGATTCCCGCGGTGCGGAACCAGCCGGTGATCGCGCCACGCAGCACGGGCGACACATCCTCGGATGCGGCGATGAGGTGCTCGCCCTTCAGGACGCGCGGCGTGATCCGTGCGGCATCTGTTAGAGAGTGCCCGCGGGGAATCGCGAGGCACAGGCGCTCGGCGTGCACCACGCGGAATTCGAGGCCCTTGATGCGCTTCGGCGGGAAGAGAACGCCGGCGTCGCATTGGCCGGTGAGGATCTCATC
This sequence comes from Luteolibacter flavescens, assembly GCF_025950085.1. Taxonomy (NCBI): domain Bacteria; kingdom Pseudomonadati; phylum Verrucomicrobiota; class Verrucomicrobiia; order Verrucomicrobiales; family Verrucomicrobiaceae; genus Neoluteolibacter; species Neoluteolibacter flavescens. Next base: position 532,392 of record NZ_JAPDDS010000002.1, read on the forward strand.
GGTCAGCGCGCTGGGAATCATTTCCCTCAGGTGGAGCTTCACCTGAGGATGCGCGGCGAGGAAGCGCTTCGTCAGCTTCGGCAGGATGGTGAAGGCGGCGTGCATCATGAAGCCGACCTTCAGCTCGCCGAGTTCGCCGCGCTCCGCGAGCCGCGCATTGTCGCATGCCTGATCGGCCATCATCAGCGTGGACCGCGCGTCCTCCAGGAAGCGCTGGCCTGCATGCGTCAGCTCCACATGCCGCGTGCTGCGCTCCAGGAGGCGCACGCCCAGCGATTGCTCCAGCGCGGCGATCTGCCTGCTCAGCGGCGGCTGCGTCATGTGCAGGCGTTCGGCGGCGCGGCCGAAGTGCATGGTTTCGGCCAGGGTCACGAAATAGCGCATTTGCCGGAGGTCGACCATGATGCGGAAAAGGTATGAATCAGAGCATCAGATAGCATTGGAGGAAATCAATCCGGATCGTGCATCATCATCCCCCGCCACACGCGATTCCCGCCTTCCCATGATCTCCACGCTGCTGATCGTCCTGCCAGTCTTCGGCCTCATCCTCACCGGGTGGCTGGTCCGCAGGATGGGCGTGCTGGGCCCGCAGGCGGCCAGCGAGCTGAATCGCTTCGTGGTGTATCTGGCCTTGCCCGCCTTGCTCTTCGACATTGTCGCGCGGGCGCGGCCGGCGGAGATCTGGCAGCCGGGCTTCATCGTGAGCTTCGGCCTCGGCTGCGTGCTGGTCTTCGCCGCCACCCTGTGGATTCGCTGGAGGAGCGAGCGCCATCTGGCCGACGCGGCGATCGATGCGCTGGGCAGCAGCTATGCGAATACCGGCTACATCGGCTTCCCGCTCGCGCTCGCGGTCTTCGGCCCGGCGGCGCTGGCACCCACGCTGATCGCCTCCATGATCACGGTGTGCGCCATTTTCGCGGTGGCCATCGTCCTCATCGAGATCGGTATCCAAGGCGAGCGACGCCCCGGCCCGCTGCTTTGGAAAACGGGGAAATCCCTCGCGAAGAATCCGCTGCTCGTTGCGCCGTTGCTCGGGGCCATCTTCCCGCTGACCGGTGCGCAACTTCCCGAGTCCGCGGGCAGCTACCTGAAGCTGCTGGGCGGCGCGGCATCGCCCTGTGCACTGGTCAGCCTCGGGCTCTTCCTCGCGGAAAAGCGGGAGAGCAAGCGCGAGGACACCGGAGCGGTAGGCCTGCTGATCGGGCTGAAGCTGGTGGCGCAGCCGCTGGTGACGTGGGTGATGGCGGCGCTCGTTTTCAAGCTGCCACCGGCACTGGTGCAGCCTGCCGTGCTGCTCGCCGCGCTGCCCACCGGCACGGGGCCCTTCATGCTTGCGGAGTTTTACCAACGGGAGGCGGGCATCACGTCAAAGGTGATCATCTGCTCCACCGTCCTGTCCGTGCTGACTCTGACCGGCTACCTGATGTCGGGTGTCTGAGGGAAGGCCTCACCATTCGTCATCCAAGCTGCTGCTCGCGCCGATGCCGGTGACGACGATGACCTCGCGCAGCTCGCGGTAGCGCGGGTCCGCGCTGGAGATCTGCTCGCCGTTGGGCAGGCCCGGAATGGCGCGGACCACGGCGGGATCGGTCGGACCGAGCAGCACGTCGAAGTAAAGGTGCTCGCCCTCCGCCACATCGAGTTCGCCGAGCGTGCCGTCGTCATCATCGAGCGCCGGGCTCCAGCCATCGTGCGCGCGGCTGTGCTGGTCCGCATCGTCCACCCAGAAGAAGAAGGGCTTCCGGTTCAGCGACTGCAGCTTCGCGATCGTCATGCCGATGTGGACGCCGTGCTTCCCGCGCCATTTCGATCCGGGGTCGGTCACGGTGATGCCGGCGAGATCCTCGAGGGCCTCGCCGTCGTGAAAGGTGACAAACGCGCGGCGGGTCGGGTCCTCCGGGTAGAGCACCACGCGGAGCTCCGGCGCGGTTTCCCTGCGGACATTCTCCTTCCCGAAGCGCGCCTCGAGATCCGCCACGGTCGTGGCCTGCGAGTAATCGCCGGGCAGGATGAGGTAGGCATCCGACTCCGGGGCCGGGGGAGTCTCCGTGATTTCCTCCGCGGAGACAGCGGGCTTTTCCGCGGTCTCCACTGCCGTGCCCTTCTGCCCCGGCTTGCACGATGTGAGGGCAAGCAGCGCGATCAGCAGGGCGGCCGACGCCGTGGGAAATTGAGAATGCGGGCTCAAAACCAAGCGACGTTATCTCAATGAATCTGAATATAAAGGTTTTTGGAATATGGGAATGACAGTGTGTAGGGCATTGGGTATCAGCTTTCCGCCTCCTTGCCGGGATGGACCGTCTCTCCACCATGGTTCGCGGCGAAGGAAGTTCTCTCCTCCTCGACCACGCCGATGCCCCTCGTCCACCCGACTTCCGATGCCGCACCGCGATGGTCCGGCCGTGAGATCGCCGCCCTTCTCGCCCTGCTGGTGGCGATCTGTTTCATGACGTGGCCGGGGATGACGTCCGCGCCGTACTACGATGACCTGAACTACATGGCGCATGTGGCGGAGTTCAAGTCGTGGGCGGATGTCTTCAAGAAGGATGTCTTCGGAGTTTTTCGCCCCTTGAAGACGTCCCTCTATTACGCTTTCGAGCTTCAAGGGATGCCCTCGCTTTTTGCGTGGCATGCCTTTGTCCTGGGTGCCTATCTCATCGCTACGGCCAGCATCCATGTCCTCCTGAGAAGCCTGACCTGCTCGGCTTGGTGGGGGCTTGCCGGGGCCTGCATGTGGGCCACCAGTGCCACGCAGGCGAGCACGGCGGTGTGGATGAGCTGCATCAATATCAGTGTGTCGGTCGCTTTTGGCTGTGGGGTGATCCTTCTCTACGTGCGCTCATGGCGGGACGGTAGGCGGTGGCTTCTGGCTCCTTGCCTGGTGCTACTTTTCCTATCGCTGGCGAGTTACGAGACCGCGCTTTTCATCGCTCCCATCCTAGTGCTGCTCGACCATTTGCATGGACGCCGGGTTTTTTCAAAGTCTGCCCTGATCCGCTACGGCTGCATCGCCGCTGTCACCCTGAGCTTTCTCTACCTCCGGTCATCGTTGGGCGGTACCCACAGTGCGCAGGGGCACAATCTGGGCTTCGACCCGGAGATGCCCACCTGGCAGCTCATTGTTTCCGCACCGTGGTTCCTTTGGCGGCATTTTTCCATGTGGGTGCTTCCTTTCGGCCGGATCGAATTCCTCAGTGCCTACGTCTGGGGGAAGTCTGCCTCCATGGTGGATCTTTCGCTGGCCTGGGTGTTTTTGATCGGGCTCATCGGCGTGGCACTGGCGGCCGGAAAGCGCATGCCGCTGCTATGCTTCGGCATTGCGTGGTTCCTGCTCGCCAGTTTCCCGTGCTCGAATTTCGTCCCGATCTGGGTCGGTCCGATCGAAGACTATTACGTTGTCTTTCCCAGCGTGGGACTGGCCATCGCCGCCGTGGCTTTGCTGCAATTGCTGGTCAGGCGTGTGCGGGATTTCAATCTCCGGCCTGTAGTGTTGCTTTCTGCCGGCGGCGTCATCGCTCTCGTCCTGGTGTCGCGCATTGCCAGTGCCACTTATTTCCCCCTGCAAGCGCGGCTGTGGAATGATCCGGTGGAGCAACTTAGCCACCTCGTCGAGAGCCGCCCTTATCAGTATCAGGCAATGACTTCTTTGGCATTGGCCAGTCTTGAGAGCGGTGACTACGGGACGGCGGAGAAAAATCTCAGGGAGTCGCTAGAGGTCGCGCCATGGTATCCCTACAACTATTCACTTTTGGGAAGTGTCGATATGCACCACCGCAGGTACGAGGAAGCCATCAGGAACTTCGATATCTACTACTCGATGACGACAAGGGAGGGCGACTACTGCCTGATGTGCAAAGGCGACGCGCTGGTTGCCCTGAAGCGCCCGGCTGAAGCACGCGAGGTCTGGGTGAAGATCCTCGTGGATCCCACCTCCAAGCAGCATTACGACACGACCATCCGCCTCGCCACTCTTTACCACGACGAGGGGAATACGGAGAAGGCGATCCAGACGCTGCAGAAGTCCCGCAAGATCCACCCGGACCGCGCTGCGGAGATCGACGCTGCGATTGCGGAGTTCGCCACCATCCCGGGTGAGCAGGACGAATCCGAAGCGCAGTGATTTGATCGAGTGTGTTCCGGGTGCCGATCATGCCCGTCTTTTGAGAATCGCCTCTTGGGTGATCTTGGAGCGTGGTGATGAAACTGGCCGTCGGAGGGGCGACCGAGGACCTCACGGCTTCTTCGGGGCCGAGATGAGGTCGTCTTCCGTTCCCCAAAGCCCGTCCTTTCCTCTCGAGAGGACAACGAAGGGAAGGCTGAATTGCTGGGGCGGATGGCCGTGCGGGAGGGTGATCTCGGATTTGCCCGTGGGACGGAGGATGACTCGCAGGGGGCGTCCCCAATTGTCGTAAACGCCCTCGACCTTGTTTTCGCTGGAATAAAGGACGCCGCCTCCCTTTGCCTTCGTTCTGGTGATCTGAACTGTGAGAAAGGCAATCTGATTGGGATTCTGCATTTCAATGCCCGACTCCTCCTTGCCCAAAAGCACCGTGGCTAACTTGGAGCCCTCCGGCCCTTCGATCTCGAAGTCCAAGGCGTCTGTTCTGGGGAGACGCTCGTATTGATTTTCGAAAGATTCCAATGCCTGGGCAACACTGGTGAGGAGCTGGGTGGTTCTTACAGCGAATTGAGTGGTATGGGAATTGGGAGGGCGGCCGATCAATATCGACGCTACTACAAAGACCAAAACCAAGATCACGACGGAGTAGGACAATCCGTGGAATATCTGTCGCGGAATGCTGGGTCTCTTCTTCCCCGGTTTTTCTTCAGCCGCTTCTTCTGCCATAGGTCTTGCTCAATAAACCGGATGCCGTATCTCATGTCGAGATGGTGGGATGTTTTGGCCAAGTTTTCCTGTGGTGTCATGCCAGCCGGGTGCATCGCGGATCGTAGTCGGCGGTTGGCAGCTTGGACGGGATGATGCAGGGCACGCACTCGGAGAGAAGGTGGCGGAGCAAGTGGCTTCTCAGAGGCAGAGCCGGGATTCGTGAGGCTGGTTGGGATTCGGTTCATCCGTGCAGGATCCGCCTTTAGTCACGGTTAAAACCATGGCATTTGCAGGCGTGGCCGGGGCTCGGAGCTCTAGTGCATTGCCAAAACCGGCGCAGCCGCTTCACTCGCGGTCATCATGCGTTTGCGTTTCCTTTTTCTCCTCCTGCCCTCGCTTGCTCTCGCCCACCCGGACCACGGAGCGGAGCCGGGCAAGGATGTCCACGAGGCGGTGCTCACCGGCAGCGGTGCCTGGACCTACGAGGCTGTCCCGCACTGGGGCGAGCTGCCGGAAGGCAAGAACATCGGGCCTACCCACGGCGGCGTGGTCATCGATCCCCGCACGGGACTCATCTACGTCTCCACGGATGCGCCGCACGGCATCCTCGTCTACAAGCCGGACGGCAAGCTGGAGAAATCCATCGCGCCGGAGTGCCAGGGCTTTCACGCCATGGCGGTGAAGGAGGAGCGCGGCAAGACCTACATCTACGGCGCCCAGCTTTCCGGCCCGAAGCCGCTGCGCGTGTGCAAGATCGATACCAACGGCAAGATCGTGCTGGAGATCTCCCAAGCCACCGCCGGTGACGTGCAGGGCGGCTGGAACGGCCTCACCGCGGTGACGGTGGCGCCGGATGGCGATATCTTCTGCTCGATGGGCTACGGCGAGCAATTCATCCACAAGTTCGACGCCAAGGGGAAGCACCTCAAGACCTTCGGCGGCAAGGGCAACGGCGACGGGCAGACGAGCTGCAGCCACGGCATGGCGGTGGACACCCGATTCGGCAAGCCGCGCCTGCTTGTCTGCGACCGTGAGAACCGCCGCCTGGTCCATTTCGACCTGGATGGCAATTGGATCGGAGTCCACGCCACCGGCCTCCGCCGTCCGTGCACCGTCTCCATCCTCGGCGACGTGTGCGCCGTGGCCGAGCTGGAGGCCCGCGTGACCATCCTGGACAAGGAGGGGAACCCGGTTTCCTTCCTCGGTGACAATCCCGACAAGGGCCAGTGGGCGCAGTACCCGGTGCCGCTGGACCAGATCAAGCTGGGCCTCTTCACCGCGCCGCACGGCCTGTCCTTTGACAAGGATGGCAATCTCTACGTGCAGGACTGGAATGCCAGCGGCCGCGTGACGAAGCTGCAAAAGGTGAAGAAGCCCTGAGCGGGATTTCCGCCCTCACCGGATCACATCATCGGGCCGGGATCGCAGGATCCCGGCCTTTTTGTTTGCTTGCAGCAGGGGGATTCATGGCTGCCTGCCGGATGTGCGTGTCGCATTTCTACCATGAATTTGCCACGGGGTGCTGCCCCGCTTGCGGCTTGCCAGCGGGGTCCGGCGCTCTACCCTGCGCCGCCTGTCCGACATCTTAGCACGCCAATGAATACCGCCATCCTCTCCCAAGCCGCGACCCAAGCTCGCGGCCTCGCCATGGACGCCGTCCATGCTTGCAACTCCGGCCACCTGGGCCTGCCGCTCGGCTGCGCGGAGATCGGTGCCGTCCTCTACAGCGGTGCGCTCCGCCAGTATCCGGATGCGCCGAAATGGCTGAACCGCGACCGCTTCATCCTCTCCGCGGGCCACGGCTCGATGTTCCTCTACACGTGGCTGCACCTGTCCGGCTACGATCTCCCGCTGGACGAGCTGAAGCGCTTCCGCCAGCTCGGCTCGCACACCCCGGGCCACCCGGAGTCCTTTGAGACCGTGGGCGTGGAGGCCACCACCGGCCCGCTGGGCCAGGGCATCGGCAATGCCGTGGGCTTCGCCCTCTCCGGCAAGCGCGCCGCGGCGAAGTACAACACCGCCGAGCACGCGATCTTTGACCAGCACGTCTTCGCCCTGCACGGCGACGGCTGCCTCCAGGAAGGCGTCGCGAAGGAGGCGATCGCCTTCGCCGGCCACACCGGCCTGGATAACCTGATCCTGATCTACGATTCCAATGACGTCACCCTCGACGCCATGGCGGACCGGACGCAGGGCGAGGATGCGGAGGCATACTTCAAGTCCCAGCAGTGGGATGCCGTGACCATCGACGGCCACGACTTCGCCGCCATCGCCGCGGCCATCGAGAAGGCGAAGGCCGACGACAACGGCCGCCCGAAGGTGATCATCGCGAAGACGGTCATTGGCAAGGGCATCCCGCAGGTCGCCGGCACCGCCGCGGCCCACGGTGAAGGCGGCGCGAAATTCATCGATGAGGCACGCGCCGGACTCGGCCTGCCAGCCGACCAGCACTTCTACGTCTCCACGGACGTGTATGCCCACTTCGCCGCGGTGAAGGACGAGCAGAAGAAGGGCTACGACGCCTGGACCGCCACCTTCAATGCCTGGACCGCCGCGAATCCGGAGCTGGCTGCCGAGCTGAATGGCAGCGTGCCTGCCGATCTCTCGGCGCAGATTCCGGCCTTCGCCGCGGACTACAAGGACGCGACCCGCGGCGCGGGTGGCGTGGTGATCCAGGCGGTGGCCAAGGCCGTGCCGCAGTACATCACCGGCTCCGCCGACCTTTACGGCTCCACGAAGAACTACATCAAGGACGGCGGCGATTTCTCCGCGAGCAATCCCGGCGGCCGCAATATCTGGTTCGGCATCCGCGAGCACGCCATGGGCGCCATCTGCAATGGCATCGCGTATGACGGTCTCTTCCGTGCGTCCGGCGCGACCTTCATGGTCTTCGCCGACTACGTCCGCCCGTCGATCCGCCTCGCCGCGCTGTCGAAGCTGCCGGTGACCTACATCTTCACGCACGACTCCGTGGGTGTGGGTGAGGACGGCCCGACCCACCAGCCGGTGGAGACGGTGAGCGGCCTGCGCGTGATCCCGAATCTCGACGTCATCCGCCCGGCCGATGCCGAGGAGACCGCCGGTGCCTTCGTCGCCGCCACCCTCCGCACCGATGGCCCCACGATGCTCAGCCTGACCCGCCAGGCCGTGCCGCTCATGAACGAGCTGTCCGTGGAAGAGCGCCGCGAGGGCGTGCTGAAGGGTGCCTACATCGCGAAGAAGGAAACGGGCGACCTGAAGCTCATCCTCCTCGGCAGCGGCTCCGAGCTGCAGCACGCGATCGCCGCCGCCGCCGAACTCGGCGATGGCGTGCGCGTCGTCTCCGTGCCGTGCTTCGAGCGCTTCGACCGCCAGGACTCCGCCTACCAAGAAAGCGTGCTCCCCGCCGCCGTCACGAAGCGCATCGCCATCGAGGCGGGCGTCTCCGGCCTGTGGTGGAAGTACGTCGGCCTCGGCGGCAAGGTGCTCGGCATCGACCGCTTCGGCATCAGCGCCCCGGGCAATACGGTGATGAAGGAACTCGGCATGACCAAGGACGACGTCGTCGCCGCGGCCAAGGCCCTTTGATAGGATCCGCCGCTTTTTCCAAAGCGAAGCGCGCTCTCCTCACGGGGAGCGCGCTTTTTTGCAGCCTGGGAGCGCCGGTCATTAGACGGTGTCGTCACAAGATTTCCGCCCACATAAGCGCACAGCGCAGTTGGACCGCCGCCAAATATGAGGACGCCTTCTTGGCGTAGCGGGTTGAAATGCCCCGCCATTGCTTGAGCTTCAGGAAGGCGCTCTCCACCAGGTGCCTGATCTTGTAGAGATGCCGGTCATAGGCGCGCTGCTCCTTGCGATGGGACCGGGGTGGAATG
>NZ_JAPDDS010000003.1:300000-523893 GCF_025950085.1 Luteolibacter flavescens
CTCTCGAAGCTCTTCAATGCCGCCGACGTGAAATACATCGGCAGCTTCGACATGGACTTCGACAACTCGGTCGGCAACCTGGAGACCCACGCCTTCCAAGCCTCGGCCTTCCTTTCGCAGCCGATCCAGCTCGGCTCCGACTGGCAGTTCCTCCCGCAGTTCTCCTACGAGGCGATGCTGATGAACACGACGGGCCCGGTCCCCTCCCTACTCCTTGGAGACGAGGACCTGCACGAGATCGAGCTGTCGCTCTACTTCCTCCGCCTCAACGACACCTCGCCGTGGGTCTATGGCGCATGGATCAATCCGGCGCTCGCCACCGACTTCCAGGGCATCAGCGGGGATGACTTCTTCCTCGATGCCGCAGGTGGCGTGGGCTACAAGCTGAATGACCGCCTGATGGTCGGCCTCGGTGCCGCGGCGCTCAATATCACGGGCGACACCACGTGGGCCGCGGGCCCGGGCTTCGCATGGCAGCCGAATGACCAGACGATGGTCTCGCTCTTCGGCCCGAATTTCCGCGCCACCCACGACATCACGCCGAAGTGGCGCGTGGGCGTCGAGGTCCGCCCGAACGGCGGCATCTGGAACATCGACACCGCCCTCGGCTCGGCGAACATCGACTACACGAACTTCCGCGCCGGCGTCACCAGCTCGCACAATCTCGCGGGCGACCTGTGGCTGAGCTACGGCGCGGGCATGACCTTCGGCGGTGAAATCAACGTCACCACCACCGATGGCTCGAAGGTCTTCCAGAATCAGCTCGATGACCTCGAAAGCGGTCTCTACGGCTTCGTCGGCCTGGACCTGAAGAGCTGGTAAGCGGAAAAGTGGCTCCGGCATCCTGCCGGAAGCCTCCCCTGCACCGGCTTGCCGCAAGATGCGGCAGCCACAGGCAAGCAGAAGCACTCACGCCGCGAAGGCGCTCACCCGGGCGTCTCGCGGCTCAGCTCTTCTTCGCAGCAAGGATCTCCTTCAACTGCGGCCACTGCTCCCGGCTGACGATGTAGCCGACGCAGCCCTTCCGGCCGCAGAGGCAGGGATGATCCTCGTAGCAGGAGACATCGAAGGCGTAGTCAAAGGTGAGTTCCTCGCCCGCCTTGATGTCGCGCAGGGCGTGGATGAAGATGCGCTTGCCATCGATCCACGCCTCGCAATTCGGCTCGCAGGAGTGATTGATGAGGCGTGCCGTATTCCAAGGCACGTCGCCATCGATGTCGTAGCGCTCGGTGAGCGTGAAGATGTAAACGGCGGCATCGCCGGTGGCCTGCGCCTTCGCGTGCTGGGCCCAGGCGCGGCGCTCGCTCTCCTCCTTGTCGATCAGCTCGCCGACATACTCGATGATCTTTTCTTCCGCGGGGATGGCGCGGGTCGCGTAGACGCCGCGGCCGTGGATGGCGGAGTTTCGCACCTCGCAGAGGTCGCTCAGGCCGCGGGACCAGAGAGCCTTGAGCTTTTTATACAAGGCGGCTTCCTCCTGGAGCTTCTTCGGTTTTTTGGCCATGTGCGGTCCTCACTTCCCTTGGACTTGCTTCCTCGCGATCGGCGGCAGTTCCATGTTCTGCGGCAGCGTGATGAAGAGTCGCTGGAGATCAGCAACGGTCAGGCCAACGCCATCGATAAACGTCCAGTCGTTCTTCTCCTTGTCCGACACGGCCACCTGGAAGCCGGTGCTGCGGATGACCACGAACTTCGGCGTCACGCCTTTCTGGGCAGGCTGGGCGATGCGGTACTCGGTGACGGTGGGAATGAGGACGATCCACTTCTTGTGGATGAGCTTTTCGACCTTCTTGCCATTCTCCTCGACCACTTCCTTGCCCGGCAGGACCTCGTAGGAGGTCGGCACTCCCTGCGGCTGGAAGGAGATCAACTGGACGCCCTGCTGCGCCATCTGTGCCGGGATCTTGGCGAGCTGCTGCTGCAGCTTCTCCATGCCACCGGCGCGCTTGGCGGCGCGCTCCTTCCACTCCGGGTACATGCGGTCGATGGCCACCTCGTGCTTGCCGAGCACGACTTGCTCGCCGAGCGCCTTCACGGCCGCCACGGCGGAATTCGTCACTTCGACCGGTGCAGCGGCCTGGGCCTGACCACGCGTCACGGGGAGCAGGCACAGCAAGGCGGAGAGAAAAAGGAAACGCATCGCGACGCATGGATGCCCCGCCATTCTTCCGGCGTCAAGCGCGCCAGAATCCCGCCCGCCGTTGGTTTTTCGCGGAATTTTAAAAACCTTCGGCCCGATTCCGGAATCCGCTTTGCTTCGACCCGGCGCTTTGCCAACCTCCGCGCCCCATGTCGAAACCGGCTCTCGGAAAAGGCCTCGGTGCCCTGATTCGCAAACAACCCGGCGCTCCCTCCCAGGACGCCGCTCCCGGAGCCGATGGTCTCGGCCGCGCCAAGGAGGTGCCGATCGACAAGGTCGTCCCCAGTCCGCTGCAGCCGCGCACGACATTCATCGAGACGCCGCTGGACGAGCTGGTCGAGTCGATCCGCCAGCACGGCATCATCCAGCCGCTCATCGTCCGCCCGGTGAATGGCACCTACGAGCTCATCGCGGGCGAGCGCCGCTGGCGTGCCTCGAAGAAGCTCGGCCTGACCACCGTGCCGGTCATCGAGCGCGAGGCATCCGACCGCGACGTGCTGGAGATGGCCCTCATCGAGAACCTCCAGCGCGAGGATCTCAATGCCATCGAAGAAGCAGCCGGCTACGTGCGCCTCGCGAAGGAATTCTCCATGAAGCAGGAAGAGATCGCCGTGCGCGTCGGCAAGTCCCGCGCGAGCGTGGCGAATGCGATGCGCCTGCTCGACCTGCACCCGGACGTGCAGCTCCTGGTAGGCCAGGGCCGCCTCAGCGTGGGCCACGGCAAGGCGATCCTCTCCATCAAGGACAAGGACGCCCAGCTCCTCGCCTCCGACCAGATTCTCAAGAAGGGCCTGAATGTCCGGGCTGCTGAAAAGCTCGCACAGACCTTTGACCCCGCCGCCGTGAGCGATGACGGCAAGGCGAAGGGAGCGGCCTCCACCCCGGCTGCACCGGACGCCCATTTCCGCGCGCTCCAGAACAAGCTGCGTGACCGTTTCGCCACCCACGTGGCCATCCACCACGGCGCGAAGAAGGGCAAGATCGAACTGGAATACTACGGGGACGACGATCTCCAGCGCTTGCTCGACCTGCTGGGCATCGACGATCTCTGATCCTCGCCACGGCGGTCTCGTGCAGCGGAGCTTGCGGCAGGATGCCGCAGCTACTTTCATCACGTCGTGAAACGCTTCCCGCTGATTCTCCTGCTGCTCATCCTCGCCGGGGCGGCCACGATGTATCTCTGTGGCAAGCCGAAGCCACCGGCGGAGCCGACACGCCTGACCTACCAGGCCATCCCGGACAAATTTGCAGCGGAGTTTTCCGGTGAGAATGCCTTCAAGCACGTGAAGGCGATCGTCGATCTCGGCCCGCGTCCGCCCGCCAGCGAGGGCTACGAGAAGACGCTGCAGTATCTCGAAAAGGATTTCGCGGCGAACGGCTGGACCACCGTGCGGCAGAAATTCACGCGCAGCACGCCGAAGGGCCCGATCGACTTCACGAACCTGCTCGCACGTCACAAGTCGGGCGAGGCGGACTGGGCGAAATCGACGCCGGTCATCATCGGTGGCCACCTCGACAGCAAGAAGATGGACTTCGAATTCGTCGGCGCGAACGATGGCGGCTCCTCGACCGGCGTGATCCTGGAAATGGCACGCGTGCTTTCCGCGGATCCCGCTTCGGCAGCGAAGGTGGAATTCGTTCTCTTCGACGGTGAAGAGGCACTGCTCCACACCATCACCCCGACTGACGGGCTCTACGGCAGCAAGCACTACGCGCGCGAGATGACGAAGCGCCACAACTGGCCGGCATTCGGCATCGTGCTCGATCTCGTGGGCGATGACGACCGCGAGTTCCTCTACAATCCGGAGACCCCGGCGAGCTTCGCCGTGGCCGTGGAAGCCGCAGCCCGCGAATCCGGCATGACCAAGCTCCGCCGCTCGCCATCCGCCATCCTCGACGATCACGTCCCGCTCCAGGAAGCAGGCCTCCCCTGCCTTCACATCATCGGCGACTTCATGAACATGCCCTACTGGCACGAGCCCGGCGACACGATGGAAGTCATCGACGCGGATGCACTGAAGAAGACGGGAAGAACGACGCTGAGGTTCCTCGCGGCGGTGGCCCAGTGATGGGTGGTTGTTTCCTTTCGTAGCTGAACGACTGCGTCGTTCAGGCTGGGGGCGGCACGAAGATTGTCCCCGGGCACGATTCGCCCTCGGGCGCAGGGCGTGCAGGCGACTCGCAAGCGGCGACTTGCCGCGACGCGCGAGAAGCCGGAGCGACGCAGTCGCCCCGCTACATGGCGCTACTTGGCTCTACCTCAAATCCCCTCCCCTACCACCGGCCAAAGCTTTGCGACAAGCGGCTCTTGCGCGGCCTCCATGCGCTGGCGGTCGGCGGGCTCCTCATCCTCATGACCGGCTAGGTGCAGCAGGCCATGAACGATGTAGCGGAAGAGCTCGCGCAAGGGGGGCTCGCCATTTTCCGCGGCTTGGCGAAAGGCTACTTCCACGCCGATGACGATCTCCCCGTGGTGGAAGGTGATGACATCCGTCTCGCCCTCAATGCCCATGAATTGCTCGTGGACCCGCGCGCTCGTCTCGTCGTCCACCAGGGCCACCTCCACGCAGTCGTGCTCCAGAATTGGGGCATCGTCGGTGGCGAGATGGCTGGATCGGATTTCCTTCGCGGCGAGTGCCCCGCCTTTTTCCAGCGCGGTCAGCCACGCCTCCGGGATCTCGGTGCGCTGCTGGTTGTTTCCGACGATGAGTTCCACGGGCATGGCAATCAGGAGGCGGCGCGTTGTTGCGGCTGGTCGGAGGGCGATGGAGACGGGGAAGTGGATGGACTCGTGGCCGGAGGTGTCGCCGGTTTCATCGGCTGGGTCTTTGAGCCGCCACCCTGTCGCTTTTCCAGATCGGACTTGCGACCGAGCGTGCTCCGCTCGTCATCCTTCGGGTAGTCGATCCGCGTGTGAAGCATGCTCCGCAGCGTGGCGCAAAAGCTGTCCTTCACCTTCGCCAGATCACGCATGGATAGGGCGCATTCATTGAGCTGCCCGTCGCAGACGCGGCCGTTCACCAGATCCTCGACCATGGTGCGGATCTTCGCGGGCGTGGGCTTTTTCAGCGAGCGGGACGCGCTCTCCACGATGTCCGCGAGCGATACGATGCCGCTCTCGCGGGTGCGCGGGCGCGGGCCGGGATAGCGGAAGTTCTTCTCGTCGATCTTCGGCAGGTCTTCCGGGTTTTCGAGGCCCTTCTCCACCTTCTCCAACTCGGCCTTCTTCTGCTCCTGCGCGCGGCGGTGGAAGTAGCTGACCAGCGAGTCCCCGTGGTGCTCCTGGATGATGTCGATGACCTTCGGGTTGAGCTTGTGCTTCACCGCGAGGTCCACCCCGTCCTTCACGTGGGCGATGATGATGAGCGCGCTCATCGTGGGCGTCAGGGAATTGTGGGGATTCTCCACGCCGTCGCCCTGATTCTCGATGAAATACTCCGGTTTGCTGAGCTTTCCGATGTCGTGGTAGTAGGCGGAGACGCGGCACATCGCGGCATTTGCCCCCACGCTCTCCGCGGCGGCCTCGGCGAGCGAAGCGACCACCAGGCTATGGTGAAAGGTGCCCGGCGCCTCAAGCTGGAGGCGGCGCAGCAGCTTGTGATTAAGGTCGCTCAGCTCCAGCCAGGAAATATCCGTGGTGAGCTGGAAGGCCCCCTCCAGCACCGGCAGCAGGCCGCTGACCAGCAGGGCGATCAGGATGCCCATGCCCAGCGCGGCGAGCGAGCTCCACAATGCCTGCTTGAACCCCTCGAGCTGGTCGGCCATCCCGGGCATCAGGTCGATCCGCTCGAAAAGGATGCACAGCAGCAGCGAGGCGAGGCCTGCATAGACCCCCGCCCGCAGGAGCTGCACGCGCTTTCTCACGCGGTAGGACGCCTGCACCGCCACGAGCCCGCAGACCATGCTGACGGCCAGGAAGATGAGGGCGTCCTCCTTTGGCATCACCAGCGCGCCCAACAGGGCGGCATAGACGGTGGAAAACGTGCCGATCCCCTTCCCCAGCAAGACTGCATGAATCATGGGGATGAGGGCGAAAGGGATGAGCAGGAATTTCATCTGCCCCGGCATCTCGCTCTTGTCCACCAGCAGCGAGATGCCGCGGACGAGGAGCAGATACCCGGCGAGGCCGCCCAGGATGAGGATGATGCGGCCATTCCGCCCGGCAGCGACCTCGTGGTTCGTGTGCAGGACGACGACGGCTGTCAGCGCGATCACCGCGCCGAACAAGGCACCCCGCAGCGCATCGTCGGCGAAATTCGTGTCGGAAGCCGCGCCGAAGACGGTCACGGCGACGACGACAATGAACATCGCGAAGAGCGACAGCCGCACCCAGACGCTACGGTCGAGGGTGAGCGCCACCAAATTCTCCGCATGAATCCGGCGCTTGCGGCCGGACGAAAGTCCGCGGCGCGCGAGGCGCCAGCGTTTGAAGGCATCGATGAATCCCACGGTGAGGCAACTGGGTTGCTAAACGCGGCCGGCGGCGGATAACCCCGCGGGCGGGGCAGACGGTTAGAAGATCCGGCACCCGTTTGCAATGCGCAAATGCCGTAGGTGGGCTACCCGCGGGAATTGCCCTCCCCACAAGGAACCGAGCGGGACCGGATCGCCTATCTCATTATTTTCCAGATCTTTACGAAACCGATGACCGATGCGCATCGTATGCCTCGATGATGCGCCCGACGACCGGGTGGCGAACGACGTCCGCACCCGTAAAGCGCACGAAATCAATGCCCTCGACACCTGCCAGCGCCCGCTCCGCCTCAAAGAGGCCGGACGGCACGTGGGGCTTCAAATCGATCTGCGATCCATCGCCCGTGACCACCATCCGCGACTCCTCGCCGAGGCGGGTCAGCGCCATGAACATCTGCTCGCGGGTCGTATTCTGGGCCTCGTCCAGGATGACAAAGGAGCGGGCCAGCGTGCGCCCGCGCATGAAGGCGAGCGGCGCGATCTCGATGGTGCCGTCCGCGAGGTAGCGCTCGCCTTCCTCGTGGCCGATCATGTCGTGGATCGCGTCGTAGAGCGGGCGCAGGTAGGGCGCGACCTTCTCCCGGAGATCGCCGGGCAGGAAGCCGAGTGCCTCCCCAGCCTCGACTGCCGGGCGGGTGAGCACCACGCGGTGAACGCGCTTTGCCTTCAGCATGGACAGGCCCATGGCCATCGCGAGGTAGGTCTTGCCGGTGCCCGCCGGGCCGAGGCCGAAGACGACGTCATTCTTGTCGATCGCCTTCAGGTAGTCGAATTGCCGCGGGGTCTTCGGCACCACCGGCTTGCGACCGCGCAGGCCGAGCAGGCGGATGCCGGACAGCTCCGAAACCGAGCCACCGCCCTGTGCCGCCAGATCCACCGCCAGCCGGAAATCCCGACCCGCGATCTCGGACCCATGGCGGCGCGCCTCCTCCAGATCGGAAAACGCCGCAGCAGCACGCTTCACCGCCTCCTCCGCGCCCGAGAAGATGATCCACCCGTCCCGCGTCACCGCGCGCACGCCCAGTTTCTCTTCCAGATAGCGCAGCTCGCGGGTGTCATTCGCAAAGAGCGAATTCAGGAACGCCGCGGTCTCATACTCCAGCTTCATCTCCGTCTCCGGAACACTCATCGGGTCTAACTAATCACTTGGAAGCGCCCGGGTCAGGTGGAAATTCGCGCCACATCTACACCACGGCGGAAATCTGCTGCTGGTCCAACTCGACAAAGGAACATTCCTCCAGCGCTGAAGCGATGGCCGGCAGATGCTACGCGAACATTTCCTTCGTCGCCCGCAGGCCGAGATTCCCAGTCCTCACCAGCACCAGTTTCCACGGCCTGCCATGGAGCAGATGGGAATGATAGAAATCGGTGTCTTTCGATACCACTACACGCTGCTCTGCCACCGACACTTCATTGAGAATCCATCCCGGGAGGCATTTTGCTCCGGCAGGTCGAGCGTGTGGATCGCATCGTGTCCCGCCTCACGGAAAATCGACCTCAAGCCCGGCGGCAAATGGGCATCGATCAGAAATTTCATGCGACCGCCAGATGACGGGAATGCACCTTCATCGAGACAGCCGCGTGTTGAAGACAGGCGAGAAGGTCTTCGCGCTCCAAGTCAGGAAATTCCGCCAGAATGTCGTCCACGCTGTCCCCGCCGGCGAGGTATTCCAGAAGCGACTCCACCGTGTAGCGCAGTCCGCGCACCACGGGCTTGCCATGGCAGATCTCCGGATCGATCACGATCCTGCCAAGCAACGACTGGCGGTCTCCCGAGGGGCTGATCATGCTGCAGATTACTGCCCGCCCCACGATTCGGCAACACCTCTGTCCGAGAGAGCGGAAAGGCGATGCCCGCGCTTTCATTCACGAGCCAAGCGGGCAAACAGATACTAGGAAAGTGGAACTCCCACGATCACAAACCACGCGACTATCCTCAACCCGAGCGCGGATGGCGGTGCCGTAAAATCACCGCCCCAGCGATTCTCGCGCGGATCCACTCGGGCCAGCAACTGCGGAAGCCAGATCATGCCGAGCGGCACCATGAAAGTTAGGGACGCACGTATCGCCAGAACATGGCCACCCAGCCAGAACGCCAGCCCGACCCAGATCAGGACGAGAACACTGGCTAGCAGACGCTCGGTGGTGATGAGACGGCTGCGCTTGTATTCAGCGTTTTTCATTTATCTGGGAGGTTACCATGACTCCGGTTGAGAACCCCGTCCAAATACCTCAAACTTCACAAGCTCAGTCTAATTAGACTTTAGCGGCCAAGCACGATCTTCAGCGTATCGCGCCGCCTCCGCCAAGTTCTTGAAGACTGGATAGGCTCTGTTTCGGAGGTATTGAACTGCCGCGTAAGATTGGACCGGATCATCACCCGACCAAGCTTCAATCCCACGACGATTATTCCAAAACCAGATTCGGGAGGTTTCACCATCGTCGATCACAAACGGAAAATTTTCCTCGTCCGCTCCAATCAACACAGACATGTCGAGCCCTTCATATTGGCGAGCATGCTTGATGATCTTCTCGGGGGAAAGGTCGTCGCAACAGGAATAGCTAACAATTTTCGGCACCTCCATAAATTGGCTCTCTCGAGAGGTCTGGTCGCCCTTGTTTCTGACTACCGCGCCCGGACAGGCAATGCGAAAGCGGCAATTGGGACCGAATCATGTAACCGCAAGGTTCTCGCGAAAACGTCCGTCTGACACCCCGAATTCCCACCAAATGGGTAGTCCATTCGTGGACAAAAACGGCATCGTGCGAGCGTAGCCAGCACGCCTTTTCCCTTGCCATGACTTGCTTGAGCCATTTTTTCAAACACGCGTCGCGACCGGTGTCGCTCCGCGAAGCGTCCACCGGAGACCCTACCTTCTTCCTCCTTACCTTCAGACTCCCATGATCGAAGTCGAGAACCTGTCCAAGCAGTTCGGCAAAAAGACGGCCGTCGATGACCTTTCGTTTTCCGTGAAGAAAGGCGAAGTCCTCGGCTTCCTGGGCCCGAACGGAGCCGGCAAATCCACCACCATGCGCATGGTCACCGGCTTCCTGCCGCCGACTTTCGGTGACGCCAGGATCTGCGGCATCTCCATCGTGGACCAGCCGAATGAGGCAAAGCGGAAGATCGGCTACCTGCCGGAGTCCGCGCCGCTCTACAATGACATGACCGTCACCGGCTTCCTGCGCTTCTGCGCGGACGTTCGCGGGCTCTCCGGCAGCGTGAAAAAGGAGGCCGTGGAGCGGGCGATCGAGACGTGCTTCCTGCAACGCGTCGCCCTCCAGTCCATCGAAACGCTCTCGAAAGGCTACCGCCACCGCACCTGCCTCGCCCAGTCGCTGCTGCATGATCCCGAGGTGCTGATCCTGGACGAGCCGACCGATGGCCTGGACCCGAACCAGAAGGACGTGGTCCGCCAGCTCATCAAGAAGCTGGGAGAGACGAAAGCAATCCTCTTCTCCACCCACATCCTGGAAGAAGTCGAGGCTTCCTGCACCCGCGCCGTCATCGTGGACCGCGGCAAGATCGTGGAAGACGGCACCCCGGCCGAGCTCATCGCCAAGGGCAAGGGCTCGCTCACCGATCTCTTCCGCAAGGTGACCACGCTGGATACCGCGGCCTGAAGCCAAGCCAACCTCACCCCTTCCCTTTCCAAATGAACACCTGGACCATCTTCAAGCGCGAGCTTTCCAGTTACTTCAGCCAGCCGACGGCCTACGCGATCATCGTCGTGTTCCTGCTGCTCTCGCTGGGCTTTGCCTTCACCTTCGGGAACTTCATGCGCGTGGGCGATGCCTCGCTGGAGTACTCCTTCTTCTTCTGGCACCCGTGGATCTTCATGGTGCTGGTGCCCGCCGTGGGCATGAAGCTGTGGTCGGACGAGCAACGCACCGGCACGATCGAGCTGCTCGGCACCTTCCCCATCTCGGTGTGGAGCGCCATCTTCGGCAAGTATCTCGCCGCCTGCCTGGTGTGGCTGGTGGCGCTGCTGCTCACCTTCCCCATCGTCATCACGGTGAATTGGCTGGGCGACCCGGACAATGGCGTGATCCTCGCCGGCTACCTCGGCAGCTTCCTCGTCTGCTGCACCTTCCTCGCCGTGACCATGCTGGCATCCGCCTGCACGCGGGACCAGGTGGTGTGCCTCATCATCGCCGTGGTCCTCTGCGTGGGCATGGTGCTCTTCGGCTACGATGACTTCGTGCGCGAGGCTGGCAAGGCGACCTCGGAAAACGTGGGGAATGCCCTCAGCTCGCTGGGCGTGTGGGATCACTTCCGCTCGCTGAGCCGCGGCTCCCTCCGCCTGCAGGATGCCGTGTGGTTCGGCTCCATCATCATCACCTCGCTGCTGGGCACCAGCGCGATCCTCTCCGCCAAGCGCGCCTAACCTTTCATCACTCCACGACCCATGAGCAAGCAAGCCAAGGCCTCCCACCCGATCGGGCGCGCCGCACTCGCGATCACCGCCCTCGGCGTCATCGCCGTGTCGGCCAATCTCCTGGTCTCCTCGCTGAGAATCGGTTACAAGAACATCGACTTCACGGAAAACAAGGTCCACACGCTTTCCGAAGGCACCCGCGGCATCCTGAAGGAGCTGGGAGCCCCCGTCACCATCCGCTACTACGCTACCCGTACTTCGGACTACATGCCGGAGGACCTGAAGCTCCACATGCGCCGCGTGGACGACCTGCTGGCGGAGTATCAGAATCTCTCGAACGGCAAGCTGCGGGTGGAGCAACTCGATCCCCAGCCCGACACCGATGCAGAGGACGCCGCGAACCTCGATGGCATCCGCGGCCAGCGCCTCGATGACCAGAATCTCTACTTCGGCATGGCGGTTTCGTGCATCGATAGCACGGCCACCATCCCCTTCATCGACCCCAGCCAGGAGACGATGCTGGAGTATGAGATCTCCAAGGCCATCGCCGAAGTCTCGCGCAAGGAGAAGCCGGTCATCGGCCTGATGTCCGGCCTGCCCATCGCAGGAAATCAGAACCCGATGATGATGATGCAGGGCCAGCAAGGCTCGCCACCGTGGGTCTTCTACTCCCAGCTCGCGCAATCCTACGAGGTCAAGGACCTGACCATGACCCCGGAGGCGATCGATCCATCGCTCTCCATGCTGCTTGTATTCCACCCGGCGGAAATCACGCCGGAAGCGGAGTTCGCCATCGACCAATACCTGCTCCAGGGCGGCACGGTAGTGGCATGCGTCGATCCCTACTCGGTCGCCGCGCAGATGACCGGCGGAGGCAATCCGATGATGGGCGGCGGAGGCAATCCCACCGCGTCCACGCTTCCAACGCTGCTCCCCGCATGGGGCGTCACGATGAGCACTCAGGTCGTTGGCGACCTGAACTACCAGACCGTGATGAATGGCAATCGCCCCGCCGTGGCCGTGCTGACCATTCCAAAGGAGGGCATGCCTCAAGTGGACAACGTGCTCACCCGGGATCTGAATAGCCTGACCTTCTTCCTACCCGGCGCACTGACCAAGACCGGCGGCTCCGGTGTCTCGATGAATTCACTGGTGAAGTCCTCGGACAAGGCGGGCCTGGTCGATGCGATGAAGGCATCGCAGCTCGATCCCGCCTTGAGCCGCACCATCAAGGACATGAAGTCCTATGACCTGGTGATGCACCTCAAGGGCAACTTCAAGTCCGCCTTCCCGAAGGGCAAGCCGGGCGCGGAAGAACCCAAGCCCGAAACCCCGGAAGGCGAGGAAAAGAAGGAAGAGAAACCCGCCCACCTCACCGAGGCGACCAAGGAGGGCAATGTCTTCCTGATCTCCGACATCGACGTCTTCTTCGACCAGTTCGCCTACCGCGTGCAGCGCCTAGGCGGCATGCAGATGGCGCAGCCGATCAAC
Organism: Luteolibacter flavescens; assembly: GCF_025950085.1. Lineage (NCBI taxonomy): Bacteria > Pseudomonadati > Verrucomicrobiota > Verrucomicrobiia > Verrucomicrobiales > Verrucomicrobiaceae > Neoluteolibacter > Neoluteolibacter flavescens. The sequence goes on from NZ_JAPDDS010000003.1 coordinate 312,484, forward strand.
GGAAACTCCTCGCTACTCTTCAACATCGTGGACCAGGCCGCTTCCTCCGGCCACCTCATCGGTGCCCGCAGCCGCGCGGCGATCGCCCGCCCCTTCACGAAGATCAAGGACATCGAGAGCGAGTTCGACCGCGACTACGGCCAGAAGGTCGAGGAGAAGCAAGCCGAACTCACCAAGCTCGAGGAAGAGCTCATGCAGATCGCCCAGCAGCGCCAGCAGAACGGGGTGGTCTACATGACCGGCGAGGTCGAAACGAAGTACAAGGAACTCACCGCCAAGAAGGTCGAAGCCCAGAAGGAGCTGCGAGAACTGGAGAAAAACCTGAAGCGCGAGAAGGACCGGATCTCCGGCAATGCCACGCTCTACAACGTGGCCTTCATGCCGCTCTTCGTCATTCTGGCCGGTTTCGGCCTCTTCATCAAACGCCGTGCCGCAACCCGCGCCCGCTAATCCCCTACCCAACCCTCAACCACTCCAGCCATGAACAAACGCCAAGTCGTTGTCCTCTGGATCACCGCCCTCCTGCTGGCCATGGCCGCCTACTTCTCGTGGACCGGCAAGTCGAAGGGCTTTGAAAGCAAGACCCAGCGCAGCCGCGGCCAGACCGTGCTCGCCGAATTTCCCGCCGAGCAGGTGGCAAAGCTGAAGGTAAGCTCCGGCGACGAGACGACCACGCTGGTCCGCAAGGACGGCAAGTGGACCGTCGATGAGCGCGAAGGCTACCCGGCGAAGACCGCATCGGTGACGGATTTCCTCCGCTCACTCGCCGAGGTGCAGGTCGTCGAGGGCGTCGAGGCCGATCCTTCCTACGCCCCGCGATTCGGCATGGACCCGAAGTCCAGCAAGCCGGAAGAGCGCGGCACCGAGGTGGTGATGTCGAATGACGCCGGCACCGAGATCGCCCACATCACGCTGGGCAAGAACCTGCAGTCCGCCAGCGAGGACCCGATGGCGGCGATGATGGGTGGCGGCGGTGCCGTCGGACGCTTCATTCGCAATCATTCCGACTCGAGCGGAGTTTACAAGGTGAGCGAGATGTTCTCCGCGCTGACTCCCGAGCCGCAGCGCTGGCTCGATGAGGAATTCCTCAAGGTCGAGAAGATCAAGAGCATCACCGTGAGCCCGAAGGCCAAGCCCGACGAGGTGGACTGGAAGGTGGCGCGCGCCGAGGAGAACGGCGAATTCGCACTCGATGGTGCGAAGGCTGGCGAGTCGCTCGACGCAACGGTCGGCAACACGCTGAAGAGCCTCTTCTCCTACTCGCGTTTCGAGGACGTCGTGCCCGCCAAGAAGGCCGAAGAGATCGCCAAGCCGGAGGACAAGCGCACGATCAAGATCGAGACATTTGAAGGCTTCGCCTACACCATCACCCTCACGGCGACGGAAGCCGAGAAGCCGAAGGACGCCGATCCCGAAGCTCCCGCCCCTGCTCCAGAAGAAAGCTACCTGATGACGGTGGACGTGGCCGCAACGCTGCCTGCCGAGCGCAAGAAGGACGAGAAGGAGACCGAGGAAGACGCCAAGACGAAGGACAAGGCATTCACCGATCGCAAGGCGGAGCTTGAGAAGCGCCTCGCCGCGGAAAAGGCGTTCGCGGGCAAGACTTTCAAGGTGACCACCTACACCGTGGATGCACTGCTGAAGGGCCGCGCCGATATCCTGACGAAGCCGGAAGCCCCCGCTGCCGCAGGCGCACCCGGCAGTGCGATGCCCTTCCCGCCCGGCGCCGGTGCCGCCACCGCGCCGATCCAGATCCCGCCGATGCCGCCACGCAAGCCGGTGGAAGCCGTGACGCCTCCGATCTCCATCCCGCCAGCAGAGGAACGCGAAGCCGCTCCTGCGGAAGAGGAAGAGCAGCCTGCCGAGGAACAGCCCGCGGAAGAAAAGCCGCCGGGCGAGTAAGGAGGATTATCTCTCAAGACGACAAAAGAAGGGCGGCCGTGTTGGCCGCCCTTTTTCGAGACCGAGGCATCTTGCGCTCGGCCGCCTGAGAGAAGAAGGACCGGCGGCAAGATGCCGCGGCCACTGTGTCAGGCCAGATACTCGTCCAGCCAATCGGCGATCGACGAGACGACCTGCGGGTAGCTGGATTCATCGAAGGAATGCCCGGCGCCCTTGATCTCGATCAAGCGCTTCGGCTCCTCCGCCGTGTCGTAGGCATCGCGGCTGTCCTCCGGGAGCACCACGTCATCCTCCGTGCCGTGGATGAGCAGCCATGGGACATTGATCTGGCCGACCTCGTCGAAGAGATCGCCGATGGCGCAGAAGTCATCCACGTGCTTCTGGGAAAGCGGGCAGGCCGGCTCGTCCCACATGAAGCCCTTGTCCGCGACCACGCCGCTGAATTCCCGTTCGTAAAAGGCCTCCGTGCGCACCATGCCGGCCAGCGAGACCAGCACGCGGATGCGCGAGTCCTCCGCAGCCACGGACACGCCGACGGCACCGCCCATGCTGTGGCCGATGTAGGCGACCTTCAGCCCCGGTGGCAGGGCATCGAGGATGTCGCGGAGGTCGCGGCCTTCCTTCGTGATGGTGGCATGGCGGAAGTCGCCCTCCGAGTTTCCATTGCCCGACCACGAGATGCGCAGGCATGGCCAGCCCTTCGCGGCCAGTCCTTCGGCTGCGGCCACCAGCAGCGGCCGGTCCTTGTTCCCCGTGACGCCGTGCCCGAGCAGGACGAGCACGTCATCGCGGTTGCCGGGATGGAAGGAGGTGTCGAGCTTCTCGCCGACTCGGTTGCGGAATTCGGGAAGATCCATCGTCGCGTGCGTTGCTTTGCTTTGATCAGTGAACCGTGCGGCCCGGGAAGGTCAGCTCCGCCACACCGGACTTGTCGAGTTCGCCCAGCTCCAGCTCCACCATGCGGTGGTACTGCGCCTCGGTGGCGAGCGAAAGCGGGGTATTCACACCGGCCTCGGCTGCCAGGGCATTCGCGATGCCGCTGTCCTTGCAGGCGTGGGAGGCGGAGAAATAGCAGTCGTGCTCGCGGGCGATCATGTCGTCGCCATCGGTCTCCAGCACGCGGGAATTCGCGCCGGTCTGGGAGAAGACCTCCTTCAGCATCGCGAGGTCGAGGCCGAGGGCCGCACCGAGGCCGAGGCCTTCCGCGAGACCCGCGGTGTTGATGTTCATCACCATGTTCACCAGCGCCTTCACCTTCGCCGCTTGGCCCGTGCCACCCACGTGGCGCAGCGAGGAGGCGAGGTCCTTCAGGATCGGCTCCACCTTTGCATAGGTCTCGGCGCTGCCGCCGACCATCAGGTAGAGAGTGCCCTGGCGTGCCTGGGTGATGGAGGAGGCCATGCAGGCTTCCAGCGCGGTGGCACCGGTGGCCTGGCAGGCGGCATCCACTTCCTCGTGGACCGCGGGGCTGACGGTGGCGCAGTTGATGAAGGTCTTGCCGCTGGCTCCGGTGAGCAGCGAGTCACCCTCCGCGGCGAAGATCCCGCGCATCGCGGCATCGTCCGTCACCACGGTGAGGATCACATCGGCGGCAGCGGTCACCTCGGCGAGCGTCGCAGGCGCTTCACAGCCCAGCTCCGCGGCCAGGTCCTGCGCCAGCTTCGGGAAAGCGTCATACACCACGGTCACGGGATACCCCTGGTCCTTCAGACGGCGCGCCATGTTCGCGCCCATGCGCCCTGTCCCGACTACTCCGATGCGTGCATTCGACATGGGGCGGAACTTGGAGCACCCGGCAAGGCCTGTCCATCACTGCGGACCACCCGCGGAAAAATCCTGTCTTTTTCCAACTGGATGCAAAACATCTCCGCCAATCGGACGTTTCAACATATCCTGCAAATCGACGCCAAACCCATGCAACGCACCGCAATCCTCTCCTTGCTGCTCTCTGCTGCACCGCTCGCCCTCCATGCCGACTCGCTCACCGAGGCGGACCGCGAGGCGTTGATCGAGAAGCTGGACGGACTGCGGGACTCCGCGAAACAAAAGGCCATGGGCCGCCTCGGGGTCGCGCTGTCGGCCTATCGCGAGGCGATGCAGAGCGACGAGGCAGCGATGGCCTTTTACCTGAAGTGCGTGGAGAAGGTCGAATTCGACGACCAGAAGAAAAGCTCGCAGGAATTCCGCGAATGGAAGCGCCGCCAGGAGGACCGCCTGAAGCAGGACGGTCTGGGCCGCTGCCTCCGCCACCAGCTCCGCTGGCTGGTGCTCACGCTGGAAGCCGCCGAGGCACAGGGGAACTACAAGGACCTCGCGCCCAAGGCCAGCGCCGCGCTCGATGACATCTTCGGCAATCCCGACCAGTTCGGCGGCAATGCGAACCCCTTGCGCGAAGCGGTGACCAGCACGGTCTTTGCCCGTGCCTACAATATCGCCAATGCCAAGGTGGACAACTGGCCGCTCTCCCCGCTGGATATCAGCGCCGTCTTCAATCAGGTGATATTCCCGCCGCTGCGCGTGACCGGAAAGCTGGACCTGATGCGCGAGCAGTGGCTGCGTCGCATCCGCTACGAGGGCCTGATCCGCCAGGAAATGAGCGGTCGCCCCGCCGGTGGTGGTGGCGAGGGCCGCGGTCGCGGCGAAGGCGGCCGGGGCGGTGGCGGAAACGGCGACGGATCGGGAGAGCATGAGAAATTCCTCTCGGAAACGTTGCCTGACCTGAAATGGCAGATGGAGGAGGACATGTACAGGGCAGGCGACCAACAGCGCGCCGCGGTGAACATGCTCGCACTCATCGAAGCAAATCTCACCCATCCGAAAGCACGCGAATGGGCCGACCGCTTCCGCACGCTGATTGATCCACCGAAGGTGGACAAGGACACCGCGGAGAAGGCCGGGCCTTGAGCGGCGCGGCTTCTTTGGCGGCCGATTTACGTCAACGCGGGGATTTTCCGGTTGTTCCGGCCGTAACATCGCGGTTGTTTTTCCGGTAATCTATCCCCGTCATGAAAGCTCTCGTCCTCAGCCTAGCCTTTGCCGCCACCGCGCTCGCCGCGGAGAACAAGAATCCTGCCGTGATGGCGATCGGCTCCCCGGTGCCGGATTTCGAGCTGCCGGGCATCGATGGCAAGAATCACAAGCTGGCCGAGTACGAGAGTGCGAAGGTGCTTTGCCTGATCTTCACCTGCAACCACTGCCCTGACGCGATCGCCGCCGCGGTTCGCATGGAGGAGATCCACCAGGCCTACAAGGACAAGGGCGTGGCCGTGGTGGCCATCAACAGCAGCAACCCGCTCGGCCTGCGTCCCGATGAACTCGGCTACGGGCCGCACGGCGATTCCTTCGAGGAGATGACTCCCTTCGCAAAGGAAAACGGCTGGACCTTCCCCTACCTCTACGACGGCGAGACCCAGACGCTGAGCGCGACCGTGGGTGCCCAATCAACGCCGCACGTCTTCATCTTCGGCGAGGATCGCAAGCTTGCCTACACCGGCCGCATGGACGATGCGGCGCGGAAGACCGGCCCGGTCGAAAAGAGCTACGTGAGGGACGCGCTCGACGCCCTGCTCGCCGGCAAGCCGGTGGCCACGCCGACCACCCGCTCCTTTGGCTGCTCGACGAAGTGGCTGTGGAAGAAGGACGAGGTGGCCGCCGACCAGAAGAACTGGGAGGCCAAGCCGGTGACGCTGGAGAAGCTGGACGTGGAGACCGCGAAGAAGCTCCGCGAGAACAAGTCCGGCAACGTGCGCCTCATCAACTTCTGGTCCACCACCTGCGGCCCGTGCGTCGCAGAGTTCCCGGATCTGGTGGATGCCTACCGCCGCTTCCAGAACCGCTCCTTCGACTTCGTGACCATTTCGCTCGACCCGGTGGACGATCAGGCGAAGGCCCTGAAATTCCTGGAAAAGCAGCACGCCGCGCTTGGCGACCGCACGAAGGCTTCCATGGAGAAGGAAGGCCGCAAGTCGAACAACTACCTCTTCGCCGGAGACAATCCGGACCTGCTCGCCGAGGCGATCGACAAGGAATGGACCGGTGCCCAGCCACACACGGTGCTCGTTTCCCCCGAGGGCGAGATCCTCTGGCGCCACACCGGTGCCGTGGATCCCGTGGAGATGCGCCGCCAGATCGTGAAGGCGATGGAAGGAATGCCCTAAACCCCCTGCCCTCATCCGACGTTTCCCGTAGCCGCCCTACCGATAGGGCGGCGATCTTTTCCCTGATCCCGCCATGAAATCCCGACACATCCTCGTCGCTGCCGCCCTGATCTCCGCTGCATCCGCTGCCGAAGGCTTCAAGGACACGCCGCTCATCCCCGGCTCCAAGTGGCACGTCCACGATCCGGATCGCCCGAAGCCGCCGGTGGTCACCCCCGGCAAGCAATTCAACCAACAGGCCGATGCGCCGAGCGACGCCGTGGTCCTCTTCAATGGCAAGGACTTCTCCAAGTGGCAGGGAGAACAGGGCGAAGTGAAGTGGAAGATCCAGGACGGCTACGCCGAAACCACCAAGACCGGCCGCATCCGCACGAAGGATGAATTCGGCGACTTCCAGCTTCACCTCGAGTTCGCCACCCCGGCCAAGGTCGAGGGCAACGGCCAAGGCCGCGGCAACAACGGCGTGAACATCTTCGGCAAGTACGAGATCCAGGTGCTGGACTCCTACAACAACGAGACCTACGCCGACGGTCAGGCCTCCGCGATCTACGGCCAGACCCCGCCAATGGTGAATGCCTCGCGCCCGCCCGGCGAATGGCAGACCTACGACATCATTTTCGAAGGCCCACGCTGGGACGCCGAGGGCAAGCTGCTCAAGAAAGCCTACATCACCGTGCTGCACAATGGCGTGCTGGTGCACCACCGCCGCGAACTCCACGGCGACACCCGCTACCGCGGCGTGGGCAACTACGACAAGCCGCACCCGACCAAGGGCTTCATCGAGCTCTATGAGCACGGAAACCCCGTCCGCTTCCGCAATATCTGGATCCGCGAGGTGAAGATCCCGACGCCCGAGGACCTCGGGATGACGCCGGAGGCGAAGTAATTGCGTATTTTCCCGCCCGGGAGGCTGGCTTCCCGGGCGGTTTTCGCTCCGTGCAATCCTTATCTTTCACCGCCTTCGTGACATCGGGGTTGCGGGGTTGGGGCTATTGTGAAATTTTTCACAAGCCCAAGGCGCCATGAGTATCAGCACCGTCCCACAGGGCCGCAGCGAGCGGTTTCCCTTCGAACTTGTCCGGCCCCAGTTGGAAAAGGTGGAAGCCTCCATCCGCGATCAGATCCGCGCCTTCGATCCCGCGGTGGAGCCCTACGTCAGCTACGTCTGCAATACCTCGGGCAAGCGCATCCGCCCCGCCCTCTCGATCCTCACCGGCGGCGCGCTCGGCCAGGTGGACGAGGGTCACCTGAAGATCGGCGTCATCCTGGAGCTCATCCACATGGCGACGCTGGTGCATGACGACATCATCGACGGTGCCGTGACGCGCCGCATGATCCCGACGGCGAATGCCAAGTGGGGTGCGGGGCTTTCCGTGCTGCTCGGCGACGCGCTCTTCTCGCACGCGCTGCACCTCGCCACGGATTTCAATGACATCTCGATCTGCCGCAAGGTCGGCCACGCCTCGCGCGAGGTCTGCCAAGGCGAGATCGTCCAGACCCAGCGCCGCTGGGACCTCACGCTGACGAAGGCGGACTACTTCCGCATCATCGAGATGAAGACCGGCGCGCTCTTCGCCGCCGCCACGGGCATCGCCGCCGCGCTCTCGGGAGCCGACGCCGAAACCGAGGCCCGCCTCTTCGACTACGGCATGAAGCTGGGCACGGCCTACCAGATCTACGACGACTGCCTGGACCTCGTGGGCAGCGAGGAAGACGTGGGCAAGACGCTCCGCACCGACCTCGAAAAGGGCAAGCTGACCCTGCCCATCCTCAATCTCCTCGAAAGCGCCAGCGACTCGCAGCGCGCGAAGCTGAACAAGCGCATCATCGACCAGGAAGCGCTCGATCTCCCCGTGCTCGTCGGCATCGCCGAGTATGAGGGCGCGATCGAGTCCGCGGTGGACACCGCCTCGAACATGCTCGGCACCTGCCGCGACCACCTCGTCGGCCTGCCCGGCAGCGAGCACGTCGAGGCGCTGGAGCAGATCACGTGGTACCTCGCCGCGCTGCTCGAGAAGTGCCGCCGCTGAGCCGCCCTGCCATCTCACTTGCCCGCGGCCTTCGCATAGTCCGCGGGCAGCATGAAGGACCATCCCTCCGCCTTCAGGAACTCCACGATGGCGGAGAAGTCCGCGAATGCCGCCTCGCTGAAGAAGCCGGGGTGAAACTGGAAGGCGCAGGGCGTCAGTGAAGGATCGTCCTTCCGCTTTTCATACTCCTCCTTGAATTTCGCGAAGTTCGGCTTGCCGGTTCCGTCGTTCTCGCCGCGCAGGTGCATCGGCAGCAGGATCTTGCCTTCCAGCAGCTTTGCCGGCTCGGACTCCGGACGGCAGAAGAACAGCTTGAGCTGCGGGATTTCATTCAGCGCCTTCGCCGTGTCCGCGTCCATGTCATTGAAGGGTGTGCCGAAGGCGATGAAGGGCTTTCCGAGCGCAGCCTCCCCTGCCTCCTGGGTCTTCACCAGATGGGTCTTCTGGTGCTCGTAGCCCGAGCCGCTGAACTCCGACTTGTAGGCTCCGTTCTCATCCCAGCGCCGGTGGTCCCAGCCGTGGTTCCAGAACTCCACCTTGCCGGTGGCTTCCCATTTCTTCAGCCACTCGTCGTACTTCGCGTCCTGTTTCTCGAAGGAGTTTCCGATGACTCCGGCGGAGACCGGGACGCCGTGCTTTTCCGCGAGCAGGAAGAAGCGCTCCCACTTCGCATTCACGCCGGTGACGTCGTCCGCCTTGATGATGGCGATGCGTTTTGTTTCGGCGGAGGCAGGAAGCGCGAAGGCTGCGAGGGCAAGCAGGAGGATTTTTTTCAGCGGCATCACGGTGTATTGGCAGGGTGAATCCGGGCGTCCGGCTTGGTCACGGACATCGGATCAATGAGTTTTATTCACGAAATGGAACAACGGCGAGCAAAGCGGACGACTTGCAAAAACTTCGCTTCAGATAGGCCGACCATCCGGGCAATCTACTAAATATAGCGTAGTTTTCAAATTGACCCTCCCACGTGTGGAAACTACGGTCCTCGCCATCGTTTTCTCGGCCTGATGCGGTGTGTTCAATGCGGATCTTTCAAAGACAAGGTGCTCGACTCGCGGATGTCGAAGGACGGCACCACGATCCGCCGCCGCCGCGAATGTCTCGGATGCAACTATCGCTATACCACCTACGAACAGATCGAGCGCACCGAGCTGCGCGTGGTGAAGCGCGATGGAGCACGCGAGGCGGTGAACCGGGAGAAGATCATGAGCGGCCTGGTGAAAGCCTGCGAGAAGCGTCCCGTCTCGATGGATCGCCTCGACCGCGCCGTTGACGAAATCCTCACCGAACTTCACCAGGATCACGTATCAGAAGTGCCATCGTCCGTCATCGGGGCCAAGGTGATGGACAAGCTCCACCAGATCGACCCCGTCGCCTACGTCCGCTACGTCTCGGTTTACCGCCAGTTCGAGGACGTCGGTGAATTCATCCGTGAGATCCAGGCCCTGGAACGCCGCCCCTCCCGCGACCCCATGCAACGCCGCCTCTTCAAGGACTGACCGCCCCTTTCCCACCCTGCTGTTTCACAACCCTCAACCCCGCGCACACCCGCCACCCTTGATCCGAACCCACCGTGATTTCGCTCATCGGTAATCGCCCGGCCATCCAGGTCGGTCGTCATCAAGTGATCCACTACGACACGTCGTGGCTGGGCACTGCATTGCGCCGTGCCGCCACTGCCGCCGATCGCCAGGATTTCCCCTTCGTGGACGAGATCCGCATGGGCATCGAGCAATACCTTGAGACGAAGTGCCCGCTGCGGCTGCTGCCACTGTCGGACCTGTACGACCGCATGCGCCACATGCTGGTGCGCATCGGCTGCGAGACCATCGCCGACAAGCTGGAGCCGCTGGCCCCGCCGGTGACGCTGTCGCTGCCACGCATCGCGAAGGAAGCGGGCAATGGCTTCGAGCTCGCCTTCTTCGGAGCGCTGCGCGAGGAACTGGCCCACCTGCGGACCGAGGGTGCCGAGGAAATCCGCTTCACAGGACTGCGCGAGTGTGCCCAGCTCCTGCGCGGCACGGAGAAGTGGGACAGCCACTGCGACCATCTGCTGCTGGAGATCCGCAATTTCCTCGATAACGTAGATCGCGAGCGCCAGCGCTTCCTGCGGCCGATGCGGCTGCGGCTCGAGGGCGACCGCTAGACCCGCTTTCTTCCACCATGGAAAAGACCCTGTTTCAGAAGATCTGCGACCGCGAGATCCCCGGAACCATCGTTCACGAGGACGACCTCTGCGTGTGCTTCCACGACATCAACCGCGGGGCCCCGATGCACCTGCTGCTGGTGCCGCGCAAGCCGATCCCACGGATCGCGGAAGCGGCCGCGGAGGACCAGGCGCTGCTCGGCCACATGCTGCTGACCGCACCAAAGATCGCACGCGAGCAGGGCTTCGCCGAGGACGGCTTCCGTCTGGTGATCAACTGCGGGAAGAACGGCGGCGAGACCGTGCCACACCTGCACATCCACATCCTCGGTGGCCGGCAGATGGAGTGGCCGCCGGGCTAGGAATTCAGCGGCTGGGTGCGCGGGATTTCACTTCGCCAGTAACGTCGTGTATGCTTGGAACCACTTATTGTGAGGCTTCCGCTTCACTCTCCCGAATCCAGCCTGCTCAGTCGGAAGATCGTCGCCCCAACTGTCTCACTTTCGGCGTATCCTGCTTCAACCCTGTATTTCCCGGGCTTGAGGAATACGTCGATCTTCGGTTGGCCATCGCCATCGAAGCCGCATGAATCCATGATGCGAATGGCAGTATCATCGAGATTCATTTCCAGTCTTTCCTCCCAAATTTCAGTTTCAGCAACGGCAGCGACGAAATCCAGAAGTTGCTCAAGTGAGTCGGCAAAGTCGCACTGGATGACCAGCCCACCGGTATGGAAAGGAACCCAATTCAGGTCGTGAGGAACATCGGAAATCCGGAGCACCTCAATCCCCCTGAACGGAATCAGGCTCATGAACGAAGTGCCGGTGCCTTTGCAAACCTCTCCATAGAGACCTTGGTCAGTATCCGGCCGATCCCCCAAAGCTTCACTCCATTCTCCGGCCAACCGATGGGGCAGGAGAATGAATGGCCCACCAAAGCTCGTAGCCGTTTTCATTTTACCAGATGAAACATGGCGGATGAAAGATCGGTCAAGGCAGGAAGAGGCAGGAATTCTACCCGCGCCGAAGATCGCACGCGAGCAGGGCTTCGCCGAGGACGGCTTCCGTCTGGTGATCAACTGCGGGAAGAACGGCGGCGAGACCGTGCCGCACCTGCACATCCACATCCTGGCCGGCCGGCAGCTCGAGTGGCCGCCGGGCTAGGCCACAAGAGCTGGGCATTCCGTAAAAGTGGCTTCGGCATCCTGCCGCAAGCCCCTCCCATCCAAAGGCTTGCGGCAGGATGCCGCAGCCACGCTTCTTACTTGTCCGTCGGCTTCGGTGGCTTGGGGCGTTTCACGGCGGCCTTTTCGATGAAGTCGATGACCATGTCGGCCACCGGCTTGCCGGAGGACTTCTCGATCCCCTCCAGACCCGGCGAGGAATTCACTTCCATCACCACCGGCCCGTGATTTGAGCGAAGCAGGTCCACACCCGCGAAATTCAGGCCCATGATTTTGGCGGCGCGGATCGCGACAGAGCGCTCCTCGGGAGTGATCTTCACCTTTTCGGCGGTGCCGCCGCGGTGGAGGTTCGAGCGGAATTCGCCCTCGGCAGCCTGGCGCTTCATCGAGGCGACCACCTTGCCATCCACGACGATGCAGCGGATGTCCGCGCCCTTGGCCTCCTTGATGAATTCCTGCACGAGGATATCGGCGCGCAGCCCCTTGAAGGCATCGATCACCGACTCGGCGGCGTTGGTCGTTTCAGCCAGCACCACGCCGACGCCCTGGGTGCCCTCGAGCAGCTTGATGACCAGCGGGGCACCGCCGCACATCTTGATCAGCTCGGAGGTGGCATCGGTGGAGTGAGCGAAGCCGGTGATGGGCAGGCCGACGCCCTTGCGAGCGAGGAGCTGCATGCTGCGCAGCTTGTCGCGCGAGCGGGCGATGGCCACCGAGTCATTCACGGTGAAAACGCCCATCATCTCGAATTGCCGCACCACGGCATTCCCGTAGAAGGTGTGGCTCGCCCCGATCCGAGGGATCACGGCATCGGCGGTGAGTTCCTCGCCCTCGATGAAGATCTTCGGCTTGTGAGCCGTGATGTTCATGTAGCAGCGCAGGTAATCGATGACCCTCACATCATGCCCGCGCGCCTCGGCGGCTTTGACCAGGGCATCGGTGCTGTAGAGACTCGCATTGCGGGAGAGAACGAGGATTTTCATGGTCGGCAGATGCCGGGAAATTGCGATTCAAGTTCGCGGAGCGCACCCATCAGATGGTGACCCAGCGGGTCAATGAGAAAAAATCCGGCCAGCGCCCGGCGGCCCAGAAGCACGGGACATTTCATCTTCCCACGGTGTGCCAAGGTCAGCCGGATCTTCCATGTAAACCCGCCGGGAAGCACGGCATCCGTCTCGATGTAGAGTCGTTTCCGAGCCACTCCGGTGGAGCTTTTCACCCGTCCGGACCCCGCCACGGGAGCCTCGCAGGTGATCATCCGACCGTAGTGATCCCGCGTGACGAAACGGACACGCGAGCCATCCCCGATGAGCTCGATATCCTCCGCATGCATGGAGGAAGTGCGCGCGCCGGTGTCTGTCTTGGCATGCAGCGGCCCCACACCGATCTCCGGCAGCGCCAGCCACTCCAGCCGCCCCAGCACCAGCCGCGGCATGCCCACCTGCTTCCACGGCAGCCCGATCTCCCGCGCGAGCTGGCCGGACGGGGTGTCGACTCGCTGCGGCACGGCAGTGTAGCTGCGGGGCTTGCGTTTCACGGATCGTCTATCGGTATGGGACATTCCGCCAAGATCTCCAACCAATCCTGCCCGGTGGTAGACCTGCGAAAAATGATGGCATCCTCTTCCGCATCGTAGCTCACATGAAATTCGTCGCCCGGCCTCGCGGCGGCCTGTGACAGAGGCACCGCAAGCCTGTGCTTCGCATCCATGGTGACGATCACGAAAAAATGATCCAACAGATCGAATCACCGTCAAGCCTGCGAGCTTCCTCGAGATCGCCCGGGCACTGCCAAACCCGTCACCTCATTCGTCTTGTCCGCGAACTCGACGGACTTCCCATCTTCCGACCCAAGTCCGCAGCCACGCTCGCAAACGTGCCGGTCTTGGCTGAAAGCAGCACCCGGCCATCCGGCTCGATCTCGTAAACAAGCCGGACATCGGGACGCAGCCCCAGAGCCTCGATCACCGCTTGCGGGATGGTCGTCTGATTCCTGCTGCGGAGAATGGAAAACGTCACAGGGCAGAATTGCAGCGCTCGATATAGACATCAAGTCGCCAAAACAGTCTCACCCCTCCGTCAGCAGGCTCGCCGCCATCGCGCGGGCCTGCTCTCCGCCGCCGCCGAGCATGCGGACGAGTTCGGTGATGCGGTTCTCGCCGCCGACCGGGTAAAGCCGCGAGCGGGTGCGGCCGCCGGCGACTTCCTTTTCCACCACGTAGTGCCGCGCCGCGAGCGCCGCGACCTGCGGGAAGTGGGTGATGGCCACGACCTGATGACGGAGTCCGAGCGCGGCCATCTTCTTGCCGACAGCGCGGGCGATCTCGCCACCGACATTCGCGTCGATCTCGTCGAAGACCATCAGCGGCGTCGCGTCCTGCTCCGCCAGCGCGCTCTTCACCGCCAGCATCACGCGGCTGATTTCACCACTGGATGCGATCTGCCGGAGTGGCTGCAGGGGCTCCCCGGGATTGGGACCGAAGAGAAATTCGATGCCCTCCAGGCCGGACGCTGCGGGCTCCTTGTGGGAAACCACCTCCACCTCGAAGGACGACTGCTTGAAGCCGAGATCCTTGAGCTGCCCGGCGATTTCCTTGGCGAGCTTCGGTGCGGCCTTCTTGCGCTTCGCGGTGAGGGCGAGGCCGGCCTTGTCGGTGGCCTCTCGGAGCTGTGACGCCTCGGCAGCGAGTTGTTCGAGGCGTTCGCCACGGTTCTCCACCGCATCCAGCCGGGCGGCCGCGCGGTCGCGATGCGCGAGCACCGTGGCCAGATCGCCGCCATACTTGCGCTTCAACGTTTCGAAAAGATTCACGCGCTCCTCCAGGCGCGCAGCCTCGGCGGGATCGATGTCGAGATCCTCCGCGTAGTCGGCCAGCGAACGCTCCAGCTCCTGCAATTCCATCACCGCCGTCTCCAGTCCCTGCGTGCGCTCGCGGATACTCGGGTCGAGCTTCTCCAGATCCCGCACCAGCCGCTGCACCTCCACGAGGTGGGAAAGCACGCCATTCTCATCCGCTCCGAGCGCGGCGGCGGCAGCACCGGACAGCTCGACCAGACGCGTGGAATTGCTCGCACGACGGTAGCGGTCGGCGATCTCGTCTTCCTCCTCCGGCTTCAATTGCGCGGCATCGATCTCGCCCACCTGATGGCGCAGCAGGTCGAGCTCCTGGGTGCTGGCGGACTCCGCCTGGCGCAGGTCCTCCAGCTCGGTTTCCTTGTTGCGCCACGCCCGCCACGTCGAGCGATAGGCATCCAGCACGGCATCGCAGCCCGCGTAGGCATCCAGCATGGAAAGCTGGCGCTCCGTGGAAAGCAGCGACTGGTGATCGTGCGGGCCGTGCAGGTCCACCAGATGCTCGCCGAGGCGCTTGAGAAGATTGAGCGTGACGGGAGAATCGTTCACGAACTGGCGGTTCGCGCTCTGGCCGATCACGCGGCGGACGATCAGCGAGCCATCCTCGCACGGCTCCAGCCCGCCTTCCGCCAGCACGGCATTGACCTCCGAGGCATCCCGCAGCTCGAAGATGGCCTCCACGGTGCAGGTATCCTCGCCGGTGCGGATCAGGGATTTGTCGGCACGCTCGCCGAGCACGAGCTTCAGGGCACCGACGATGACGGACTTGCCGGCGCCGGTTTCGCCGGTCACGCCGACGAGGCCGGGACCGAGTTCCCACACGAGTTCATCGACGAGGGCGAGATTGCGGATTTTCAGCAGGGTGAGCATGGCGGGGCCTCGGGCAGCGGCATGATGCCGGGCTGCGGCATGGAGTCAACCGGGCTTGCCGCCGCATCGTCACACTGCCACGTTTCCGGAGCACACATGGCGGCGGATTTCGAACTGACCTTCCTCGGCACCGGCACCTCGATCGGTGTGCCGGTCATCGGTTGCAAATGCCACGTCTGCACCTCGGAAGACCCGCGCAACCAGCGCACCCGCTCCTCCGTCCACGTCCGCGCCGGGGATTTCTCCGTGCTGGTGGATTCCGGTCCGGACCTGCGCGCGCAGGCGCTGCGCGAGGGGCTGACGAAGGTGGATGCCGTGCTCTACACCCACTCGCATGTCGATCACGTGGTCGGCTTTGACGAGCTGCGCGCCTTTTGCTGGCACCGCGAGGATCCCCTGCCGTTGCACGCCACCGCGGACTGCATGGCCACGCTGAAAAAGATGTTCGGCTGGGCCTTCTCCGAGGAAAATATCTACCGCGGCTACATCAAGCCCGACCCGCAGATCATTGCGGGGCCGATGACCTTTGGCGATCTCACCGTGACGCCGCTGCCGGTGGAGCACGCGAAGGCGGAGACCGTCGGCTTTCTCTTCGAGGTCCCCGGCTTGCCCTCCACGGCATATATCCCGGACGTGAAGAGTGTCCCGCCGGAGACCATCGCCCTGCTCAAGCGGGCGGATACCCTCATCATCGATGCCCTGCGATCCCTCCCCCACCCCACCCACCTCTCCACGGAGGAGGCGCTGGCGATCATCGGGGAAGCGGGCGTCTCACGCGGCTGGTTGACCCACCTCGGTCACGAGAATGACCACCACGAACTGGAGGCCACCCTGCCACATCACGTGCGGGTAGCCTACGACGGGCTGAAGATCCGCGGCTGATCCTCCGCATCCTCATCGGCGGTCATCTGCATGCGCATGGGCACATGCAGCGCCGAGCGGTGCGCGGCCTCCGGCACATACTGCTGCCATTTTTCGTCACCACGGCAGATCAAGGCGTGGATGTCGCGGCCGGTGTAGCGCAGCAGTTCCTCATCCCCCACCGGCACGGCGCGCACGCGACCGGTCTCCACGAAGTAGCGGTAGAGCGACTTCGAGTCTTCCGGCGCCTCGAATGCCGCCGAATCCACCAGCTCGCCACTGCGGCGGTTTTTCCACGGATAGACGTAGAGCGTTACCTGATTCTTGAACAGGCGACCGAAGGACTCGAGCACGCCGCCCGCCAGATTCTCCGCCCACTTCGCCTTGAAGAGCTCGTTGAGCAGGCCGATGCTCAGCACGATGCCGATCGGCCGCTGCGTCGAGCGAGCGAGATAGGAGGAAAGCCGGTGGAACTCCGAGTAGCGCGACACCAGTACCGTCTTCCCCAGCGCCTGCAGGGCATCGCAGCGGTCGATGAAGTCCACGTGGTCCACCGCATTGCCACGCAGCAGGTTCGCCATCGTCATCTCGCACAGCTCCATGGCCTCCTCGCCCGGCTGCAGGGCCGAGGCGAAGACCCCGCGCGCCTGCTCCAGCATCTGGAGGTGGAGCTTCGTCACCGGGTCGAAGCTGCCGCGCAGCAGCAGGATCGGCTTCTTATAGAGCGCCTCCGCCGGCTGCACCACCTCGCCGTCCGGCAGGAACATCGCCGACTCCGTGAGTCCGGCTTCCACCAGCGCCAGCGAGCACAGGCGATTGTCGAAGAAGCTGTAGCCGTGGCCGTGGAACTTCAGCATGTCCACCTCCACCTGCCCCGGCCGCAGATTCTCCACCAGGGAAGCGACGAAGCGCCCGAGGTGCCCGCGATAGCGGAAGGCGGCGTGGATGAGATTCACGCCGACGATGCCCAGCGCTTCCTTTTGCTCCTGGTTCTCGTCGTCGAGCAGGCGCAGGTGCAGGAAGATCTCCGACGGCGGATCCCCGGGCTTCAACTGGAAGCGCAGGCCGAGCCAGCCGTGGCACTCCCCGGTGTCCCGGTAGCCACGCGCGCGGACGGTATTGCAGAGGGAAAAGAAAGTCGTGGTGCTGCCGCGCTTCGGCCCCAGCCGCTCGAGCAGGATGCCGTATTCATGATCCAGCATCTGCTGGAGGCGCTGGCGGGAGACGTAGCGGTCGCTCTTGCCATAGATGGCATCGCTCATCGTCATGTCGTAGGCAGAGATCGACTTCGCCACCATGCCCGCGGAGCCGGATGCGCGGAAAAACCAATTCGCCGTCTCCTGCCCCGCCCCGATCTCGGCAAAGGTGCCGTAAATCGCCGGGTCGAGATTCAGCTCCTGTGCCTTGTCAAACGTGCTCGCCATCGCTGGCCCCATGGTGGGCCGGGCAACCGAAGAGGGAAACCGGAAAATCCCACGACCGCGCCGATGGAGGAATTCCCATTGCATCCCGCGCTGTGCTCGCTGAAATCCCCTGCATGTCCGACCGCCTCCTGATCGACCTCCCCACCTTGCCGGAGGAGGGCAAGAACTTCAGCGGCGAGCTGCCGCCCGAGGTCTTTGACCTGCCCGAGCACGATGCCAAGCCGCTCGGCCCGTTTTCCTACGATCTCTACGTCCAGCGCTTCGGCTCGGAGCTGCTGCTTTCCGGCACGCTTTCCGCGCCCTTCGAGTTCATCTGCGTCCGCACCATCCACCCCTTCACCCAGACTATCACCGTGGAGAATGCGAATGTCTCCGTGGAGATCGAAAGCGAGGGCATCCTGGACGCCACGGAGGCCATCCGGGAGGAGGTCCTGCTGGCCTTTCCGGACTACCCGAGGTGCGACGAGGCGGACGATCCGCAGCACTGCGAGATCGATAGTCGATATTTGGCAGTGGACAAACCCGCTGACGTTGGGGTAGAGACCCGCCCCCGCGCGCAGGGAGACGACCGATGGGCCGCTCTCGACGCATTGGATAACCTCGATTCCGAACGCTAATTCCTTACCGCCATGGCCGTACCAAAGCGCCGTCAATCCAAGAGCCGGCAAAAAATGCGCCGGGGTGCCAGCCGCTGGCGCGCTCCGATTTTCAAGACCTGCCCTGAGTGCGAAAGCCGCGTGCCTTCCCACATCGCGTGCCCTTCCTGTGGCACCTACAAGGGCCGCAAGGTGCTTGAAGTGGATGCGCTCTGAAGCGCTCCTTCCCGTTTATTTTTCCCTCGCCGTGCCGGGTTTCCCGGCGCGGTGATTTCGTGTACCTGTTTCCTTCCGTTTTTCCGCGATGAAAGTAGCGCTCGATGCCATGGGTGGCGACCACGCCCCCGCCGTCAATATCGGTGGGGCCAAGGAAGCCCTCGAACTTTACCCCTCGATCGAGAAGATCTTCCTCGTCGGCGATGAGGATGCGATCCGCGCGGAGTGCCAGAAGCAGGGCCTGTCCACCACCTCCCCACGCATCGCGATCGTGCATGCCCCAGAGGTGATCGGCATGGCCGAGCCGGGCGCGAAGACGGTCCGCCGGAAAAAACAGTCGTCGATCAACGTCGCGATGGACCTGGTGAAGGCGGGCGAGGCCGATGCCTTCGTCTCCGCCGGGAATACCGGTGCGGCCGTGGCTTCCGCGACCATCAAGCTGCGCCTGATCGAGGGCGTGGACCGCGCGGGCATCGCCTCCGGCCTGCCAAACGAGCACGGCATCTGCCACCTGCTCGACGCCGGTGCCAATCCCGAGGCCAAGCCGGAGCACCTGCTGGTGTATGCCATCATGGGCAGCGCCTTCGCCCGCCACGTGCTGGGCGTGAAGCACCCGAAGGTGGGCCTGATGTCGAATGGCGAGGAGGACGAGAAGGGCACCACTTTCACCAAGGAGACCTTCGCGCTGCTCAAGGGCTTCGCCGACAGCGGCAAGGCTCCCT
Organism: Luteolibacter flavescens; assembly: GCF_025950085.1. NCBI lineage: Bacteria > Pseudomonadati > Verrucomicrobiota > Verrucomicrobiia > Verrucomicrobiales > Verrucomicrobiaceae > Neoluteolibacter > Neoluteolibacter flavescens. Next base: position 331,444 of record NZ_JAPDDS010000003.1, read on the forward strand.
TCGACTTCGTCGGCAACGTCGAGGGTCACGATCTTTTCGAAACGCAGCTCGACGTCGTCCTCTGCGACGGCTTCACGGGCAACGTGGTGCTGAAGTCCTGCGAGGCGACGGCCAAAGCGATGTTCAAGTGGCTGAAGAAGGAGCTCACCGCGAACGCCGTGCGCATGATCGGCGCGAAGATCGCCAAGGGCGCCTTCGTGGCCGTGAAAGAGCGCGCCAGTGCCGAGTCCTACGGCGGCAGCCCGCTGCTCGGCGTGAATGGCGTGGTGATCATCGCCCACGGAGGCTCGACCGCGGTGGCGGTGCGGAACGCGATCCGCGTCGGGATGGAAACCGTCCAGCACCGGGTGAACCCGCACATTGAGGCGACGCTGCAGGACGTGAAGCGGTGAGGCAGAGGTAAGCCCCCGGTCTTGCTTTTTGCGGCTCGCCCCGTAGGGTGACGCCATGAGTGCTCAAGCAGCCTTCCAGCGCGGCGTGCAACCGCTGCTCCAGATCCTGCTGCCCGGCAAGGAGGAGGAAGTGCTTTCGATCAGTGCGGATCAGTCGCTGCGCGACCGGATCGAGGAACTCGCCTCAAGAAACACCGAGGGCGAGCTCACCGCCGAAGAGCGTGACGAATACGCGGGCTACGTGAGGGCCAACAAGTTTGTCGCGGTCATGCGTCGCGAGGCGCGGACGTTCATGACTGGAACTCAAGTCGCGTGAAAGCAGCGCCGCCTGCATGAGGTAGCTAGCTATCGCATGACTGCATTCTCCCGGCTCGTCCTCGTCTTCGGCTGCCTCGTCTCCAGTCTCCTCGCCGGGGAGAATCTTGAGCAGTATCTCTCCCGGGATTTCCCCGCACAGGTCACGCGGGTGGAGGTGCTGGGAGACAAGGTCCGCGTCGAGGGAAAGGTCTCCGGGCAAGACGGGGAGATCTTTCTGGCGGACATCCCGATTGACGTGCCGCAGGGAGATGCAAGAGGCGGGCAGACCTTGGTCGGGGTGAAGCCGGAGGGCGGGACATTCACCATCGAACTCCCGCGGAAGCGCGACCGCGATGGCCTCGCCTACGACCGGCTCGTTTCACGATGGCAGTTGGTGAAGAAGGCGGGCGAGAGCGTCGAGCCGATCTCCCACGCGCGCTATGCGGACGAGGTCGCCTGCCGCACCCCGGACCTGCCACCTGCAAAGCCAAAGACGAAGAAGGGCCTGGGCGGCTGGAATGCCGGACGCATCCCGGGAGAACTGGAGGAGCTGGGTATTTCCTCCGTGACGGTGAATGTGATGGTCCACTCTCTGGTCTCGCTGGCGGCGGAGCCGGATACGGTGCCCTTCCAATGGCAGGGCCGCACCTATCACGCGCGTGAGAAGTCGCTCGCCGAACTCGACACGACCTTCCTCGAGGCCCGGAAAAGCGGAGTCATGGTCTCCGCGATTCTGCTGGTGGCAAATCCCGCGAAGGATGCCAACCCGGTCGTGAAAATCATCGGCCATCCGGACGCGCATCCCGAGGGCATCTTCTCGATGCCGAATGTCACCTCACCGGACGGGCTCGCACTCTACGGAGCGATCCTGAATCTGATGGCGGAGCGCTGGTCGCGACCGGATGGCAAGCATGGCCGCGTCCACCACTGGATCATGCACAACGAGGTGGACGCCGGGTGGGTGTGGACGAATGCGGGCGAGAAATCCGCGCTCGATTTCATGGACCTCTACCAGCGCTCGATGCGCCTGATGGACCTGATCGCGCGGCAATACGATCCCGGCAGCCGCGCCTTCATCTCGCTGACCCACCACTGGGCGGAGAAGGGCGAGCCGAAGTGGTATGGCTCGAAGCAATTGCTGGAGCTGCTGGTGAAGTTCACTCGGGCGGAGGGGGATTTCCCATGGGCGCTGGCCTATCACCCGTATCCGCAGGATCTCTTCAAGCCGCGGACATGGGAGGACGAGCAGGCCACCTTCAGCTTCGCGACCGCGAAGATCACGCCGAAGAACCTGGAGGTGCTCGACGCCTGGATGAAGCAGCCCGCCATGCTCCACCGCGGCAAGGTGAGGCCTGTGCATTGCTCGGAGAATGGCTTCAACTCGAAGGACTATTCCGAAAAGGAACTAAGCGACCAAGCGGCAGGCATGGCGCTCGCGTGGAAGAAGATCCAGGCGCTCTCCTCGATCGAGGCATGGCAGTATCACAACTGGATCGACAACCGCCACGAAGGCGGCCTGCGCATCGGCCTGCGGAAATTCCCGGACGAGCCCGGCGACCCTCACGGCAAGAAGCCCATTTGGCACCTCTACCGTGCCCTCGCCGCGCCCGAGGAAGACAAGGCCAGCGCCCCCTACCTGCCGGTCATCGGGATCTCAACGTGGGAGGAAGCGATGCATCGGGAGCCGGTCCGGTGAAAATCCCGGAACTCCCTACATCTCATCCACAGCCTCACGCAGCCATCTGAAGCCGTGGTCTGCGGCATGTGACAAAGCATTGTCCATCGCTTCAGTGATTGACGACTCGCGCTCCTGATACGACCACCAGAAATCCGTGGGGAAGATCTGCCACCAATTCCATCCACAACCGAAACGAAGCCAGAGAACGGCCCGAGCCAGGCAATTCTTTGACATCACGTGTCCGATGCGAATGACACGGTCGCAATCTGCCGCGATAAGTTTCTTCATCTCCGGAAGCTGCCCACCAACGGAGCTGGTGCGCACCAGTGCCAGATTGATCGTGAATGTCCGATAAGGGTTTTTAACCGACTTTTGCAGCTCCACGACTTCCCAAATTCCTGCGGCTTCAGATGGGCGGACGAAGACATGGGCTGACGTACGGGCAAAGTCATTCGCCGACGCCCAAGGAACAGCTACCTTCTCGACTGCTTTTCGAAAGAGCGATTGGCGCGCCATGGGATTGCTTCGGTCGCCACAGCATGCAGCTTCCGAGCGACTGGATGCAAGAGACGGCGTTCTGAAAAATCTCAGCTCCAGTTTAGAACCCCGGTGACATTCAGCCTGCCACTGTAACCATATACTACTATATTTACAGTAGATATCATCCGTGAAGCCGGCATCTTTCACCACTTCGGGCGGAATGAATTCCGCTTTCCCAGTAAAAATCCGGCGGCGGGTGGGGCCCGGCGCCGGATGGGGTGAGGATTCGATTCCGCCCGGTGGCGGAGGCATCAGACGATGCTCGATGAGCCGGGGACCGGGGACGGATACATGCCGTCGGGACCCGCTTTCGGGCCGGGGTCCGCATCCCAGGCGAGGACCTTCGGCATGGTATCGACGGAGGAATTCAGCGCCTGCTCCCAGGTCACCTCGTGGCCGGTGTAGCAGGCCATGCGGCCCATGATGGCGGTGAGGGTGCTCTCCGCGGTGTGGTAGGCGTCATTGTGCGCCACGCCCTTGCGGATGAAGTCATAGAGGCGGTCGTGCTCGGTCTGGTAGGGGTTGTTGTCCTGGCCGCGGAAGCGCCACACCACCTTGCCGGAGCGGTCCTTGATCATGCCGGGATAGGCGGAGCCCTTCGTGCCGGTGATGGTCTCGCTGATGCGCGAGGCCACGCCGTTCCAGTGGCGACTCTGCGAATTCATCATCGTGCCGTCCTCGTAGGTGTACTCGACGTAGAAGTGGTCGTAGATCTCGCCGAATTGCTTGCCCACGCGCTGGGTGCGGCCGCCCATGCCGAGCGCCTTCACCGGGTGCTTGCCGCCCTTGAACCAATTGCTGACGTCGAGATTGTGGACGTGCTGCTCGCAGATGTGGTCGCCGCAGATCCAGTTGAAGTAATACCAGTTCCGCATCTGGTATTCCATCTCGCTCATGCCGGGAGAGCGGTCCTTTACCCACACGCCGTTGCCGACCCAATAGACCTGCGAGGCCACGAAGTCACCGATGGCTCCGTCCTGCACCTGCTTCAGCGTTTCGAGGTAGCTCTCCTGATAGCGACGCTGGAGGCCGCAGACCACCTTCAGCTTCTTCGCGTCGGCTTGCTTCGCGGCCTCCAGGACCTTGCGGATGCCGGGGCCATCGACGGCGACGGGCTTCTCCATGAAAACGTGCTTCCCCTTCTCCACCGCATACTCGAAGTGCGCGGGGCGGAAGCCGGGCGGCGTGCAGAGCAGCACCACGTCCGCGGCATCGATCGCCGCCTTGTAGCCTTCGAATCCCACGAAACGCCGCTCCTTCGGCACGTCCACGCGGTCGCCATACTGCTGCTTCAGCCCTTCATGCGCGGCGTCGATATTGTCCGGAAATGCGTCCGCCATCGCGACGAGGCGGGTGCCGGGCACATTCAGCGATTGCGCGGCGGCACCGCTGCCACGACCGCCGCAGCCGACGAGCGCGATCTTCAGCTCCTCCCCTGCCCCACCCTGCGCGCGCAGGATGCCCGGCATGGCGGTGGCGGCAGTAATGAGGGCGCCGGACTTCAGGAAGCCGCGGCGGTCGGCGAGGATGGATTTTTCGGTCATGGTCGTATGCGAGTTTCGTTGCAGGCCACGGACAAAATCCGCACCCGGGGAATACCCGGATACGACCCCGGGAGACCCGATTTCTCGACAAATGTGACCAAGCCGCGGCATCGCCCGCGGGGGCGACGCGCCTGTCAGGCCTCGCGGCTGATGACCTTCGAGCCGCGCTTCAGCACGGCCTCCATCAGGTCGGCATTCGGATCCACGAAGGCCGGGTCGTGATTCTTCGCGTAGTTGAAGACATGCTTGTGGAGATACTCGAAGTAGGTCTCCCGCTCTTCCTTCTTCAGGCGATACCAGACGGCGATATTCAGCGCGCGGGTGGTCTTCTGCATCATGTGCAGCGTCAGCGTCCGGCCGCTGCGGGCACGCTGGACCTGCTTGTGGGTGAGCTGCTCGGGGGAGGCATCCACGAGGTCGTGGTTGCCCAGGCCCCATGCCGTCATCATCCCGTCCAGCGGCTGCGTGCCGTGCTCGCGTTCTTCGTTCACGCGCCGGGTGTAGCACGCATCGCGCGGAGGGAAACCGTTATTATCGACTGCGCGTCAGGCATCTTTCTCCAGTGCCTTGATGCGCTCGACGAGCTTTGGCAACTGGCGGACGAGCGCGCGGGACCGCTGCTCGTCCATGTAGGGGCGAGCGGGATTTCCCCCGTAGGTCTTGCCACCCTCGACATCGGCCGTGACTCCGGTGCGGGCGGCCAGGATGGCCTTCGCGCCGACCTTCACATGCCCGGCGACCCCGCTCTGCGCGGCGACGACCACGTAGTCACCCATCCGCGAACTGCCGGCCACGCCGCTCTGGGACACCAGCAGGCAGTGCTTGCCGACCTGCACATTGTGCGCGACCTGCACGAGATTGTCGATTTTCGTCCCCTGACCGATGACCGTGCGGCCGAAGCGGGCGCGGTCGATGGTGGTATTCGCACCGATCTCGACGTCATCCTGCACCTCCACGATGCCGACCTGATCGACCTTCACGTGGCGGCCATCGACCACCTCGTAGCCGTAGCCATCCGAGCCGATCACGGCACCCGGCTGGAGGATCACGCGGTCGCCGATGAGGCAGCGCTCGCGGATCGAGACATTCGCATGGAAGAGACAGTCGCGACCGACCTTCACCTGCTCGCCCACCACCACATTCGGCCCGATCTCGCTGCCATCGCCGATCTCAGCTCCGGCCATGATCACGGCTCCGGCGTGGATGCGGACCTTCGCGGGATCGAGCTTCGCCGACTCATCGACGATCGCCCGGGGATGGATGCCCGGCGTGAAGACGCGCGCCGTGGCAGCGACGAAATGCTTCACCGCCAAGCCAAAGGCGTAGGAGGGATTCTCGGCGGCGATCAGGGCGCTCGCTTCCGGGCCCTCGGTCACACCCCGGGGAACGATCACCGCGCCGGCCCGGGTGGCCAGGTATTGGGCGCGGTATTTCTCATTACCCAGAAAGGACAGCTCGGCTGCGCCGGCCTCATCCAGGGCCGCGATGCCGTCTATCAAAAGATCAGGCCCGCCCCGGACGATGTCACCATCGACGAGGCGGGCCAGTTCGGAAAGGGTCAGTGCCACGGGAAGCGCGGGATCACTCGCCAGCAGGGGTCTCTTCAGGGGACGGGGCGCTTTCGGCCGGTGCGTCCTTGTTGAGCTCCTTCAGCAGCACCGCGGTGATGTCGGTCGCGTCCTTCGTGTAGAGGAAGAAGGGAACCTGCGAGGTGCTGAGACCGGACTTGTCGAAGACGTAGTCGTAGTCCTCGGCCTTGGCCTTTTCTTCCACCAGCTTGCGGATCTCCTCGAGGATACCCTTCATGCGCTGGACCATCTTCTGGTTCAGCGTCTCGGTGCGGCGCTGGAGGTACTCGCGGCGCTCGCGGTCGAGTGCGGTGCCTTCCTGCTGCTTCACGCCCCACTCGATGGAGAGCGACTCCTTTTTCGACTGGGCGATGGTGGGGTCTTCCAGTTGCTTGCGCATGGTCTGGAGCTGGGTGTCCAGCTCGCGGATCGTGGCGAGGCGGTCGTTGTTGTCCTTCTGGATCCGCAGGCGCTCCACGTTGATCTCCTTCTGAGCCTCGTTGGTGCGGTGATACTCCTTGAAGACCTGCTGCATGTCGACGGTGGCGATCTTCAGCTTGCCTTCCTGAGCCGCGGCGGTCGCGCAGAGGGCGACGGCAGCGACGAGGGCGGAGATTCGGCGGATGATGGTCATGAAATGAATGGGGTTCCCCTTGGGATGTGGCGGAGGCTGCACCGATTTTTCCGCAGCGTCAACGCCCCATCCGCGGAAGGACAGGCAGATGAAGGAGCCGCGCATGGGGGATTGCGGGATGCCCTCCGCCGCGCCAGCCTCCGGCCATGCGCCAAGCCGCCACGACCGTAGAACTGCGCCGCGAGATCGCCACCCTGCCCCGCCCGCTGGTGCTGGTCCCCACGATGGGCGCGCTGCACGAGGGCCATCTGGCGCTGGTCCGCCGCGCCCGGGAGGCGGCCGGCCCCGAGGGCACCGTGGCGGTGTCCATCTTTGTGAATCCCATCCAATTCGACCGGCCCGGCGACCTGGCTGCCTACCCGCAGCCGCTGGCCGATGACCTGGCGAAATGCGAGGCGGAGGGCGTTGACCTGGTTTTCACACCGGCGGCGGACGGGATGTATTTCCCGGACCGCTCGATCACCGTGACGGAATCTCTGCTCTCCCGGCACCTCTGCGGGGCGACCCGCCCGGGACACTTCGATGGCGTCTGCACGGTGGTGCTGAAGCTCTTCAATCTCTTCCAATGCGACGCCGCCGTCTTCGGCGAAAAGGACGTGCAGCAACTCGCCATCCTCCGCCGCATGGCGCGCGACCTGGACGTGCCCGTGGAAATCATCGGCTACCCCACGGTGCGGGAGCCGGATGGACTGGCGATGTCCTCGCGGAATGTCCGCCTCACCCCGGAGCACCGCGCCGATGCCCCGCGAATCCGCCGTGCCCTCGAGGGTGCGCTGTCTCTCCTCCAATTCGGCGAGCGCGCCGCAGCCCCCTTCCTCGCCGCCGCCCGGAAGCATCTGGAGGAGTCGCTCTTCCTGCGGATCGACTACCTTGAGCTGGTGGACGCGGAGACACTGCAGCCCGTGGGACACATCAAACGCCCGACCGTGCTGGCCACCGCCGTCTTCTACGGGGAAGTGCGGTTGATCGACCACGTCACGCTGCTGCCGTGAGCGCCGCAGGGAGTCATCATTCCTCCCGCTTGCCGCGCATCGAGTCCATCATCTGGCGATGGGAGCGCTCCTGGTTGAAGAGGTAGCTGTTTTTGTCGGCCTCGCTATAGGTGAATTCCAGCAGGCGCAATTTCCGGAGAATCCCCACGACAAGGATGAATATCGCGGGAACGACAACCCCCGCGTAAATCAGGATTCTGAAAACGAAGGACCAAGACTCCTCGCCGTAAAACATCAGGCCCGCGAAGCCCCCGAGCAAACACAGGGGCCCCAGCGCGAAGGCGCGCCTCCAGATGGTGTAGCGGAGAGATATCATGGAGCGGTCGGATCACGCTCACACGTTCAGGGGCGGTGGTGCGAGCCACAAAAAAGCCGCCCGGCTTTCACCGGGCGGCCTGTGGTCAACCTACAGTAATGAACCGCGCGCTCACGGAGCGGTGGCGATGTCCACGCGGAGGCGGGCGAAGAGCTTGCCGCCCGTGGCCAGGGTGCGCGGAATCTTCACCGTGACGGCGTCTGGGACTGTCAGGCTGCTTTCCTCGATTATCACGCCATTCACGCCACCCTCTGCCTCGGTCCAGCCATTGGCCGCCAGCGATGTGCTGTATTGGACGTATGGATTATAGGATGCGGAGGCATCGGTGCGGCGATACACGAAGCTGAGGAAGCTGGCGTCGTAGCCTGCCTCTCCGGCCTTGAGGATGCGCGGCAGCTTGTCGAAATCCGGAGCCGATCCGGGAGCAGGATTGCCACCGATGACGAATTCGATGCCGTTCGGAATGCCATCCCCGTCCGAGTCGGCATCGGGACCGGCACCCACGATGCCATTGGCGCTTTCAAAGGCGGCATAGTCGTCGGTCGAGGTGCCCAGCGTCAGCACGCCGGTGCTCTCCGTGAAGGTCCAGGTATTTCCCCCCTCCACCAGCGTGTGGACGTTCGCGGTCTCCGTGAAGCCGACGACGGTGAAGTTCGACAGGAATGTCTTCCCGGTGGTATCCACCAGCGTCCACGAATTGCCGCTTGTCAGGTCGGCCCCGGCGAGGTCGATGACGAAGTCACCGAGCAACTCGACCGAGCCCGCGCCGGTCAGCTTGTTCGACACGCCATTGGCCCCGGGGGCGAATTTCAACTGCGCGTTGTCTGCGAGTTGAAGCGTGCCCGCATTGACCACGGTGTTGCCGGTGTAGGTGTTCGCTCCCGCCAAAGTGAGGGTGCCCGCACCGGACTTCGTGAAGGTGCCGGTCCCGCTGATGACTCCGGCCACCGTGACGGCATCGCTGCGATTGATGACCAGCGAGGCGTTGTTGACCACCGGCCCGGTGCCGAGGGCCCCGACAGTGCCGCCGATGCCCACCTGCAGGGTGCCTTCATTGACGGTGGTGGTACCCGCGTAGGTGTTCGCACCGGTCAGGACCATCGTTCCCGCTCCGGTTTTCGTAATGCCAAAGACATTCGAAATCACGCCGGAGACGGTGAGGTCCGCGGCCGCGCTGGAGGTCACGTCCGCCACGTTCCAATTCGCGGAAGAGTAGGCATTCCACACTTGGGAGGAGATCGTGGTCGGAGCCGTTCCCGAGATGGTGTAGGTCGCGGCATTCGGGACGCGGATCTCGTGCGTCCCGTTCACCGTCGCGCCGGACAGGGTCATGTTCCGGACATACTGCTCGCCGTTTACGGTAAGGGTGCCCCCGTTCACCACAATGGTGTCGTCCAGCCCGTTGTTGTCGCCACCGAGCGCGTGTGCGGTGGTGAACACCAGCGAAGCACCCGGATTCACGGTGAGGACCCCGGCACCCGTCATGCGGTTGGTGCTGAAGGCACTGTTCGAAAGCGTGAGCGTCCCGGCTTCTACCACGACGTTCGTGGGCAGTGCCGTGCCCGCGCCGGTGGCGGTGAAGTTGCCGGTGCCTTGCTTGCGGAAGGTGCCGGTGCCCGCAATCGCACGGGAGAAGGAAACCGCGTCCGAACGATTGAAAGCGAGCGTCGCGCCATTGACGGCGACAGCGCCGCTGCCTCCGAGCGTGCCGGTGGTGCCGCCATTTCCGACGGTCACAGTACCGCCGGTGATGGAGGTGGCTCCGGTGTAGGTATTGTCATTCAGCAGCACCAGCGATCCGGCTCCGGACTTCGTCAGCGAACCCGCGGCGATGCCCGTGCCGCTGAAGGTGTAGGTGCCCGTGGTATTCGATACGGCGGTCGCGGCCGGCTGGATGGTCCCGGCGAGCGTAACCGCTGGCTGCGTCAGACCCGAGTCGTCGAAGGAGACCACGTCGAAGGCGTAGAAGTTGCTCGGCGTGGTGCCATTGCTGGCGAGTGCCCAGTTGGCCGTGGTGTTCACGTTCCAGGCATTGCTGGTGCCACCCTTCCACACGAGCGAGTCCGCCGCGGAAATCTGCACCGCGAGGCGCGTGTTCGCCGTGTCCTCGACCAGCGTTCCGGTCAGGTGCGGATTTGCAGGCACCAGGGTCAGGTTCGACAGCGAGCCGGAGAGCGTGGTGTAGTCGAGGATCGGGAAGGACGCGGGCAGCGTTCCGGTGATCGCGCTGCTCGGTGTGATCGAGATGGTGGTGGGCGCGGTGATGTTCAGGTTCGCGACGGCCAGCAGATCCGTCGCCGTGCCGATGCGGAAGGCTGCGGTGCCCCCGTTCAGATCCAGCGTTGCCGCGGTGGCGGTGCCGGGTGCAATGACAGAGCCGACGCGCAGCGTGCCTCCCGGCGCCACTTGCACCGTGGCAGCCGCAGCGGCACCCGCGACGAGGCTCAGGTCGCCTCCGGAAACCTTTGCCACGCCGGTGAAAGTGCCCGCCGCCTGACTGAGGACGAGCGTTCCCGCGCCTTGCTTGTCGAAGCCACCGGTGCCACTCAGCACGCCGGTGAGCGTGATGGTCCGGGGCGTCGTACCATTCACCGAGTCGAGGGTGTTGACGACGGTATCCCCTGCCAACGTCATGTTCAGCGGCGAAGTCCAGTCCGCGTAGGCACCCAGCGTGCCGGCACCGAGATTCACCGCATAGGTGGTGCCGCTCGTGCGCATGCCCCACTTGCCAAGGTTAAGACGACCGCCGTTCAGGTTCAGCGTGTCCGGCTGGGGATTCGCCCCGCCGGTATTGTGACCTTCGCCGCGGCCGTTCACCACGAGCGAGGAGGTATTCACCACGCCGGTTCCCGAAATGTTCAGGATGCCGGTGCCGTCGATGCCCAGCAGGAGGTTCGCTTGGTTCTCCGCGGTGGGAGTGGTGACGGTGTCAGGCAGGTTCAGCGAGCCGCCGGAGATATTGTATACCGACGTATTCCCGCCCCAGTGGCCCACCATCATCTGGGCGATGGTGGAGACGCTGCCTGCGGTCTGGTTCACGGTATGGGCGTTGTTGGAGCCCGCACCGAGATTGATGTTGCCGAAGGTCGCGTTGGCGGATGCGAGGTTCGTGGTGGCGGCATTTCCCACCAGCGAGAGCGCGGTGATGGAAGGCGAATTGAAGCTCGCAGTGCCGTTGTTCACGTTGATGGAACCGCTGGTCGTCGTGGTTCCCAGCGTGACATTCCCGTTCATCACCGTGGTGCCCGTGCCCACCGCGAAGGTGAGGCTGCCAGCTCCGGTCACCGGGCCATTCACCGTGGTGGTGAATCCGGCGGGGGTATTGAAGCCACCATTGCCGGACGCGAGCGTGATGCCGCGGTTCGCATCAAGGGTGAGGCCCGATGCCTCGACGCTCGTGCCGCCCTGGATCATGCCGGCATTCAGGAGCGTGATGGAGTCCGCCACGAGTGCCGCCGGGGTATTGCCGAGCGAGCTCTGGCTCGCGATGCGCAGCGTGCCATTGCCCGCTGAACCGTCGATGCGGGTCTTGCCGAGGAAGCCTGCATTGGCCGCGCCCTCGATGTAGAGCGTGCCCGTGCCGACCTTTTCCAGAACGGATGAAGCATCGCCGGTGATGGCACCGGTGATCGAGCCGGAAGCCCCCGCCCAAGCCGACATGCGGGCCTGACCCTGCAGGGTGACGTGGCCGGAGATGATGGAATTCCCCTCGATGCGGAGGGCACCGAGCTGGCCGCCGGTTTCAGTGGGGCCAAGTCCCGCCAGCGTGATGCTGCCGGGGAAATCCACCCCGTCCACGGCCCAGAACTGGCCGTTGTTCGAAACGCTCACCGGTCCCGTGCCGAGCACGTCGGGATAGGGCACCCTCACACGTGCTCCATTGATCGAGACATTCCCGGAGAAGTCCTCGTTCAGTCCGGTGACCGCGATGTCGGAGGCTGCCGTGACACCGGAGCCGACGAGCTGGAGGCCGCCGGTACCGAAGAGATAACGGTCGAGGCCGACCGCGCCGCTGATGCGGGTGTCATAAATGACCGAGCCACCATTGATATGGAGGTCTCCACCGACATCGGCATTCCCGCCGAGGGTCAGCGTGCCGGTGCCGGACTTGATGATCTGGCCGTCGCCCGTGATCGCTCCGCCGAAGGTGCTGTCCAGGTTCGTCGCGCCGATGGTGAGTTCCGCAGGCGAGAAAATCTCAATGCCTCCCGTACCCGCGATCTGGGCAAATGAATTGCTGGCTTCCAACGTGGTCTTGCCGCCGCTCACGGTGACGAGACCGCTGACCGTATTCGCCGCGCTGCGCAGGGTGATCGCGCCATTGAGGGTTAGGCTCGAGGCCGTCACCTGCGAGGAGATGTCGAGCACGCTGGCACCATCCGCACGGATGAGGCCGAGCCCGCCGGAGAAATTGATCACGCCGCCGCTGAGCGCCAGATTCCCCTCCTGCAGCCAGATCGCATCCGCCGCCTGGGTGCCGCTGACCGTGACGGTGTGGTCATTCGTGCCATCGCTGCCTGCGGAGAAAACCGCGGCCCGCCCGGCCGTCCAGCCGGTGGTGGCCACGTCACCGCTCGCGGAGGACGACCAGAAATTGCTGCTGCCCCAGGTGCCATTCAGCGAGCCGGAGCCAGTGTCACCCGAGCCTGCGCCCGCACCATTCGCGTCCCAGTAGGCAAGCGTGCCGGTGTAGGCATTCGACACCTGCAGGCCGGCGATGGCCGTGCGGCCCGGAGAGGAATTCAGTCCCGCCAAGGTCACGCCGGGCTGGCCGAGCACCTTGATGAAGTGGGAGCTTTCGACCAGCGTGTCGAGATTCGTCCAGTTCGTCGCGGCCCACGACTCATTCGCAGTAGCCGGGATGGTGCCGCCCGTCCCGTTGCCCTTGTAGAAGGCACCGTTCACCTGCACGGCGGACATCGCGGTGGTCGCTGCCGCCTGGTCGGTGGCATGGATGACATAGATGTCATTCAGCAGGAAGGGAGACGCGAGGTTCACCGTCCAGCCGGTCCCGGCATCGTCGAGATAGCCCTTCGTGAGATCGCCGTTTTCCGAAGTCGCCGTGGCTCCCGTCGAGGCGGAGAAGTAGGTATTGGCCGAGGCCCACGTCACGCTGGCATTCGTGATGGCACCGGTGCTGTCGAGCAGGCCCGGAAGCGTTCCGGAGGCCGTGTTCGTATTGTTCCAGAAGTTCCCCGCGACCGGCAGCGCGCCAGTGAGCTTGGTGGCTTCGGTGATCGTGCTGGCGCTGTGGTTGGCACCGAAATTGACGCTGATGCTCTGCGCGGAAAGCGAGCCTGCGAGCGCCACCACGGCACAGAGGGCGGCAGCGGGGGCGTGGGAGAATCCGGTTCGGAGGGCGGCGCGTAGGAGCGCGTCGCGCTGGAAGGTTGGGGTCGGGGTCTTATTCATCGAGGTCGCGATAGCTGAAGAGAACGATTCGCGTGCCAGCAAGGAATAAGCCATTTTTACTCACTAATTTTCGCATTGAATGACTTTTCTGACCCATTTTCGCAAAACACAATGCAGATCAAGCACTTTAGAATTCCATTAAAGCAATCCATCGCATGAAAAATCAGATAGCTCCGCAACTTTGGCTTGTTTGACGATGTTTCGGCTTTTCGCCTCGCTCCAGACAGCGATTCTGCCGCCCCCATGACGTGTGACTTCCTGGTGATCGGCGCGGGCATAGCCGGTCTCACCTTTGCAATCCGTGCCGCCAGGCACGGGTCGGTGATCGTGCTGGCGAAAGGCGCGGCAATGGACTCAAACACGGCCTGGGCACAGGGGGGGCTGGCTTCCGTGCTGCCGGAAGGCCTGCGCGACGAGGGCGACAGCTACGAGCTTCACGTGGCAGACACGCTGGATGCCGGCGCGGGGCTCTGCAATGAGGAAGTGGTGCGCACCATCGTGAGCGAGGGCGCGGCCACCGTGGACGACCTGGTCTCCCACAGCGTGGACTTCGACAAGGAGGGCGACCATTTTCAACTCGGCAAGGAAGGCGGGCACTCGAAACGCCGCATCCTCCACGCGCGGGACACCACGGGCCGGGAGATCGCCGGATCACTGGTGGAGGTCGCGCGACGCACGCCGAATCTCACGCTGCTGGAGCACCACTTCAGCATCGACCTCATCACCACCGGCAAGCTGGGCGTGGTGACGGAGGATCGGGTGCTGGGGGCCTATGTTTTGGAGAAGGCCACGGGCGAGGTGAAGATCTTCCGCTCGGACCGCGTGGTGCTGGCCACCGGCGGCTGCGGGAAAGTGTATCTCTACACGACGAATCCCGACTCGGCGACCGGCGACGGCGTGGCGATGGCTTGGCGCGCAGGGGCGAGCGTGGCGAACATGGAGTTCATCCAATTCCACCCCACCTGCTTCTACAATCCCGCGGCGATGGGTGCGGAGGCACGCTCCTTCCTCGTGAGCGAAGCGGTGCGCGGCGAGGGCGGCATCCTGATCAATGCGAAGGGCGAGGACTTCACGAAGAAGGCCGACCCGCGCGGATCGCTGGCGCCACGCGACATCGTGGCCCGCGCGATCGACCGCGAGATCAAGCGGACCGGTGCGCCGTGCGTCTTCCTCGACGTGACGCACAAGCCTGCGGGCTTCATGCGGGAGCGCTTCCCCTTCATCTACGAGAAGCTTCGTACTTTCGGCCTCGATTGCGAGAAGCAGCCCATCCCCGTGGTGCCGGCGGCCCACTACCAGTGCGGCGGCGTGGTCACGGACATCAATGGCAAGACCACCATCCGCGGGCTCTACGCCATCGGCGAGGTGGCCTGCACCGGCCTGCACGGGGCGAACCGCCTCGCCTCGAATTCCCTGCTCGAAGGCAACGTCACCGCCCGCCGCGCGATCGAGGACATCCTCCACCACTACGGCGTGGAGAAGCACACCGACGACGCACCGGAGATACCCGGGTGGCACCACGGCGACGTGGCCGAGCCGGACGAGCTCGTGGTGATCTACCACAACTGGGACGAGCTCCGGCGCCTGATGTGGGACTACGTTTCCATCGTCCGCACGGACAACCGGCTGCGGCGCGCGGCCACCCGGCTGAGGAATTTGAAAAAAGAGGTCCGCGAGTTTTACTGGGGCCATCGCGTCAATGCCGACATTCTAGAGTTGCGCAACCTCGTCGCGGTCGCTTCTCTCGTCGTCGATTGCGCGATCCGTCGCCGTGAGTCGAGGGGCTTGCATCATACGCTAGACTACCCCGCGACTGACGACCGCTTCGTGAAGGACACGATCCTTCGACGCTTTTAATTTAAAAAACCAAACGATGGGAAGACCAGCGATTGCAGCCAAACGCCAGTGCCGGGGGAATCAAGCCGCCGGGCTCGTCTTGTCGGCGCTCCTCGCGATCTTCCCCTCCGCGGCCAGCGCGCAGCAGTCCGGAAAAACCACCGGCAGCCTGCCCCGCGTGGTGATCCCGACCTCGAACCGCTCGACCGCACCGGTGCGTCCGGTGAATCCCGCGGTCGGCCAGCTTTACCCGTGGCGGCTGAATATCACCGCCACCGTCTTCTGGATCGGCGAGCAGCCGACGCAGAACAACCCGACGCCGAACCACAAATCCTCGTGGGATCAGGCATGGGCCGTGAATTTCGGCGGCTACGATGACCCCGCACCTGCGGCCCGCATCGCCAACCACACCACCGGCGACTTCCGCCCGAAGGGCTTCACGCCCCAGTTGAATCCCTTTTACGTGGCCCTGCCCTACAATGACGTGCAGGGTTGGGCGCGCCACAAGCCCGAGGCTTCCAAGGTGATCCCGTGGTTCAACCGGATGAATCCCGCCCCTGGCAAGACGGTCCTGAAAGGCCGGTGGGTGCAGATTTTCAACGGCAAGTACAGTTGCTACGCGCAGTGGGAAGACTGCGGACCGTGGGTGACGGATGATTTCGAATACGTCTTCCTCGGCAAGCGCCCGAAGAACACCTCGAACAAGTCCGCCGGGATCGATATCTCCCCGGCAGTCCGTGACTACCTGAATCTCCAATCCGGCCAGAAGTGCCACTGGCGCTTCGTCGAAGCAGCCCAGGTCCCCTACGGAGCTTGGAAAAAGTACGGCCAGCAGCAGATCCAGCAACTCGCCCGCAGTGCCGCCGCAGGCCAAGGCGGCGGCACGGCAACGAAAGGCACCCAACCCGTCGCCGGCGGCCCGGACGTGGACGCCCAGCGCCGCTACCTGGAATATCTCCGGAAGATCCGCGACGAGCAGAACCTGAAGAAGGCCAAGTCCGGGCCTGCGACCGGGAGCTGACGCAGTCACTTTTTCAGTCTTCCTTGCTGAGGATTGAGGCTGGCATCGCGTGGCATGGCTGAAACACTCCGCGCATGCAGCGCGTGGCGGTCATCAATGTGGTGGGACTTTCCCCTTCCCTGCTCGGTCCTTCGACTCCGCGGCTGAAGGCCTTCGCGGAGAAGAACGGGCAGCAGGCATTCCGCCCGGCATTCCCGGCGGTGACTTGCACGGCGCAGTCCTCGATGCTGACGGGCACCTGCCCGCGCGAGCACGGGATCGTGGCAAATGGCTGGTACGACCGCGAAAGCGCGGAGGTGCGCTTTTGGAAACAGAGCAATCACCTCGTGCGCGGCGAAAAGGTCTGGGACCACCTGCGACGCAAGCACCCCGGCTTCACCTGCGCGAAGCTCTTCTGGTGGTACAACATGTATTCCAGCGCGGACATCGCGATCACCCCGCGCCCGCTCTACCCGGCGGACGGGCGGAAGGTCTTCGACATCCACACGCAGCCGATGGACCTGCGTGAGCGGATCAAGGCGGACCTTGGCGAGTTTCCCTTCCCCTCCTTCTGGGGTCCGATGGCGGGCATTCCGTGCTCGGAGTGGATCGCCACGTCCGCCCGATGGGTGGAGGAGCGGGAAAAGCCGACGCTGAGCCTGATCTATCTGCCGCACCTCGACTACTGCCTGCAAAAATTCGGCCCAGGCGCGCCGGAGATCGCGCCCGAACTGGAGGCGATCGACCGGGTCACGGGCGAGCTGATCGACTTCCTCGAAGCCCGCGGCATCAAGGTACTGGTCGTTTCAGAATACGGCATTTCGAAAGTGACGCAGCCGATCCATCTCAACCGCCTCTTCCGCCAGAAGGGCTGGATCCAGGTGAAGGACGAGCTCGGCCGCGAGACGCTGGATGCCGGTGGATCGCGGGTCTTCGCCGTGGCGGATCACCAGATGGCGCACGTCTATGTGAATGACCGCTCGCTGATGCGCGAGGTGCGCTCGATGCTGGAGGAAACGGACGGCATCGACGAAGTCCGCACCGCCGGGGAGATGTGGGGCAGCGGCGTGGGCGCAGAGCGGGCCGGGGATCTTGTCGCCATCTCGAAGCCGGATGCGTGGTTCACCTACTACTTCTGGATCGATGACGCGAAGGCCCCCGACTACGCCCGCTGCATCGATATCCACCGAAAGCCCGGCTATGATCCGGCGGAGCTTTTCATCGATCCCGCCATCGCGAATCCGAAGCTGAAAATCGGAAAATTCCTCATCAAGAAGAAGCTCGGCCTCCGCGGCCTGATGGAAGTCATCCCCCTCGATGCCACGCTCGTCAAAGGCTCCCACGGCCGCGACGTCGTGGAAGACGGGGAAAAGCCACTCATCCTCGGCTCCCTCGTCCCGGTGAGCTGCGCGGAAGAAGTCTTCGGCGCCATCGTGGCGGCGGTGGAGAATGGTTGATGATGATCGCCCTTCATCGGCATCACTTTGCAAAGCAAAGTTAAATCTTGCCAGCAGTGCATCCCGCCTGTGAGATGCGCCCATGAATTCGCGCAACCCAGCTTGGATCGTCGTGATCTTCATCCTGGGATTGTTTGCATTCGCGCTGACCGGACTGATCTCCGAGGCGAATCTCAGGACGGGGACTACCGCTGACACGCCGGCGGAAGCCATCGGCAAATGCCTCTCCGTCGTGAGACAGCCCGGCATCACGCATCCCCCCGAGCAGGATGTAGGATCATCGTCAGAGCTGATTTTGTCGGGTGATCGTTGAGTGCCGTTAGCCTTCGGGGCCAGGCGGTTCCTTGAGAATAGCAGGATCGGAAGCCGGACAGACCCCGTCAACCTTGGCCTTGTGTCCCAACGGGACTTCACCCCTCAGCCCAGGGTTGCGAGGCACGAGCTACCCTGGGTAGCATCGCGATGATGGGCTACGCCAAAGGCGTTGTGAAGCGCCCAACCTCCCATGCCGCAATCACTCTCCGCCGTTTACCTCCATCTGATTTTTTCCACGAAGAATCGCGAGGCGTTTTTGAGTGACCCCTCGATACGCTCGGAAACCCACGCTTATCTGTCGGGCATTTCGAGCAAGCTCGATTGCCCGACGATCCTCGTCGGCGGCGTGCAGGATCATGTCCACATCCTTGCGCGACAGGCCAGGACCATCTCGCAGGCTGATTGGGTCAAGGAGTTGAAGCGAGCGTCCAGCCTGTGGATCAAAAACAAGGCTCCACTTCTCAGGAACTTCGCGTGGCAATCCGGATATGGAATTTTCTCGGTGAGCCAGTCGAATGTCGAGAAGGTGACCTCCTACATCGCCGGACAGGAAGAGCACCACCGGGCCAGATCGTTCCAAGATGAATTCCGCGCGATGTTGAAGAAGCACGGCATTCCTTGGGATGAGCAATACGTGTGGGATTGATACAGAGCCGCCCTACACAACCTCTTCGAGGTAGCCGGGCCATCCGCTCCATTCCCGGGGTAGCTCCTCCTTCGTCGGATCAACCCCGGGCTATGGAACGAAGTCCCGTCGGGACATTTCGAGTTTCCCGAAAAGATGCGTACTCCGTGAGACCTCCCTTCTCGGTCGAAATTTCCCACCCCCGGGAAACCCGCAAGTCGCGGTCCGGGGCACGGCGTCTGCTTTACGGTTGCGCTCTTCCGGGCGGCTTCCTAGCGTTCGCTCCGGTTTTACGATCCGAGCACCTTTCCCATGAAAATCCGCACATTCGCCCTTCCCGCCCTCGTGGCATCGATTGCCGCCCTCGGTCTCACCAATTGCAAACAGGGCGGCGGCGACACGATCAAGGTGGGCGAATTCGCCTCGCTCACCGGCAAGGAAGCCACCTTCGGCACCTCGTCGCACGAGGGCACCCTGCTCGCCATCGAGGAAATCAATGCGGCGGGCGGCGTGCTCGGGAAGCAACTCGAACTGCTGACCGAGGACAACCAGTCCAAGGCCGGCGAATCCACCAACGCCGTCAACAAGCTGATTTCCAAGGACGGTGTGGTCGCCATTCTCGGCGAGGTGGCCTCCAGCCGCTCCTTCGAGGCAGCGCCGGTCTGCCGGGACAACAGCATTCCGATGATCTCCCCCGCCTCGACCAATCCCTCGGTCACCGAGGTCGGCGACTTCATCTTCCGCGCCTGCTTCACCGATCCTTTCCAAGGTGCCGCACTGGCGAACTTCGCCACCGGCGAGCTTAAGGCGACCCAGGTCGCCATGCTGACCGACGTGAAGAGCGACTACAGCAAGGGCCTCGCGAAGTTCTTCAAGGAGAAGTTCCTCGCGAACGGCGGCACGCTGGTCACCGAGCTCGACTACAATGGCGGAGACAAGGAATTCAAAGCCCAGCTCACCACCATCAAGAACAGCAACCCGCAGGCGGTCTTCGTCCCCGGCTACTACACGGACGTCGCACTCATTGCACGCCAGGCGAAGGACCTCGGCCTGAACGTGCCACTTTTCGGCGGTGACGGCTGGGAGAGCAACGTCCTCCTCGACATCGGCAAGGAAGCGATGAACGGCCACTACTTCTCCACCCACTGCGCCGCCGACCAGGGCACGCCGAAGATGACCGCCTTTGTGGAGTCCTACAAGAAGCGCTTCAATGGCAAGACCCCCGACGCGATGGCCGTGCTCGGCTACGACTCCGCGATGCTGCTGGCCGATGCCATGAAGCGCGCCGGCACCACCGAAGGACCGAAGCTCCGCGACGCGATCGCCGCCACCAAGGACTTCGAAGGCGTCAGCGGCAAGTTCTCGCTCAATGAGAACCGCGATGCCGTGAAGGCCCTCGTCTTCATCAAGATCGAGGACGGCCAGTTCCGCTACACCGCCACGGTGAATCCGTGAGGAAGTCGAGAGTCGATGGTTGAAGGTTGAGAGTAAAAAAACCTCCACTGCACAACCTTCTTCTCACTCTCTACTCTCAACTCTTCACCCAGAACACCTGTGGACCTCCAGCAGACGATCCAGCAGCTCATCAACGGTCTCGGGCTGGGATCGATCTACGCCCTCATCGCCCTCGGCTACACCATGGTGTACGGGGTGCTGAGGTTCATCAATTTCGCCCACAGCGACGTGCTGATGCTGGGTGCCTTCGCGGCGCTCTTCCTGGCTCCGCTGGTGGAAAAGGCCTTCGGTCCGCAGTCGGTTTTCGGCGCGATCATGATCATCGTGTTCGCCGCCGGAATCTGTGCCTGCATAGGCATGCTGATCGAGTTCCTCGCCTACCGGCCGCTGCGGAAGCGCCCGAAGCTGACGGTCCTCATCACGGCCATCGGCGTGTCGCTCTTCATCGAGTTCACCTGCCAGAACAAGGCGGTCTTCGGCGCGGCCACCCGCTCCTTCCCGAAGCTGCTGCCGGAGAAGCAATTCCACTTTGGCAACCTCGTCATCGGCAGCACGGATATCCTCGTGCCACTGGTGACCCTGCTGCTGCTGGGCGTGATGTGGGTCATCGTCCAGAAGACCCGCGTCGGCACGGCGATGCGCGCGGTTTCCTTCAATCAACAAGCCGCCTCGCTGATGGGCGTGCCGGTGAATCGCATCATCTCCTTCACCTTCGGCCTGGGCTCGGCGCTCGCGGCCATCGCGGGCATCCTTTACTCGATGAAGGCTCCCGGCATCGAGCCGCTGATGGGTGTGCAACCCGGCCTGCGCGCCTTCATCGCAGCGGTCGTCGGCGGCATTGGAAATCTCCCCGGCGCGGTGATCGGCGGTCTGCTCATCGGCCTGCTTGAGACCTTCGCAGGTGGCATTCCGGGACTGTCCAGCTACCGCGACGCGATCGCTTTCGGCATCCTGATCCTGATCCTCCTTTTCAAACCTGCCGGCCTGCTCGGTCGCGCCACCATCGAGAAAGTCTGATGCCATTTTCCGGAGCAAAACGCTGGCTCTTCATCGGCATCGCCATCGCGGTGCTGGCCTCCCTTTCTTCCGGCGGGATGAATCGCTACTACCTCGGCATCACCATCGATGTCGGCATCGCGATCATCCTCGCCGTCAGCCTGAATCTCATCAACGGCCACACCGGCCAATTCAGCCTGGGCCATGCCGGCTTCATGGCGGTGGGCGGTTACTTCGCCGCCTGGCTCTCGCTGCAGATGGGGGAAAATGCCAAGATGCTGTTTCCCCTCTCGCTGCTTGCCGGTGGCATTCTCGCAGCAGTCGTGGGCCTCGTGGTCGGCATTCCCTCGCTGCGCCTGCGCGGGGACTACCTCGCCATCGTCACGCTCGGCTTCGGCGAGATCATCCGGGTGATCGCGCAGAATACGGAAGCCATCGGTGCAGCCAGCGGCCTGAAGGGCATCCCGAAATTCACGAACCTCGGATGGACCTTCGGCCTCGCCGCCGTGACGATTTACGCGATCACCTCGCTGGTGAATTCCACCTACGGCCGCGGCTTCCTCGCCGTGCATGACGACGAGATCGCAGCCGAGTCCTCGGGCATCAATACCGTGCGCTACAAGGTCACCGCTTTCGTGACCGGGGCCTTCTTCGCTGGCATCGCGGGCGGCCTCTATGCCCACCACAAGCAGTTCCTCTCGCCCACCGGCTTCGACTGGCTGAAGTCCGTGGAAATCGTGGTCATGGTCATCCTCGGTGGCATGGGCCGCACGGTCGGCGTCATCGCCGCGGCCATCCTGCTCACGGTCCTGCCGGAGCTGCTTCGCGACTTCGCCGAATACCGGATGATCGTTTACGCGCTGCTCATCATCTTCCTGATGCTGGTGCGCCCGGGCGGGCTCTTCACCCTCAACCTCAAGCGCCGTTCCTCCGCAGCATGAGCACACCGCTCCTGGAACTCGAGAACGTGACGATCAAGTTCGGCGGCCTGACTGCGGTCAGCGAGCTGACCACCACCGTCGGCGCTGGCCAACTCGTCGGACTCATCGGCCCGAATGGCGCCGGGAAGACGACGGCCTTCAACATGATCACCGGCGTGTATCAGCCGACTTCCGGCACGATCCGCTTCGACGGGAAATGCACCGCCGGGATCAAGCCGAGCAAGCTGGCGGACCGCGGCATCGCGCGCACTTTCCAGAATATCCGCCTCTTCGGCTCGATGAGCGTGCTGGACAACATCCGCGTCGCCAAGCAGCTCCACAATTCCCAGAATTTCCTCGGCTCGCTCTGGCGCGGGAAGGCCTGGAAAGAGAGCGAGGCGGAGATCGAGAAGGACGCCCTGGAGCTCCTAGAGATCTTCAACCTCGCGAAGTTCCGCGACGAAATGGCGACCTCCCTGCCCTACGGCGACCAGCGTCGCCTGGAGATCGTCCGCGCGCTCGCCACCCGGCCGAAGTTGCTGCTGCTCGACGAGCCCGCCGCCGGCATGAACCCGTCCGAGAAGGACGACCTGATGCACCTCATCCGTTTCATCAAGGACCGCTACCAGCTCGCAGTCCTGCTCGTGGAGCACGACATGAAGGTGGTCATGGGCATCTGCGAACGCATCGCCGTGCTCGAATACGGCCGCAAGATCGCCGAGGGCACGCCCAAGGAAATCCAATGCCATCCGAAGGTCATCGAAGCCTACCTCGGAGCGGCAGCCACCCCGATTGAGACGACGTGACCATGAAGCAAGCGGGCTCTTCTTCACCGTGGCCGCGGCATCTTGCCGCGAGCCCTTCTAGGCGCTCGAGGCTTGCGGCAGGATGCCGCAGCCACTTTTCCCATCACGCCACACGCCTCCAGCATGCTTGATGTAGAAAATCTCCACGTCTCCTATGGGGCGATTAAGGCATTGCACGGCGTCTCATTGAAGGTGCCTCAGGGAAGTATTGTGACGTTGATTGGCGCGAACGGCGCTGGCAAGTCCACCACTCTGCGGGCGCTGTCCGGACTGGTGAAAGTTGCTTCCGGGAAGATCCGCTACGAGGGTCAAGAAATTGCGAACCTTCCCGCTCACAAGATCGTCTCGCGCAGCCTCTGCCACGTGCCGGAGGGCCGCATGGTCTTCGCGAATCTCACGGTGAAAGAGAACCTCGCGATGGGGGCCTACCTCCAGCGCGACAAGGCGTGGATCGCAAAGCAGACCGAGTACGTCTTCCACCTCTTCCCCCGCCTGAAGGAGCGCGAGAACCAGCCCGCGGGCACGATGTCCGGCGGCGAGCAGCAGATGCTGGCCATCGGCCGTGCGCTGCTGAGCAATCCGAAGTTCCTGATGCTCGACGAGCCATCGCTCGGCATCGCGCCGCTGCTTGTGAAGTCGATCTTCGAGCGGATCGTGGAGATCAACCGCGAGCAGGGGCTCACCATCCTGCTCGTCGAGCAGAATGCGAATCTGGCGCTGGATGTTTCCAGCTACGGCTATGTGCTTGAGACCGGGAAGATCCTGCTGGAAGGTCCGTCTGCCGAGCTGAAGGCCGACCCCAAGGTTCAAGAGGCCTATCTCGGTGCCTGAGGAGTGCGGGAGACCGTCCCGTAAATCCATGTCGACGAGACGTCGGCAATCCTCACCATTCCCTCGAACCCATGAAAATCTTCACTGACCTCAGCACCTCGCCGGAACTCCTGGAGTATCTCCGCGAAGGGATCGCCCCTCACGAACTGCTGCTGCCCGCGCAAAGCGGTGCCTCCGTGCTCGCCGACGTGCCGACCGATCCCCTGATGCAGGAGGCGGACATCGTGCTCGGCCAGCCGCGCGTGGATGCCGTGCTTTCCTCGCCAAAGCTGAAGTGGCTGCAGGTCAGCACCGCGGGCTACACTCGCTACGATACCGCCGACTTCCGTGCAGCCGTGAAGGAAAAGGGTGTCCCGGTTTCCAACAGTTCGCATGTTTATGACGATGCCTGCGCGGAACACGTGATCGCCTTCATGCTGGCAAATGCCCGCCAGCTTCCGCGCAACCTGAAGTCACGATGCGCGAATGGCTCCGCCGAGTGGAATGGCCTGCGCCGGGACTGCAAGCTACTGCAGGAGCAATCCCTGCTCATCGTCGGCTACGGCGCGATCGCGGAGCGTGTGATCGAGCTGCTGCAGCCCTTCCGCATGAGCATCACCGCGATGCGCCGCACGGTTCGTGGCGACGAGAAGGTGAAGATCGTCACTCCAGACGAAGTTTCCGCCGCCCTCGCGGAAGCCGACCACGTCATCAACATCCTGCCCGACAACGCGGAGTCGCTGCATTGGTTCAATGCCGCCCGGTTCGCCCAGATGAAGCCGGGAGCGATCTACTACAATATCGGCCGCGGCACCACGACCCAGCAGGACGACCTCGCCGCGACCCTCAAGTCCGGCCACCTCGGTGCCGCCTGGCTCGACGTCACCGACCCGGAGCCACTGCCCGACGACCACGTGCTGTGGACCTGTGAGACCTGTCACATCACGCCGCACACCGCGGGCGGGCAATACGACGAGGCACGCGTGCTGATCCGCCATTTCATCGAGAATCTCCGCCGCTTCGAGAAGGGCGAGAAGCTTGTGAACCGGATCATGTAAGCCCGGGCCGGAAGGTCGGTTGACGGGATGCATCCGCACGGGAGTAGTGAAAGCCTGCTTTCCCTGACGCGGAATCGTGTCCATGATGATGGAAACTTTCCCTCCTCGTCATGCCGACCTTTTCCGTCCACAAGTCCATTCGCATCGCGGCTCCGGCGCAGCAGGTCTATGACCTGATCCGCGATTTCAAAAGCTGGCCCGCGTGGTCGCCGTGGCTGCTCGCGGAGCCGGGAGCAAAGCTCGCCTACTCCGATGACGGGCGCGGCTACACGTGGGACGGCAGCATCACCGGCAGCGGCGAGATGGAGATCACCGGCGGCGACCCGCCGTGGTCCATCCACCACCGGCTCACATTTCTCAAGCCGTGGAAGTCCGTGAACCAGGTGGCATTCCACCTTTCCGAGCACGATCACGAGACCGACGTGGAGTGGACCATGGAGGGCTCCCTGCCGTGGTTCATGTGGTGGATGCGCCCGATGATGACAGCCTGGATCGGCTCGGACTACGGGCGCGGGCTGAAGATGCTGAAGGATCTGGTGGAGACCGGCACGGTGCCATCAAGGCTGGATTTCCCCGGCATCGAGGAGGTGAAGGGCTTCCGCTACGTGGGAGTGAGGTCCACCACGCCCACGGCGGAGATCAGCACGTCCATCAGCCGCGACATGGGAAAGCTGATGGCATGGCTGGAGGCGAGCAGGAACACACCCTCCGGCCCGCCATTCACGATCACGCACAAGTGGGATCCGGTGAAAGGAGTGGCGGACTACACGATCGGATTCCCCCTCACCAGGGACGTCCAGATACCCACGGATTTCGTTCGCGGGGAGATCCCGTCCTGCCGCGCGTATGTCGTGAAGCACACCGGCCCGTATCGTCACCTCGGCAATGCATGGGCCGCCGGGATGATGCATGGCCGCGCGAAGAAATTCACTACGGACAAGAAGGTGCCGCTCTTCGAAATCTACGACAACGACCCCACCGTCACCCCGGAGGCAGACCTCGTGACCCGGGTGCATCTGCCCGCGAAGTAATCGTGGCAGGACTCCCTCCGTAGCATGACTCTCTTCGTAGCGAAACGACTGCGTCGTTTCGGCTGGGCAAAGCCACGAACCCACGAAGCCCCTCCCGATCACCCATCCCACCAGCCCCGCCACAAAATCATCCTTGCCCGCCCTGCCCCGCCGCCTCATCCCGACGCATGCAGTTTTCGGCGGTGCTGTTCGATTTCGATGGAGTGCTCGTGGACACCGAGTGGGCGATCTACGAGGCCTGGCACCGCACCTTTCTGAGTAACGGCCATCCGCTCCCGCTGGAGACCTACACGCAGTGCATCGGCTCGGACTTCGACACGTGGTCACCGAAGGTTCACCTGGAAGAACTCACCGGCCGCAGCTTTGACTGGCACCAGCTCGACGCCGACCGGCAGGTGGAGATCCGCCGCGACCTGGAGCAGGCAGGCCCCATGCCCGGGGTGGTGGCACTGCTGGAAAAGCTCACCGCGGAGGGCGTGCCGCTCGCCGTGGTGTCCAGCTCTTCCCACCAGTGGGTGGATGGCTGGCTGGAGAAGCTGCAGCTCATGCCCTACTTCCGCCACGTCGTCTGCCGCGGCGATGCCCCGCGCATCAAGCCCGCGCCGGACCTCTGGCTGGAGGCGGTGAAGCGCCTCGGCATCCCCGCCGGCGAATGCCTCGCCATCGAGGACTCGCTGAATGGCGTGAAGTCCGCCAAGGCCGCCGGGCTGAACGTGTGGGCCGTGCCGAACCGCACCACCGCGTGCCTGGATTTCTCGCTGGCCGACCGCATCGTCGGCACGCTGGAAATGCTCTGAGGAGTGCCGACGTTCCGTCGATACGTCCGCACCGGTCTCACATCTCCGGCCGCACCGGGATGCCGCGCTCGGCGAAGTAGCTCTTCGCCTCGCCCACGGTGTGCTTGCCGAAGTGGAAGATGCTCGCGGCCAGCACGGCATCGGCCTTCCCCTTTTCCAGCACCTCCACCATGTGATCGAGATTTCCGGCGCCGCCGCTCGCGATGACCGGGATGCCGACGCTTTCTGAAATCGCCGCCGTGAGCTCGCAATCGTAGCCGGCCTGGGTGCCGTCGGCGTCCATGCTGGTCAGCAGGATCTCCCCTGCCCCGCGGCGCCAGACCTCCTTCGCCCACTCCACGGCATCCAGCCCCACGGCTGTGCGACCGCCGTGCGTGTAGACGCCCCACTTGCCGGGGCCCTCGCGCTTCGCATCGATCGCCACGACGATGCACTGACTGCCGAATGCCTTCGCCCCGGCATCGACGAGCCCGGGATCCTTCACCGCGGAAGTATTGATGCCCACCTTGTCGGCTCCTGCCAAAAGCATCTCGCGCATGTTTTCCACCGAGCGGATGCCTCCGCCCACCGTCAGCGGGATGAAGCAATGGGCCGCCGTGCGCCGGACCACGTCCACCATCGTCGCGCGGTTGTCGGATGATGCCGTGATGTCGAGGAAGACGAGTTCGTCCGCCTGCTGGGCATTGTAGGCCATGGCGCACTCGACCGGATCACCGGCATCGACGAGATCGACGAAATTGACGCCTTTGACCACACGACCGTCGGTGACGTCGAGGCAGGGAATGATGCGTTTGGCGAGCACGGCGGTCACAAAAGTGGCTGCGGCATCCTGCCGCAAGCCCTCATATCGCACAAAGTCCCATTCTCACGGCGTCAGGGGACTTGCCAGCGCCGGGAGCGGGATTAAAAACCCGCGCGTGACCTACGACTTCGACGTCCCCATCACCCGTCAGGGAACCGGCTGCATCAAGTTCGACCGCCGGCCGGAACTCGATCCCTTCTGGGTGGCGGACATGGATTTCACGTCCGCACCGGAAATCATCGAGGCGCTGCACGCGCGGATCAATCACGGGGTCTTCGGCTACGCGCAGGCACATGCCGGGGTGAACGAGGCGATTGACCTCTACCTTGAAAACCAGCGCGGCGTGACCGTCCCGGGCGAGCAGATCGTCCATCTCGGCGGCCTCGTGCCCGCCCTTTCGCTGGCCGGCCGCGCCTTTTGCCAGGCGGGCGAGGCGCTGATGACCTGCACGCCGGTCTATCCGCCATTCATCGGCGTCCATCACGACGGCGTGGCGAAGCTCATCACCGTCGATCACGTCCTCGTGAACGAACGCTACGAATTTGACTGGGATGCGATGGAGGCCGCAGTGACGCCCGAGACGAAGGTCTTCCTGCTCTGCAATCCACAGAACCCGCTCGGCCGCGTCTTCACCCGTGAGGAGGTGGAGCAGCTCGCCCGCTTCTGCGTGAAGCACGATCTGGTGCTGGTCTCCGATGAGATCCACTGCGACCTGGTGCTGGATGCGGAGAAAACGCCGCATTTCTCCGCGCTGGAGCTTTCCGAGGACCTGCGCCAGCGGACGATCACGCTGCTTTCCCCGAGCAAGACCTGGAACATCGCCGGCCTAGGCTATGCCTTCGCGGTGATCCCGGACGACTCGATCCGCCGCCGCTTCAGCGCGCAGCGGGGCCACACCCTCTCGGAAATCAATGCCCTCTCCTACTACGCCGCCGAGGCCGCCTACCGCCACGGCGAGCCATGGCGCCAGCAGCTCCTCGCTTACCTGCGGGGGAACCGGGCCGCGCTGGACGCCTTCGTCGCCGAGCGCATGCCAAAGCTGAAGGTGATCCCCGGCGAGGCGACCTACCTCGCGTGGATCGATGCCCGGGGCATGGGCGTCGAGAATCCGGCGCAGTATTTCGAGAAGAACGCCGGACTTTTCCTCTCGGATGGCGCATTCTTCGGCTGGCCGGGCTGGATCCGCTTCAATTTCGGCACCACCCGCGAGCACATGCTGGCCGGTCTCGAGAAAATGGCGGCGGTGCTCTGAGTCGCGCTGCGGGGACCTCACGCCGTGCAACTTGCGCAGCGGAATGACTTCCGCGGTCCCAGTGAACCATTGCCAGCCCGCGCTTCATCCCTACACTGCCACCCATGCGCCACGTCCTGCTAGCCCTATTCGCGCTGATTTCATTCGCCTCCGCCGAACACGTCATCGTGACCGGCGGCCCCGCCCTGCGGGAGTGGGAAAACCTCCGCGTGGAGCGCGACCAGCATGACCGCTGGTGGGCGAATTTCGTCCGCGCCTCGACGCTGCGCATGGTGGAGATCCGCAAGGCCTACGGCGAAAACGCACCGATCATCTGGATCGTCTATCGCCCGGGCTACCAGGACCGCGGCAAGGAAGACGGCAAGCCCTACACCACCTGGATATCCGACCTCGCGCGGAAGCGGAGCGTCTCGCTGGTGTGGATCGAGAGCGGTCAGGAGCTGATCTCCTCGCTGAATGGCCGCCCGCGCGGCGCGGTGCAGACCTTCGACTACTTCGGCCACTCGAATCGCCACTGCTTCATGCTGGACTACGGCAGCCACATCATGGCCGCCTGCACCGCCTGGCTGCACGAGCGCGACCTGGGAAAAATCCGCGGCAGCATCTTCGCCAAGGACGCCTACTGCAAAAGCTGGGGCTGCCACACCGGCGAGAGCATGAGCAAGGTCTGGAAGAGCGCCACCGGCGTGAAGATGGAAGGCGCGCGCGGCAAGACGGACTACACCGTGGTCGGCCAGGGCCTGCTCCCGATCGGCGAAGGCTGGGTGCGCTAGATTCACCTCACATCCCGAGCGAATGAACCGCCGTCGATTCCTTGCAGGCACCGGCCTGTCCGCTGCGACCGCTTCCCTGGCGGCCGCACAGGACGCGGACGAGGTGGTTTTCCATCACGACAAGGTGGAGCCCCGTTGGGAATTCACTGCCAAGTGCATCCAGTCCACCGAGGGAAAGATGCCCGACATCCAGCTTCACGTGAAGCTGATCAAGGAACACCCCGACTACCGGTGGAACGATCGAATCAAGGAATTCCGCCTCGTCTGGGAGGGACAGCCGGTGGAAATCGCCGACCGTTTCTGGAACGACCTCACCGGCCTCTGGATCGACGTTTATCCGGATAAGGAAATTGCCAAGGTGCCGGAGGATTCGCGTTGGGAGTTCGACAAGCACCTTGCGGAGCTTCACCAGCCGAAACTGGTCCTATCCCAAGACAAGGGCACCGTCCTCATCGAGTGGAGCATCCCCCAGGAATGCGACGGTCGCTCCACCATCCGATGGATCATCTCAAAAAAAGGCACCGTGCTTCGCCATCGCGACACGCCGTTCCACGAGTGCTGAACCATCTTCCAATCGACTTTCACCCATGCTTCTCGCCGAACTCCAGCGCCTCCATTCCCTGCCATTCTTCGAACTCCTCCAGCAGGCCCGTGCCGTGCATGAGGCGAATTGGCCGGAGAATGACGTGCAGCTCTGCACGCTGCTTTCCATCAAGACCGGCGGCTGCTCGGAGGATTGCTCCTACTGTGCCCAGTCCGCGCGCTACAATTCCGGCGTCGAGATCGAGCGCCTGATGAGCAAGGAGACCATCATGGAGCGCGCGAAGGCCGCTCGGGACACGGGATCGACCCGCTTCTGCATGGGCGCCGCATGGCGCGGCGTGCGCGGCGGGACGCAGCGCTTCGAGCAAGTGCTGGATATCGTCCGCGACGTCTCCACCCTCGGCATGGAGGTCTGCGTGACCCTCGGCGAGCTGGGCCCGGAGGAGGCGAAGGCGCTGAAGGAAGCGGGCGTCACCGCCTACAATCACAATCTCGACACCTCCCGGGAGCACTACCCGAACATCGTGACGACCCACACCTACGACGACCGCCTGCGGACCATCCGCAATGCGCAGGACGCCGGCATGTCGGTCTGCTGCGGCGGCATCCTGGGACTCGGCGAGTCCACGGAGGATCGCCTGAAGATGCTGGAGGTGATTTCCGAATTCAACCCGCAGCCGGAGAGCGTGCCGATCAACTCGCTGATGCCGATGCCCGGCACGCCGCTGGCCGACAGCCAGTCGATCGACGCCTTCGACGTGGTCCGCATGATCGCCGTGACGCGCATCGCGGTGCCGAAGGCAAAGGTCCGCCTTTCCGCAGGCCGCACGCGCATGTCCGACGAGACGCAGGCACTCTGCTACTTCGCCGGGGCGAACTCGATCTTCTACGGGGACAAGCTGCTGACCGCGAAAAATCCGGCCATCGAGGCGGACCGCAAGCTGCTGTCCAAGCTCGGACTCGGCACGCTGGCTCCGAATCCGGCACTGGCGGCACCGACCGCTGAGGAAGATCGCCCGCTCAGCCCGGCGTGCTGCGGCTGCGATTGATTGACTGACTTGACGGCTGGGATGGGAGGGCTATGTGAGCGCTCCCATCAGTGGAGTCGCGAGCGAGGAGTTGGCTTCATCTGGCGGCTCCGCAGAGGCTTCCGGCAGGATGCCAGAGCCACGGAAGAGAAAACCCCGCGCCGTTTCCGGAGCGGGGTTTTGCAAAAAGGATGCCTGACGGGATCGATCAACCGATCAGCGCCTCGTAGCCGGCGGCGTCGAGGAGCGCTTCGACCTGGGCGGCGTTCTTGACCTTCAGCTTGAAGATCCAGCCCTTGCCGTAGGGGTCGGTGTTGACGAGCGAAGGATCGGCTTCCACGGCGTCGTTCACTTCCACCACCTCACCGGAGATCGGCGCGTAGATGTCGCTGGCGGCCTTCACGGACTCGACCACGGCGGTCGGGTCGCCCACATCGACGGTCTTGCCGACCGGCGGGAGTTCGACGAACACCACGTCGGTGAGTTCTTCCTGGGCGTGGTCGGAGATGCCGACGGTGGCGATGTCGCCTTCGAGAAGCACCCACTCGTGGGAGCTGTTGTAGCGGAGGTTTTGCGGAACGTTCATCGGGTGTTGCTAGCTTATGCTTTCGCGGTGGCGGGCTTGTAAAACGGTTTCTTCACGACCTTGGCCGGGAACTTGCGGCCGCGGACATCGACGAAAAGCTCGGTGCCCAGCTTCGACAGCGCGGCGGGGACGTAGGCCATGGCGATGCCCTGCCCCAGCGAGGGGGAAAGCACGCCGGAGGAAAGCTCGGAGATCACATTCCCCGCGGCATCTTCCAGCGGGTAGTGCGAGCGCGGCGGCGCGCCCTTGTCCGTGTAGGCCAGCGCGACGAGCTTCTCGGCAGGGCCCTCGGCCTTTTGCTTCGCGAGGGTCTCGCGACCGATGAAGTCGCCCTTTTCCAGATCCACGAAGAAGCCGAGACCCGCCTCGATCGGAGTGCGCTGCGGCGAGAGGTCCGAGCCATTCAGCGGGTAGCACATCTCCAGGCGCAGGGAGTCGCGGGCACCGAGGCCGCAGGCCTTTGCCCCGCACTCGATGAACTTCTCGAACCAGGCCTCGCCTTCGCCGGCGGGGCAGAAGAACTCGAAACCATCCTCACCCGTGTAGCCGGTGCGGCAGACGACGGCCTCGCCGCCCTCCACCGGGAAGCGCACGATGCCATTCCGCGGCGGCAGCGTCTGGCCCGGACATGCCTTTGCAAATGCGGCGGCGGACTCGGGACCCTGCACGGCCATGCCAGCCCAGAGCGGGCTTTCATTGCGCAGCGTCACGTCACCCGTAAGGTGCTTCGCCATCCAGGCGAAGTCCTCCTCGATCATCGAGGCATTCACCACGAGGAAGAAGTCATTCTCGCCGGTGCGATAGACGATGAGGTCGTCGATCACGCCACCGGCTTCATTCAGCAGGAAGGAATACTGGCCCTGGCCATCGCCGAGCTTGGCCACGTTGTTCGCCAGCATCTTGTTCAGCCACTCGAGCGCGCCGGCACCGCCGACGATGAACTGGCCCATGTGGGAGATGTCGAAGATCCCCGCGGCACCGCGCACCGCGCCGTGCTCGTCCATGATGGAGGTGTATTGGACGGGCATGTTCCACCCCGCGAAGGGCACCATGCGGGCGCCGAGGCGGACGTGCAGTTTTTCCAAGGGCGTGCTCTGGATGGTGCTCACAGGCATGGAGCGTGAAAAGACCGCCCGGAGGTGTCAAATCACCGGCAGGAAACGCGCGGACTTTTGACCGATTCGGTCAATTTGGGCGCTTGCCGCGCGGGAGTCAGCGCTTCCTCAAATCCTCCGCGAGGTGGAAGAGACAGAGATTGACCATCGGGGCTGGCAGGAAGAGCAGGGTCTCGCCCTTTGCCTCCAGATCGATGACGATGCGCTTTTCGCTCTTCCGGAGATCATGGACATGGCACCTGGCACCACCGGTTCTCGGTTCGAGAAAGTCCGAGGTGCTGTTCATGGGCAAGTCCCGCCGGTTCCATTTCCGCGTGGGGACGGCGGGGTCGTTCTTGTTCTCGGACTTCGCCTGCAGCGCCACCACCTGATTCGCCTGATCGACGACGATGAACATGCGGTTGTATGCTCCGCTGCGGATGTCGTACTCGAAAATTCCCATGCCAGGTGGGAAGCCCGGAGCGACAGCGGGCCGACGTGATGCGGGGCCGGGGCGTTCCACCAGCAGGGCGAGCGCCTTTTCCACGGGCATGAGATACGGGATGGTTATTTCCGGTCCGCCTTCATACCATGCAGGTCCCTTGTAAATGATGGCATCGGGATGGGTATCCGTGTCTTCCTTCGCCGTGCCGTAGTGGGAAAGCACGCTCTGGAGGTCTTCCATCACGCGGCTCTTGCCACCTTGCGCCTGTGCGAGGGTCGATGCCTTGCCGCGGACGATGCCCTTTGGCGGGGCATCCACAGATGAGGTCCATTTCGCCACATAGTCCTTGTCTGCCTGAACGAGATCGGCGGTCTTCACCGTGACCTCGCGGCCATTCGCCATGCGGATGACGATGCTGGATTTGTCGGCCGTCTTGCTGACCAATGTGCCGGGATTCCCCTTCCCTGTCTTCGCGACGGTCCAGACACGGGAGGGTTCGGTTTTCGGGGTCTGCGGCGTTTGACCGGAGGAAACACCGCCGAGCAAGAGGGCGAAACCCGAGATCAAGGGGAGGATCGATTTCACGTCCATCCGCTAACCTCACGCCGACCGGAACGGAAGCCGGAAGTTATCACGACAATAAAGCAACCCCAGGACTACAGATATTTGAGACAAGAACCGTGGCGATAGAGGTTCGCCGCGGGATGAGCATACGGGAACAAAGATTACCTCACCGCTTGCCCGCCCTCGGCTCGTAAGTCTTCTGCAGGGTATCGAGCACCTCGCTGAGGTGGTCGGTGCGCTTCGGGCGCGGGCGGAGTTCCAGCTCCTTCTTCAGGCGCATGTAGTCGTCGAATTCACCGCTGAGGTCGCGGGCGCGCGAGATCTCGAAGAAATCGAGGTAGTCACGGGCGTGGGTGGCGCGCTGCGAGCGGACCAACCGCTGCTCGGAGAGATCCGCCAGGCGCGTCTCCACCTTGCTGTCCTTCCCCGCCGCCACGTCGCGGAGGATCTGTTGATACTCCTGAATGATGGGCCGGTAGGAAGGGAAGCAGCGGTAGGAAAGCCGGACGAGTCCGTCCTCGGCGGGGCGCACGGCCTCGATGCGATCCGCCTCTTCCAGCGCGATGATTTCCCGCCAGGTGTCCAGCCCGAGGTCGAGGGCATTCCCCTCCGGGTCGCGGGTGTGGAATTGCAGGGCAGTCTCCAGTTCGCGCTCGGTCTCCAGTACCGGCAGCACTTCGGAGAGCTTCGGCTGCACCAGCCTGGCGAGGGTGAGCGCCCACCACTTGGCGAGGCTGCGCTCGGAGAGATTCAGATCCGGGAAATGCTTGCGCAGGAGCACCGGCATCTCCCCGGAAAAGCGCGCCGCTTCCCCCGCGAAATTCTTGAACGCGTCCTTGCCCTGCGGCTGCTCCAGCAGCGCCA
Source organism: Luteolibacter flavescens (assembly GCF_025950085.1). NCBI lineage: Bacteria > Pseudomonadati > Verrucomicrobiota > Verrucomicrobiia > Verrucomicrobiales > Verrucomicrobiaceae > Neoluteolibacter > Neoluteolibacter flavescens. The sequence continues at coordinate 365,874 of NZ_JAPDDS010000003.1, forward strand.
TCACCAGTGCGCCGGAGAGCGCGCGGAAGGTCAGCCGCGAGGCACTGTCGAGCTGCTGGAAACTGCGGTCTCCCAACTCGAACAGCTCATCCATGGTGAAGCCGCCCCCGCGCCGGAAGACACCTTCGTAAAGACGACGGTCCGCCTGACCCATCTTCCACTTCCGGGCCTCGACCAGTCCCTCGACAAGCCACGGACGGACGACCAGCGGCTCATCGTCCTCCGGCTTCGCGGTCCTCAGCGAGCGCTCATAGAGGAGCACGGTGAATGCGGCGCGTTCCAACTGCTCTTGGTCGATGCCCGGGTCAGCATGAATGCGGATGATGAGCGAAAGCTGGCCCTCTGCGCTGACGAGGCCGTATTCGACGGGCCGGGCGGCGGACGGCTTGTCCTGATCCGGCTCCACGATTTCCACCGTGACCGGCACCTTGAAGGAATCCGTGTCCTTCGCGCCGGGATCCACGAATTGTCCGCGCCGTCCCTCCGCCCCGGCTGCCGGCGTGGACTTCTCGCGCAGCAGGTCGAGGAATTGCTCCCGCACCTGCTCCAGCGCGAGCGCGATGGACGAGCGCTTCAGCGGGTCCTTTCCCAGCACGCGGAACATGCCCGACTGGCTGATCGCGGCCTCCATGCCCTTCGGTCGCGGGACATTTCCGCCGGGCACCACCGGCACGGGCTGATCGGCCTCAGCCGGAGCCACGGCCTCCGCCTCATCCACCGGGATCGCCGTGGGCGGGGGCAGAGGCGGCAGCGGTGGTGGCACCTCCTCCTGGCCGCAGAGCACCGCGCAGGAGAGCAGGCTGAGACTGACGGCACGGGCGGCGACCATGGCAGGATGAGGCTTGAGCGGACTTCAGAAGGATTCGCCGGGAAGCATCGACGAGCCTCCGTCGGCACGGGGATCGAGGACGAGCTTGCCCTTTTCCATACGGATGCGCGACATCTCCTCGAAGGCGAGGTGGATCTCCCGCTCGTAAACCTTTGCGAGCTTCTCGAACTGCGGCATCGCCAGCAGCAGGAAACCCTGGGGCACGACAAGCTTTCCAAAGCGACCGCCCTTCTTCAGGCGCTCGTCGAGAAACTTCACATTTGGCGCGAAGGAACCGCCGTCACGGGACAGGCCGGTGAGCGTCTTCCCATGGACGTCGATGTGCTGCTCGATGCGCACATACATGGAGAGCGTGACCGGCTGACCGAAGACCTTGCGCTCCGTGATGATCTCGGCGCGGCCGTCTTCCAGCCGCACGCTCACGCCATCCAGCGAGACCTGCGATCCGGCGAATCCGCCCTGCTTCGACACGAGGGTCTGGCGGATGTACTGGTTGATCTCCTCCTCGCCGAGGGTGAGCGGGTAGTTGCGGTCCAGCGAGTTCTTCAGCACGGCACGCAGGTCGCGGACCTTTGGCGTGGAGGCGGTGGGAGTGGCGCGGCCCTTGATATCGGTCAGGTCCTGCGCCTGGGTCATGAAATAGACCGCCGTGCCGAGGCCCGCCATGGTGACGAATGACACCAGGGCCATGAGCCTCTCTAGGCAACTGCCCTTGTGCTTCGTCTTCGGGAGCGGTGCTTTCTCATCGGCCATGCGTCGAGCGGTAGCAGACGCTTCCCGGTTTGGGAAGGGCTCTCACTCGGAGCTCTTCGACGGGGCGGGTGCGGGAGCCGCAGCCGGGGCCGCCGGAGTGGAGCTTTCGGCCGGTTTCGAGGCGGCGGAGTCGCTCTTTGCCCCGGCCTGGTAGGAGCTGGAGCGGTAGTCGGTCTGGTAGAAGCCCGCGCCCTTGAAAAGCAGTCCGGCCCCGGTGCCGAGGAGTCGCTTCACCTTTCCGGAGCAGCTTTCCAGCGGGCAATCCTGGAGCTTCGCGTCATTCATGCTCTGGAAGACTTCGAAGCGGTGGCCGCAGGTCTCGCAGACGTAGTCGTAGTTCGGCATGGGGCGGCACCCTTATCATGCCGGGCCCGGGGTGCAAGCCCGGCGGAACCAAGTGCCCGGTGAGCCGCAAAAGCGCGGCATTCCGCGCATACCCGGGAAGAAATCCTTTCCCTGCCCCTCATTTCCTACGGGAATCCCGCACCCCGCCCGACTGCGAAGCCGCCTCCCCGGTCCTTGACCCGCAGCGGCTTTCACAGTTTATAATCCGCCCCACCAAATCACCATCATGAGAGCCTGCGTCGCCACATCAGCACTACTTCTCCCCTTCCTCGCCACCTCCTGCATGGACCTCTCCAGCATGCGCGGCGAGTCCCACTACATGTCCGGCTACACGCAGAAGCGGGAGCATGACTGGAAATCCAGCCCGCTGCCCGACGACGTGTCCTACTGGGATGGCGACCACCTGACTGGCCCGGCCTCGATCCGGATCAATCTGACGCAGCAGAAGGCATTCTTCTACAAGGGCGGGCAGCTCGCGGGCGTCTCGAAAATCTCCACCGGCAAGGAAGGCCGCGGCACCCCCTCCGGCACCTACAAGGTGACGATGAAAAACAAGTGGCACCGCTCCTCCAGCTACGGCGTATTCAAGGAAAAGGGTACGAACCGCGTGGTGGATGACGACGCCGAGGCGCACAACGAGCCGGTGCCTCCGGGCTGCTACTACGAGGGTGCTCCGATGTTCAACTACCTGAACTTCGCCCCGGCGATCGGCATGCACACCGGCTACCTGCCGGGCTACGCGGCCTCGCACGGCTGCGTGCGCATGCCGGACCAGATGGCGGTGAAATTCTTCGAAAACGCCCCGCTCGGCACCCCGGTGACCGTCGAGCGATGAGCGAGGCCACCCTGCCCGACCCGGCGACGGGCATCGAGGTCACACCGGCACAGGTCTCGGACCTACTGCCGGCGGTCCGCCGTGGGGAAATCGCGCTCGTCGATTGCCGCGAGGACGACGAGTGGCGCATCTGCCGCATCGAGGGGGCGCTGCTGGTGCCCCTGTCCCGCTTCGCCGAAGCCACGCCGCCGGAGATCCCGGTGATCGTTTATTGCCACCACGGCATGCGCTCCCTGCGGGCTGCGACTTACTGGCGGCAGCGCGGGGCCGAGGCGTGGTCGATGAGCGGCGGGATCGACCAATGGTCTGCGGAGATCGATCCCTCGGTGCCGGTGTATTGAAGCAAATCCCGCCTCTCCACCATCCGTCATGCGAGCCGTCATCCAGCGCGTGTCCTCCGCCTCCGTCACCATTGATGGCGAGGCCGTATCGTCCATCGGCACCGGCCTGCTGATCCTCCTCGGCATTGAGGATGGCGACGGTGAGGAAGACATCGCGTGGTTGGCAGCGAAGATCGCGAAGATGCGGATCTTCCCCGACGAGGCCGGGCTGATGAATCTCGCGGTCACGGACTGCGGTGCCGAGGCGATCGTCGTCAGTCAGTTCACTCTCCACGCCTCGACCAAGAAGGGCAACCGCCCCTCCTTCATCCGCGCCGCCCGGCCGGAAATCTCCGAGCCGCTCTTCGAACGCTTTTGCACCGTGCTCGGCACCGAACTCGGAAAGCCGGTGGGCAAGGGCCGCTTCGGCGCCGACATGAAGGTCGCCCTCGTGAACGACGGCCCGGTCACCATCGTAATGGACACGAAGGACCGCGAGTGACCCCTGGGAGCGTGCAGCCACTGGTCAGCCGAAGCAATAGGGCGGCAGCGATCAGATGACGGTCTCTGCACAGGTTTCCAGCAAGTTCTCCCGCTACTTCACCGGCTCACGATGCACCACCGCCTTCAGCGGGCGGCGCGGTTGGACGCCATCGGCACGGTAGATCACGATGAGGCTTCTTTCCCCGGGATTCTGGAAAATCGAACCGGAGTGGAAGCGCTGGAGATCGCCGGATGTGGTGACCGCTCCGAGCTGAAACTCGGTGTCCTTTCCGATGGGCATGGCCCGCTGGTAGGACTTGCCCGCCTCCAGCTTGATCCTCTCGCCACCGAAGACAACGCCCACGGCCACGGGCGAGATATTCACGATGCGGACCCGACCGGCAGGCGCAGCCTCGGGGGCATCCGAGAGGACGAGCGAGCGCGCTTTTCCCCAATCGCCCTTCGTCGCGTCGCGCCAGAGGAGGACAAGGAAGTCACCGGTCTCCGGGCGATTCACGCGCAGCCATGGCTCGGCATCGGCGGCGTCATTCCCCTGGCGGATGAGCATCGGGCCTTCGCCACCGGGAGCGGCCAGCGGCTCGGTGACGCGACCTAGCAACAGCGGCACGGCATCCGTCTTTTCTTCCCCGAAGCCCACGGCTACCTGCCGCGGTGGAATGCTGCCAGCGGGCGGCTCAAGCTCATACGCCACGCCGTCCCGGATCTCCTGGCGAAAGGGCGGCAGATCGCCAACGGGCAGGAAGCGCACCTGACGCCCTGCGGGTGCCTTCGCCTTCTCCTCCGCAGGCTGCGGGGTCGGCTGCTGCGCAAGACTTGGCAAGACACACGCGAGTGCGAGGAGTCCGGCGAAAACGGGGGACTTCATGGGATCATGTCTATCAGATCTCCTCCGGTGAAAGCCAGCGGAAGGATGCGATGACGAAACGGCGGCCGAAGTCCCCGGGCTGGCCCGCGTTCTTCGGATCAAGACCGGATTCATCCGCCACCACCGGCTCGGGAATTCGCTGCACGGTGGCCTCGCACCAAGCGCGCGCCTGCACCTGCCCCGACTCATCCACGGAGTCACCATAGGCGCGGATGACGAAGCTGTCCGAGCGGGCGGTGAGCGCGGGGCCGATGACCTGGAGCACGTCTGCCTGTGTGAGATAGCTGGGCGCGCCCCATGCCTTCGATGCCGGCTTCAGCGTCTGCTCCAGCCGGGTCGCGTCGCGGAGATTGTCCGGATGGTGGTAGTCGGGCAGCGAGTGATGATTGTCCAGCGGGTAGGCCTCCACGTGCGCGGCATTCAGCCCGGCACTCTCGATGGCCGCCTGCAGCGGGCCCATGCGCCCGGTCTCGTCTTCAGCGAGGCGGCGATTCACGAAGTCGGCGAGCGAGATGAAGGGCCCGCGGAGCTTCACCTGATGGACGATTGCCTCGGCGAGCTTGCCGATTTCCTCATCGCTCAGCTCGCGGTAGCCGGACCATGCCTTGTCATCCCAAGCCTCGTCGCCGGTCTTCCACGCGCCGCCGGGAGCATCCAGCACCCGGGGAAATGGCGTGCCGCCGGTGCCATAGCCGGTGAGCTTTGACGAGGCGAGCAGCGCCTTCCACGCCTCGACGCGCGTTGAGTTCACATTGAAGGCTCCATCCACCATGAGCTGCGACGCCGAGCGGTGGAAATCGGTGAGGCTGGAAAAATCCGGCGGTGTCCCGGCGACAGGACGCAGCCGTGAATTCGGCAGCGGGTTCGCCAGCGGATCATCGCGGAATTTCAGCTTCTCCTGCGCCGTGCCGCTGGAGAGGTAGAAGCGGTCCCACAGCGTCTGATTCGCCTCGAAGGATAGGTCATAGACAAGGTTGTCGGTCTCGGGCGTCTCGCCGAGAATGGCACGCGCTGTGGCGGCCCAGTCGCCTTTGTCTTTCCCGCGCTGCGAGTCATTCGACCAGCCGATGTCATCCTCATGGAAGCCGCCGTAGGCAGCACTCGCTTGATCGCTGGCGGCGGCCGCGGTTCGATTCAGTCCGGCATTCTCGCCGGTGCCGAGACGCGGGTCCGCGAGTGAATTCGCCAGCGCGAACGAAGGATGCCACACCAGCTCGGAGATCTTCGCGTGCTGGAATTGCGCGAGCGAAACCACGCCGGTCTCGTGACGCGGCAGATCGAAAAGAATGTAGCGCTCCGCACCCTCCTGGGGCGGGCCGAAAGGGTTCCCGTGGTAGCGTCCATTTCGCGGCACGGGTGCCTGCTCGTCCCAACTCACCGCCTGATCGTAAAGATCCCGCGTGTATGCGCCGAAGAACCACGGGCCGCCACCGCTGCCAGTGGCAGGCAAGCTGCCCGCGACATTCTCCCATGGCGAACGCACGATGTAACTTGCGCGCGGATTGAAATTCGCCAGCACTGCATCGTCGAAATGCGGGGTAGCCGCCAACGGACCGGAGCCGATTCGATTCGACGGATGCTCCGTGAACCAACGAAGTCGGATACCTTCGCGCGTGCGGACATTCGGCACCACGGTCGGCTTCGGGTTCAGCCGGTCAAGGAGCTGGATTGGCATCTTCTCGAAGTTGTTCCAAGCAATCCGCGGTTCCCGCCCAGCACCGAATTGCAAGGAAGCGGAGAGGACGGAGAGTTGAGGGAGCGCATCAAAGCGAGAGAACGTTACTTTATCCGTCGACGTTCCCAAGCTCTTGAAAATGACTCGAGTGTCGTCGCCCTGATTCTCGATTCCACTGCGCCCAGCTTGAGACCAGTAAGGAGTTGGAGCGTACCAGAAAGCGGTAATCACATATGGAAACCCCCCATTATTATCAGAGTCAGATATATAATAGCATCGAGACGAATCCGGAGCAACCTCGCAACTCAGCTCATTCCCAGCCAGATTATAATCCTGCCTATTATTATACAAAGTGAGGCAATCATATTCCGCGCATTTCGCTGGAGAGAAAACGAGACATTCCCCCGGGCCGAATATTGTTACCGGAATGGAAAAAAAATAAGACCCAACATATTGATCCTTGTAAGCCTCATCATTAAAAACCTGAAGTCCTGAAAAGAAGGTAGCCGCACTTCGACCACCCTCGTAAGATATCCACTGAGACGGAGCAACACTAACCCCGCGATAACTATTTTGCGTCCACATTTCTTGGCGTCCATTACCCTGAATCATCACCATCATACGCTCCGTTTGAAGATGTATATTGTAGGGATTCCACAAAACCACCCGCGGATAGTGCAAAGGGCGGATCTGGTACGACTTGCCCGCTCCAGCAACATGAGCGATTTCATTCGTGCTCATCTGAGTATACATGCTCGCCTCCACGACGATTGGCTGGAGACCCGAGTGAATGTTTCCCGAAAGCTTGACCGGCTTCTCATTCGCTAATGCCTTAGCGCGAGAGACGGTGACATCACCGTCCATTGTCTCGGGCAAACGCACATTGGATGAGCCATCAGCGAACGAGACAGACTGCCTTGCCCAATCCCTGAGGAGACCGAAGCGGGGACCCGTTATGCGATGGCGGGAATCGGCGGCGGTCGCGCTGGCACTTTTGCTGGCAGTGGCACCCGTATCGGAAATCCGGCTGCCGACCAGCGGATCATCGTCCTTCAGGCCGACGCGTCCTTGCAGGTCCGGCACCGTGCCATCCCCGCTGAGATAGGCGGTAAGGTCGCGCTTCAGGCCGCCTTCCGCCACGTCCGCGAGCACGCCGCTGGAGGCGACGGTGAAATCAAAGCCATGATCCCTGGTCCACTGGGGGCCCGCCGGTGTAAGTGCGGAAGTCTTGGCGGTGACGAGCCGGTCGCCGTGGGATTTGTCCAGCTTCTCCGGGAGACCCATCATGGTGAGATCCGGAGCAGCGCTGGCGAGCATGCGATACATGCCGCCGTCGGCAGGATTTTCCCGGCTGGCGACGGTGTCCGAGCGTGGGTCGGCGGTGGCAATGTTTGCCCTCACGCCCAGGTCACCCGTCCACCAGGCGTAGCTGCCCGTGGCCTTGCCCTTTTCCGCGACTTTCACCAGCGGCACGGCCACCGGGTCTACTTGGCCGCTCGCACCGGCGCTGATGAGCGGGATGGTCTCGCCCGTCGGACCGGTCATCGGATCGCCCTCGCCGCTGGTCAGCCAGGCTAGTGCCTTTTCCTTCGTGCCCGCGGCGCGACCGTCGTGAAGCCCGCCTGCGAGATCGTCCCGCGTGAACCAGGAACTGCCGTCCGCCTGCCGGGTACGCCACACGCCGGTCCAGTGAGGTTGCTTCACGCCTTCGCCGAGGATTTCCGCCGTGGCGGACACACGCTGGTCCGGGCCGAGGGTCGTCTGGAGCTGGCCGATGGCGGAAATGAGCGCCATCCGTGCATTTGCCCGTGCCGCGGCAGCGTGATCCTCGCGACCGGAGCGCCGGATCTCGATGCTGGAAAGACTCATCAGCCCGAGCGCCACCACCATCAAAAGCGTCACCATCATCATGCACGCCACCAAGGCGAATCCGCGTGCGGATCCCCGACGGTTGGTTCTGCAGCGGTGGCGCGCAGTCACAAGAACGGTAATTACATCGTAGTCTCCTTCTCCGCGAGCAAGAAATTGTATCCGATGCAGCGGAAACCTTGCCAGTTGCTGGTTTCTCCGCCGGAAAGCGCTCTTCGTTACCGGGTTTTTGCCGCGTTTTTCTCTTCTTCCGCCGCGACGGCCCGCAATTCAGCAACGAAAACGGCAGTCACGGGCGACGTTTCCTTCCCGGCCGCTACCCCGGCCGAGACGCACACGGGCTCCGGCTCCGGGTCCAGCGCGAGCACCGCCACGCGCTCGATGCGGCTGCCCGCGGCGATGAGCGCGACGCCCAGCCCGGCCTCGACCGCGGAGCCGAGACTGGTGACGCCGTCGAATTCCCCTGCCACCTTGGCATCGATGCCGTGGTCGCGGAAGAGCCGCGTCACGCCCTGCCAATACTCCGGGTAGTCCGTGCGGGAAAAGAGGAGGAGCCGCTGGCCATTCAGCTCCGAAAGCTTCACCCGGTCACGCCCGGCGAAGGGGTGCGACATCGGCGCCGCGAGCCTCATCGGGTGCTGGCGCACCTGCGTCCACTGCACCGCCCCCGCATCGCCCTCCCACGGGACAGTGACGACCACGTCGAATTTCCCGGAAAGCAGGCCCTCCCGCATCTCTGCGCTGGAGCAGTCGTGGAGCTGCACTCGTGCCCGCGGGTGGACCTGCGAGAAGCGCTCCAGCGCCAGCCCGAGGAGCGGCCCGGCGAGCGAGGGCGCGTAGCCGATCCGCAGCGGCTCGCCCGCGGACTCCGCGCGCACCATCTTCACCACGCGCTCGGCACGCTCCACCAGCTTCCTCCCCTCCTCCACCAGCACGCGACCGGCGGCGGTGAGCGCGACCGAGTGCGCGCCGCGGGTGAAGAGCTCCACATCCAGCTCTTCCTCCAGCGCCTTGATCTGACGGCTCAGCGCCGGCTGGGTCAGGTTCATCTTCCGCGCCGCCGCGGTGATGCTCCCTTCCTCCGCCGCCGCGAGAAACAACTGCACTTGCCGCAATTCCATGCGCGTCTTCTAGCAGGTCCGGGCGGATCGGTCACATGATTGTCACGATCCGGATTGCGCCCCGCACGGTGGCCGGTAGCCTCGGACGCATGAAGACGAAGGCCATCTCGCTGCTGCAGGAACTGACGGAAGCCCACTCCGTGCCGGGCCACGAGGACGAGGTGCGTGCGATCTTCATCAACGAGCTGGAAGACTGCGGCGAGCTGTCCGCGGATCGCTCCGGCTCCGTCTTCTGCGAGCTGCCGGGCGAAGGGCCCCGCGTGATCGTGGCCGGTCATATGGATGAAGTCGGCTTCATGGTGCAAAACATCACGCCCGACGGCTTCCTCCAGTTCATCGGGCTCGGCGGCTGGTGGGAGCACAGCCTGCTCTCCCAACGCGTCATCATCCGGACCCGCTCCGGCGAAAAGATCACCGGCGTGGTGGCGTCGAAGCCGCCGCACTTCCTTCCTGAAGCACAGCGCCGCCAGGTGATGACCATGGACCAGCTCTTCATCGACGTGGGCGCAACGTCGAGGTCTGAGGCGGAAAATGAATTCGGCATCGCGATCGGCGACCCCATCGCCCCGGCATCCGAATTCACGCCGATGAAGCGCGAGGACTGGTACATGGCGAAGGCCTTCGACAACCGCGTGGGCATGGCCGGAGCCATCCAGGCCGGCCAGCAACTCGCCGCCGCAGCCCGGCCGAACAAGATCATCCTCGCCGGCACGGTGCAGGAGGAGGTGGGCCTGCGCGGTGCGAAGACGGCCGCGGTGCATTCCAAGCCCGACGTGGCCATCGTGCTCGAAGGTCCGCCCGCGGATGACACCCCGGGCTTCAACCGCTCCGAAAGCCAGGGCCGCCTCGGCGGTGGCGTGCAGATTCGTCTCTACGACCCCAGCGCAATCATGAATCCGCGCCTTGCAGAGCTGGCGATCCGCACCGCGAAGGAGGAGGGCATTCCCCATCAGGTGACCGTCCGCCGCAGCGGTGGCACGGACGCGGGTTCATTCCACCTCGCGGGTGATGGCATCCCGTCCGTGGTGCTCGGCGTGCCCGCGCGCTACATCCACTCGCACAACTCCATCATCGACGTGAACGACTACCTCCACATGGTCGCCCTCGCGACCGCGCTGGTGCGCCGGCTCGATGAAGGAACCGTGCGCGGCCTGACGCGATTCCTCTGAGGCGCATCGACATTCCGTCGATACAAGCCGGACAAAGGTGGCAGGATCTTCAATCCCGCCGCTTCTTATTGGCAGCCTCCCCGGCCAAGGACTCGCGCAGGCTTTCGAGAATCGCCTCCAGATTGATCTCGTCGATCTCTTCGCCTTCCTCAAGGCGCGCCGAGATAACCTCGCACGGGAAGACGAGAAGCTCGGTGTCCTGATACTGGAGCGCGTAGTTGGTGCCCTCGTCATCGCGGTGGATCACCCAGCGCAGGCCAAGCTCGCGGGCCAACACATTGCCGAAGACGATGCCGAATGTTTTCAGCTCGGCCTCCGGGTCATCCGTGAAGGGTCCCTCGCCGAGCATCGTGTGCAGGTTCGGAATGTCCTCCATCGTACCCGTGAGGCGGACATCGGTTTGGTATTCCTCGGCGAGGAGATTGTTCACCCAGGCAACGGCGTCTCGCAGCGTTGCTTGCTCCTCGGGATTTGGCAGGCGGGTCTTGGTCTTGGGCATGGGGACGAAAGCGTTGATCTTTCCTATCTGGGTGAAGCGCGGCAGGAAATAGCCAAGCGATGAAGAGTGGGCCACGGGAAATCACAAGCACCTCACATCGAGCTCCGACTCGATGTCCGCTTCACCCGCCAGCCAGGCGGCGAGACGGGTGGCGACGCCTGGGGCGTAGAGAGAGCCCTTCGATCCCAGGCCATTGAAAACGATGCGGCCGTCTTCCAGCGGGCCGATGACCGGCTGGCTTTTCCTGACGATGGGCCTGACCCCTGCGTCGTGGGCGATGACCTCGAAATCCTCGCCAACGAGCAGGCGCGCGATCTTCTCGACCTTCGCCCTGCCCTCATCCGTCGGCTCGCCGTCGAGGCGGTCCCACACATAGGTCGAGCCGACCTTGAAGAGCCCGCCGCCCACGGGCACCAGCCAGCCGCCGCCACCGATGAGGATGCGATCCTCCGGGCAGCCCGCACGGAGCGTGAGGATCTCCCCCTTCGCACAGCGATGCCGCCCGAGGCGTCCCGCGATCAATCCCGCAGCCCCCTCGCACCAAACCGTCGCTGCCTGGTCCTGCGGTTGCTGCCGCATGGCCGAGAAATAGGCGCGTGTGCCTTCGCAGAATTCCCGGGTCGCCACTCGTCCGCCGCCTTTCAGCACGACCGCGCGGCTCCACCCGGGGACGTCTTCCTCGATACGCTCCAGCCACGGACCGGCTTCCCCGAGCTTGGACTCCACCTTGGCCCATTCGCCCTCCGCCACCAGCCTCCACACGGGATAGGAAAACCACAGTTGCCGCCCCAGCAGCTCGCCGACCTTCGCGTAGAATGCCTCCGCTTCCGGCAGGAATTCCGCGAGCCGCCAGCTCGGGCTGAAGTTCTTCCCCGTCACCGGATTGACCAGTCCCGCCGCCACCTTCGACGCGGCACCGGGGCGATCGTCATCCTCCCACGTGAATCCCTCGCCGCGGAAATGCCGCTGCCAGGCGAGGCAGCAGCCCGCCAAGCCCATGCCGGTGATGTGGATCGATCTTCCGATGGCCCGATCTTTCATCTCCCGGCATTCCTTGCAACCCGGCGCGGCGGCTTCACGCGATGCGGTGCGGCAGGAAGCGGCTCAGATTCCCGGTGACCGGCGAGGTATCTCCGCGGGCGGAGAGTCCGCGGCATTCGTCGCCGACCATCCACAGGCCCCACACGACGTGACGACCTGCGGCTTCGAAGAGATTGGCGTGACCCTGATAGACCGTGGGGCCGATGGGTGGCGGCGAGTGGAAGGGTCCGCGGGACCGCAGCACCACGCCGCTGCCCTCGCGACCGAAGAAAGGCTTCTCCACCCAGCGGTCCATTTCGCCGAGGGCCTCGCGCGAATCGTAGGCGGGAAGCAGCAGCGGATGGCCGGGATTCAGCTCCCAGAGGATGGGCAGGATGCCCTTGTTCGAGAGCATCATCTTCCACGCAGGCTCGGTGAAGCGGTCCCGCTCCAGGCCGATCTCGGCGAAGAAGGGCTCCTCCACCATCCACTCCCACGGGTAGAGCTTGAAGAGCCGCTCAATAGAGCGTTCCGAGGGATCCGTGAAGCGGCCGCCTTCGGAAAAGCCGATCTCGCCCATGTCCATCAGCTCGACCGACTTGCCCGCCTGCTCCGCGGTCTCCGCGAGATAGGCGATGGTCTGCCGGTCCTCCAGATTGTCCCACACGCAGGCGAAGTGGATCATCTGCTCGGGGAAAATCTTCCAGCGCTCGACGAGGGCCTCGTGGATGGAGTTGAGCTGGTCACCATCGGGCGCCACGTCTTCCAGCCACTGCCACTGGATCACCGCGGCCTCCAGCAGCGAGGTCGGCGTGTCGGAATTGTATTCCAGCATCTTCGGCTTGCCGGTGCCGTCCCATGCGAGGTCGAAGCGGCCGTAGAGCGCGCGATCCCCCGTCATCCAAGACGCCTGCACCATGCCTGCGGCGGCGTCCGGGATGGCGAGCCGCCCGAACCAATCGCGCCGGACGATCTCACCGCAGGCGTACAGGCAGAGTTGGTGCAGCTCATTGGCCGCCGCTTCCAGCTCCTCCGCCGCATCCAGCGTGAAGACCAGGCTCTGGTCCTCGGTCCAGTAGGGCTGGCCATCGGTGGCATGCCACAGCAGGCCCGCCTCCTCGACGCGACGCTGCCAATCCGGCCGGGGCGCCCGGGATTCCAATCGGATGGGAGCGCTCATCAGCTACCGGAGGAGAAGCCGCCACTGCCACCGCTGTTCCGGCTGCTGGAGCCGAAGCCACCACGGACCGACTCGCCCGCGCGGACCGGTTTGCCGCTCGCGCGGCTCTGCTCGACCATGCGCTGGTAGCCGGGATTCGCCGCCGCATGCGAGGCCACGGCGCGGCGCTGGTTGTCCATATTGCCCTGCCACTGCGGTGCCTGCGAGGTTGCCTGGCGGAAGCCATTCCCGGGAGAAAAGAAGCCGCGGTTGCCGGAGAGCATCCAGTACATCAGCAGGGCATTCCCCATGCCGAAGCCGCCGCCGCTGCGCGCGGTGCCGGATTGGCCGGCGAGGAGTTGCTGCTCCTTTTCCAGAGCACCCTCCACTTTCTTCAGCGCTTCCGGGGTCGGGCGGCTGTCGGCGACCAGGCCGGGGCCGGGGACGTTCTGCCAAAGGCCATTCACGAACCACTTCCCTTCGCGCTCGAAGCCGTAAGGGTGCGGGTAGAAATCACGGGCATCCGCATGGTAGTAGCCGACGCCTTCCAAGTGGAAGTTATTCGGCACCATGCCGCTCGCCAGCTTCGCCTTCTGGGCGTCCAGCTCGTCGATGCGCTTCTGCGTCTCTGCCATCTGCTGGTCCTTTGCGGACGCGACGTAATCGCCGCGGTCGCAGCCGGTGAGACCGGCCCCGGCAAGCAGGGCCACGGTGGACCAACGGAGGACTCCTCCGGGGCGGATCATGGCAGAGCGGCGTTTCATGAGAGGCCCGAAGCTACGTGGCTGTGGGCCCGCGCGTCAACCGGTGGGGGCTTCCAAATCGGCACGCAGGTTCCAAGCGCCTGTCCGCAGCGGCCACGCGGAAGTTTTCCTGAAGAAAATTTCCAAGGAAATCGTCCATCCTCCGACTTGCTGGTGAGTCCGCGGTTTCCACCGCTCCCGGAGAATCGGGGGAAGAAGCCGCGGACGACACCATCGAACCGACAATCGTCACATGAAATCGTTTGTATTCCCGCTGCTTGCAATCGCCGGCCTCGCCACCGCGCACGGCCAGACCGCCAAGCCCGGCACCATTTCCCCCGTCCTGGTGGAAGCCACCATCATCACCGAGAACGCCCCGACCACCGGCAACGTGCAGGGCGGCGTGCGCAAAACCTACACGACCAGCTCGGTCCGCTTCATCAACCGCGACATCCTCGAGGCAATGCGCGTCGCCAACCTCCTCGACGGCACACTGACGGGCTGGACCATCCAGCGCCTGGCCAATCCCTCGGGCGTCGGCAATGTCTACGCCACCAAGCCGGGCAAGACCGCCGTGGCCGTGCCGGCGACGCTGCTGACCCAGCCGGTGGCCCAAGGCACCGCCACCACCGGAACGGAATTCACCCCGACCGGCGGCGCGACCAAGCCGACGCTCTTCCGCCGCGTCTCCGCCACGTTGAATGTGAAGAACGGCGCGAGCAGCGCCTTCGGCACCCAGACGGTGAAGTCAGCCAACTTCAAGGCAGGCTCCACGACCACCCCGGTGGTGACCATCACCGAAAACTACAACCTGACCGGCAAGAGCGGCACCGGCGTCGGCGTCCTCGTCGGCAGCTACCGCGTGACGAAGGCCAAGCCGGCCGACCTCTCGGCCCTGCTGCCCGGCAACGCCGTTCCCTGATCTGCCCCGCTCCTGACACCGTCCCCGCCGGTCCGTCCGGCGGGGCTTTTCCCCTCCATTCCTTTCCCTTCCGTCGCCATGAAAAAGTTCATCATCGTCTCCAGCCTGGCTGTCTGGACCGCCTTCGTCGCCTACACTTCCTCACGGCAGGCCGAGTCCGAGCCCTCTGCTCCTGCCGGAGAGAGCGCAAAGCCCGCGAAGTCCCCGCAGAAGGTATCGCAGCGCGAAAGCGGGAGCCGCCGTGCAACCGCCACCGCGACTTCTGATCCGAAGCGACTTGCGACCGCACGCGAGACCATCGAGGCGGCCGCCGTTCGCTACGAGCCCTCCGCCGTGAGGGACATCCGCCCGTGGCTGCTCGACAGCGACCCGGAGATCCGCCAGCTCGCCCGCGACGGCATGGTGATGCTCGGCGAGGCCGATGCGATCCCCTTCCTGCGCGATGCGGCGAGCCGCCTGACCGATTCCGCCGAGGTCGCCTCATTGCACGAGGCTGCCGACCTGCTCTCGCTGCCCGCGTGGTCCGACTCCGAGGAAGCCCGCCGGGTGATGGCCGAGATCGTGGCGGACGGTAATCTCTGAGCCCCCTACGCGATCGCGTGATGTCGGAGGGGTAATTTTCGGGCAGGATCCGGGGTGGTCCAACGGTGATCCCCGTCGCCGCGACCTTCCCCCTTATCCCCCCGTTCCGATGACCCTCGAACAGAGAATCGCCCAGGCGGCGCGTGCCGTCCTGTGCTCCGGCCCCGTGCCCGAACTTGTTCCCGTCCTTGCCGCCCGGCGTCCTGCCACGGCCAGCCTTGAGACCCAGCCGCATGCCCGTCACCGGCTGATCCTGGAATCCGGCGGTCTCCCGGTCGTCCCGCCATCCGCGAGACGCGAGCTCTGGATCTGAAGTTGCCCATCGGGCACGGCCCCGCCCGGGATTTCCTGACGGCGGGGCTATTCTTTCCAAGGGAGAGATAGGGGCAAACCACGCCCTACATGATCACGGAATGTTAGCATGTCCGAATTTCGTAATGATGTGCCTGTTCCCCATCAGGAACATCCCAGCGGAATCCCCAACCCAGTCTCTCCCCCATGAGCACCCAGGAAAGAATCACCGAATTGGCCATCGCCGCCCTTCGCTCGGCCCCCAAGGCCGTGACCCCGCGGCCAGCGACCTTCATGCTGCCCTTTGAAAAGCCGCAGTCCGTCGCCATCGCCAACGGGGTGAATGATGCGCGCTTCGAAAAGTCGGCCGGAGCCGCCTACCAGACGAACTGGCCCTTCGCGCGCCAGGAAGTCTGGATCTGAACTACTGAGTTTTCAGCCGCGGATTTCCCGGCTCTTTGCACGGGCTTCCTCCAGCAGGCCGGGCCGCGACTCCAGCAGGTCCGCCATGGCGCGGATGACCGCGAGCGTGGGCCGGGAGACGTGATGCTCCATGCCCTCCACGTCGCGGTAGATCGTTTCCTCATCGATGCCGAAGAGGCGGAGGAAGCGCGTCAGCGTCTCGTGGCGGTCGATGATGGCCTTGGCAATGCGGTGGCCCTCCTCGGTGAGGACGGTGCCGCGGTATTTCTCGTGCTTCACCAGCCCCTCGGTGTCCAGGCGGCGCAGCATGTTGGTCACGCTGGCCTGGGAGATGCCGAGGTTCTTCGAGATGTCCACCGCGCGGGCATAGCCCTTCGACTCGATCAGATGCAGGATCTGCTCGAGGTAGTCGTCCATGGCGACGGAGCCGCTGGTGCGCTGGGATCTCGCGGGCACGACCGGAGATCAAAGGCACCGGGGGAAAAGTGACAAGGGCATTTCCAGCCCGCATCCACCGGCCTACCACTCCAGCTCCAGCAAGGTGACGCCCTGGCGCGGCAGCGTGAGCATCACTGCGGAGAGACTTTCCTCCTCGATGAAGCGGGGCTTTTCCTCCACCTCGGCGAGCTTGCAGGCCTGCTCCAGCGTCGCGATCTGCTCCGCGGTCGGCTGTTGCGGGGAGCCCATCGCCTGCCACGCGGTGAAGGCATTCGAGTGGGTCTCGTCGATCAGGTAGCGCTTCACCTTTGGCAAGCCCTTCGGCGCGCCGACCAGATCGATGCGCACCTCGGCGTCCGGCCCGCGCAGGTCATCGTCGTGATAATGCCACGCCATCACCGTGATCTTCTTCCCATCCATGGCGGCCAACGCGGAAACGTCTGGCTTTCCCCGCACGCCGGAGCGCAGCAGGTCCGGCAGCGACACGGCGTGGTCGCTGGCGACGGGCAGGCGCAGGCCGTCCATCTTCGAGAACATGCGGAAGACATTCAGCACCGGCTTGTCGATGCCATTGGTGGCGAGCGAACGGAAGCCGGCGAAATACGGCTGGTCCTCGAACTCGAAGGCCCAGGTCAGCGCGCCTTCCAGATTCACGCCATGCTTGTCCGCCAGATCCAGCTTCCGCGGGAAACTCGCCGCCGTGTAGCTGGAATACATCGTGCCATTCCGATACGCGAGCTGCGGCCCCTGGCATGCCGCGCAGCCCTCGGGATCCGACTCGCCGATGACGATCGGCGTGTCCTTCATCTCGGGATAGCGGGCGATGACCGCGAAGGCACCGTCGATGTCGCGGAGCTGGTTCGCGATGCCCATCTGCACCCGTCCGTCGATGTGGCGAGGCTGGCCCTTCGCATGGAAAGAGAGGAAGTCCGTGGGAGTGCCGGTTTCTCCCGTGGCGAGGTTTTTCCCCTTCACGCAGTGCTCGATGAAGCTCTTCAGGAAATCCCCGCCCGCACCGCCGGCCAGGTCCGGACCGCCGACCTTTGCCCCCGGGATGGCCCGGCGAACGCCACGGACCGCGTGATCGTGGAGCTTGAAGAATTCCTCACGCGAGCCGCGCCAGTAGCCGATGTTCGGTTCGTTCCACGTCTGCCAGTACCACTTCAGCACCTCATCCTTGCCGTATTTTTCCAGTGAGTGCTTGGCCCATTGATAGACGAGCTCTTCCCACTTCGCCCAGTCCTTCGGCGGGTAGGCCCAGCCGGTGTAGATGTCGTCATACTTCGCCGCCGGGGTCCAGTGATGGCGGTAGGGCTCGGGCTTCACCGACATGGCCTGCGGCATGAAGCCGATCTGCACGTAGGGCCGGACGCCATTCTTCAGGTAGCTGTCGAAGATGCGATCGACGATGGTCCAGTCATAGACCGGATTTCCCTGCGCGTCCTCCGTGTAGGCGTTCGTGGAGCCCCACTTCAGCGCGGGCGTGCCATCGCCGGTGACAAGCATGCTGTGCGCGCGGAAGAAGACCTCCTTCGGCTTCATCGAGCCGAGATGACCCAGCAACTCATCGCCGTGCTTCATGTAGGCGTAGTTCGGCTCGTCCGCGCCGAAGAACCGCCAGATCGGCTTCAGCTCCTTGCCCGGCCGCGCGGCGTCCACCGTGATGGTGACGGGAAACGACTCCGCCGAAGCGAGCGCCGCCGAGAAAAGGAGGAGGGAAATGGGTTTCAGGGTCATCCTCGCAAGCGTGGCGGCTGGCGGAAACACCTGCCATCATGATTCCGACATCTCCGGCGGGGAAAAGATGCAACTCCCCCGCCGGGAAAAGTGGCCCCGGCTTCCAGCCGGCAGCCCCTCATGACATCGAGACCTCCGGCTGGAAGCCGGGGCCACGGTAAACATGGGTCCGGGATTGGCAGGCGCGGCGTCGCACGCTCAGATCGCCCGGTGAATCTGCTCGCCCTCGCCGTCACCCTTTTCCTCGTGCTCGATCCCTTCGGCAATGCGGCAATCTTCCACTCCATCCTTTCGAAAATCCCGGAGGAGCGCCGCCGCACGGTGCTGTTGCGCGAGCTGCTCTTCGCGCTGGCGATCCTGCTCGGCTTCCTTTTCATCGGAAAGCACCTGCTCGGCTTCCTCGGGCTGCGGCCTGCCACGCTGAGCATCTCCGGCGGCATCCTGCTCTTCCTCATCGCCCTCGGCATGGTCTTCCCCACGCGATCAATCCTCGGCGAGACCGGAGACGAGGAGCCATTCATCGTCCCGCTGGCCGTGCCGCTGATGGCTGGCCCGTCGAGCATTGCCCTCATCCTGCTGACCGCATCGAAATACCCCGCGGCCATCGGCTCGATCGCTCTGGCGGTGAGCGGTGCGTGGCTGGTTTCCGCGGTGATCCTCCTCTTCTCCCCTGCCATCCTGAAGCTGCTGGGCACCAAGGGCACACGGGCGCTGGAGCGGCTGATGGGCCTGCTGCTCATCATGGTGGCGGTCCAAATGTTCCTCGACGGCGTGGCCACCTACAGCGCATCCTACGCGAAGTGATTGCCCGCCGTGTGATATTCGAGGGCCGCGTCCAGGGCGTCGGCTTCCGCTACACCACCAAGGACCTGGCCAAAGGCTTCGAGGTCTGCGGCACGGTGAAGAATTTGCCCGACGGCACCGTGGAGCTGGAGGTGATGGGCGAGCGCGAGGAGGTGGAAGCCTTCATCAACGAGATCGCCGAGGAAAGCCCGCTGGCCCACAACATCAAGGGCATGCACGTGAAGAACATCCCGCCGCTCGACGGCGTGAAGGGATTCACGATCGAGCGATAGCCGATTGCCGTTAAGTGGAGCCCGGACTGCTATGGCATCGGCACCGGGAGACGGGCGGATGACGATGAACCGTCACGCGAAATGAGCGCAGAAAAGCAGGAAGAAGTCACTTCTTGCTCAATAGCTTCCTGATAAGCTCCGCGTGCTCCTCTGCTACCACAACCTTGTCAGGATAGACCCAGATTTTGAATTCCTCAGTTTCTTCTTCACCTTCTGATTGGAGGTAGATGATCCAGTCATTCTTGCTGTGGCAGAGAACATCCTGGATATCCGCGATCACTCGCGGAAGCGAATCGAGTGACTTCTCGCTCGTCACCTGCACGTCGCGCCACCGGCATTCGACCTGCCATCGGTGGAAGTAATAATCCTCGTCTTCTTGAAGCCACTTGTCGAACGCGGCTTTGAGCTTCTCGTCGAGCCAATCGACTTCGGAACCCAGCATGTTCGAATTGCCCTCGGGATTCCAGGTGCCATGGGGCGCTTGATGGTCGAGCGCCTCAAAGGCTTTCTGGTCCAGAACCTCGAGCTTCTGTGATGGGGCGTGACGCGGAGTTGCCAAGTGGAAGTCCTCGTCCCAAGAGCCGAGCTTTTTCCGAAAAGGCGCCAGCGCGGCAGGTTCCACGCCCGCACATCTCACGGTGACATCGCGAAGTCTCGGAATCGCCACGAGCGGTTCCAGATCGAGAGTCGAAGAGTCCGAAACGATCCAGATCGATTTCAAGCCGGCAAGGCCTCCAAGTGGCTTGAGATCCCTGACCTCCGACGTGGTGATGATGTGCAAGTGGGTCAAGGCTCGAAGCCCCGCCAAAGGCTCCAGCGAATCGAAGTCCCCATCAACAGAGAGATTCCGCAGCGAAGGAAACCTCTCCACGCCTGCCAGGCTTTTCGATCTGATGCCCGACAAGGAAGACAGCTTCGGCATCAGTGGAAGAAGGCGAAGAGAATCCGCCGGCTCCGCTTCGATAGACCAGACATGGAGTTCCACAAGATCGGGCAGCGACTCAACCCTGCCAAGCGTCGGCAATTGATCCGCCGAGATCGTCAACTGCTTGAGCGACGGCAGTTTTGCGAGAACCGAGAAATCCTCGATGGGATTCCTTGCGATATCCAATTCTTCCAACTTGGAGCAACCGACCAATGGAGAAAGATCGCGGAGAGGATTTTCCTTAAGAAGCAGTCGCCGGAGTTCCTTGAATCCAGCAAGCGCCGAAATGTCCGAGATCTCATTTTCACCCAGTGAGAGACCTTCCACCTGATTGAAAAAGCGAAGCGCCCCGATGTCCCTGACAGGACGCACGGCATTCACCCGCTGAAGGCTCAGCCAATCCCTTTTCTCCAGAAGCGCTGATGCTGGAGCAACATGCTTCTGGTTGAATTTCGGCTGGTAGTTCTCTTTGCGGCGTTCGTCGGTGAGCTTGATGGATTCGCGCCAGTAGCTCTTATCGAACTCCCAACGCACATTATCGATCAGCTTTTCGATGGTATAGATCTGCTCATCGGTCAGATCCGGCTTTGAGGCGTGGTCGGCGAAGGTCTCGGCAGTCATCGGCTCGGCACAAATGGGAATGGCGCTCATTGCTCCGCAAAGCAGGATCCACTGAAGCATGGGGCGTTTTGCCATTCGTGCACTTGATCTAACATGTTTGGTTTCGCCCGGCTATCAGGAACAGCTACCTCGCGTGACCGGGTTTGGAAACGAGCGATGAGGCTTTACGCCCGATACATGCCCCCGGAAATTGGCGGCTCGAACCATGGATACCACCATCACTCTCCCTGTCCGCCGTCCCCAGGTCTGCATCCTCGGCAGTGCCGAGCCGGGGTCGGAAGCATTTGCCCTGGCCGCTGCGGCGGGTGCCCTTCTCGCGAAACTCGGCATCACCGTAGTCAGCGGTTGCGGCAGCCCGGCGACACGCGTCGCCGCGGAGAATGCCCTCGCTGCCGGTGGCACGGTCGTGAGCATTGTCCCGTCGGACGATATCAATCTCGAAGGATGGCCGTGCTCGGTGCTCATCCCCTGCGGGATGGGTGATGCCCGGAATCTCCTCATGGCCTTGGCCGGGAATGCCTGCCTGGTCATCGGCGGCCGCGCCGGGACGATCTCCGAGGTGTGCCTCGCGTGGCTTCACCACCGCCCGCTACTGCCACTCACCGGTCACGGCGGGTGGTCGGATCAATTGGAAAGCAATCCACCGGACGAGCGCGGCAACTCACCCATCCTGCCGTGGGACTCGATCGAGAAACTGGAGCAGCGACTCCGCGAGCTGGGATTGTTGACGGAGTGATGGCTGAGAGCTTATCCCCTCAGCCAATCGGACTCCCGCACGACTCTCCCACCCACTTGATATATTCCGGCAGTCCCGCCTTCACCGGCAGGGAGATGATTTCCGGTACCTCGTAGGGGTGGAGTTCGCGGATGGCGGCTTCGAGGTCGGGGTAGCGGGTGGTCTTGATGACGGCGAGGACTTCGGTAGCGCGCTCGATCTTGCCGTCCCAGCGATAGATGGACTCGGTGCCGGGCAGGAGATTGACGCAGGCAGCCACTTGCCTTTCCACCAGAGCCGCGCCAATCTGTCGCGCCTGATCGAGATCGGGGAAGGTGCAGAGGACGACCACGGGTTCCATGTGCCTTTCCTAATCGAGCATCGGGAAAAATGAACCGCCAAGACGCCAAGGACGCGAAGATTCCGATCTCCAACTCGGAACTTGGCGCGCTCGGCAGCCTGGCAGCGAACCTCTCTATCCAACCTTGAAGCCCGGATTCCTCGACAAATTGCTCGCCCGCATCGACCGGATCGACCCGGCCGAGGCCCGGCAGCTATTGGACCGGCTGGTCCGGGAAAAGGGCTTCCTTGAGCAGGTCTTCGAGGCACTGCACGAGGGCGTGATCGTGCTGGATGAGGACGGGGAGATCTCCTTCATCAATGGCGCGGCGTGCCGGTTCTTCGGCATCGATGCGGAAGAGGCACCCGGCATGAGGGTCACGGCCTGCATCCCGGGGCTGGAGTGGAAGTCGCTGGCGAAACCCGGCACCTCGGTCTCGCGGGACCTGGAGATCTTCTACCCGGAAAACCGCTTCCTGAATTTCTACCTGTCCCCCATTCAATCCGGCGAGGGCTCGGCCACCGTCGGCTGGGTGATGCTGGTGCGCGACCTGACCACTACCCGGCAGGAGGCGGAGCAGACGCTGGAAAGCGAGCGGCTGAATGCCCTCACCCTGCTCGCCGCCGGGGTGGCGCACGAGATCGGAAATCCGCTGAACTCGCTGGACATCCACCTGCAACTGATGGCGCGGAAGCTGAAGAAGCTGCCACCTGGCGACCGCCAGCCGCTGGAGGAAAACCTCTCCACCGCGCGCCGTGAGATCCAGCGGCTCGATACCATCCTCCGCCAGTTCCTCCAGGCCATCCGCCCGACCACGCCACATCGCGAGCGCTGCGACCTGACCCAGGTGGTGCGCGATGCCGTGAAGCTGCTGGAGCCCGAGCTGGAGTCCCGCCACGTGACTGTGGAGCTGGACATGGACGATGATTTCCCCGCGCTGGAGCTGGATGCCGGGCAATTCCAGCAGGTCTTCTACAATCTGCTGCGCAATGCCTATCAGGCGATGGCGGGGAAGGACGGCGTGATCCGGATCTCGGCGCACGCGAATGAATTCGAGGCTACCCTATCCATTGAGGACAATGGCAGCGGCATCCCGCCGGAGCAGATGGGCTCGCTCTTCGAGCCCTACCGCACGACGAAGCAATCCGGCACGGGCCTAGGCCTGCTCATCGTCCGCCGCGTCGTCCGCGAGCATGGCGGCGAGATCGAAATCCAGAGCGAACCCGGCGCCGGCACCCGCATCCTCATCCACCTCCCACGCGGCCCGCGGCCGGTGAGGCTGCTGGAACCGCCGGTGAGCATCATCGACATCGACTGAATTACCATGGACCGAAACGAACCCGACATCTTCCGGCGGCTCAGGACCATTTCGATCGTGCTGATCATCGCTTCGATTGCCTGTGCCCCCTTCCTCCCCAGCGAATGGCTGCCGCGTCTTCCCGGACTGTCGCTGGATTGGTTCGGTGTCATGCTGTCCTTCGCCATCCCGATGGCTGCCATCCTTCTTTTTTATGAGATCGGACGCGTGATCTCCTCCACGCTCGCCCGTCGTCGGATGGCGAAGGCGAGCGATCAGGAATTTCTCGAAAGACTCTCCCGGCATTCACGACGGGATCACACGCAACGATGACCGATTCACCGGTCGCTCCACTTTCCCATGACCACCCCCACCCTGCTCATAGCCGACGACGAAAAGGCCACCCGCGATGGCCTGCGGTCGGCCTTGGAGGAAGAATTCGAGGTCTTCACCGCGTCGAATGTCGCCGAGGCGATGACCGTGCTGAAGGCCGAGCCCATCGACCTGCTGCTGACCGACCTGCGGATGGGCGGCGACTCGGGGATGGACCTGCTCGACCAGTCGATGGCGCTCTCCCACCCGCCGGTGGCGATCATGATGACCGCCTACGGCTCCGTGGACACGGCCGTCGAGGCGATGCGCCGGGGTGCCTGGCACTTTGTCACCAAGCCGCTGAACCTCGACGAGGTGGAAATGCTGCTGAAGCGCGCCCTTCGCAGCCGGAAGCTGGAATCGGAGAACAAACAGCTCCGCGCGCAGGTCTCAGACAATACCGGCCTCGAAAAGCTGGCGGGCAAATCCCCGGCGATCCAAAAGGTGATCGACGTGGTCCGGCAGGTCGCGCCGACCCGCGCCACCGTCCTCATCGAGGGCGAGAGCGGCACCGGCAAGGAGGTCGTCGCCCACGCCATCCACCGCCTGAGCGGCCGCCCGGCGGAGAAGCTGGTCATCGTCCACTGCGCGGCGCTCGCCCCACAAATCCTTGAGAGCGAGCTGTTCGGCCACGAGAAAGGAGCTTTCACGGGGGCCGTGCAGCGGCGGATCGGCCGCTTCGAGCAGGCGGACGGCGGGACGCTCTTCCTCGACGAGATCGGTGAAATCGACGCCTCCATCCAGGTGAAGCTCCTGCGTGCCCTGTCCGAGCGGACCATCGAGCGAGTCGGGTCGAACACGACCGTGAAGGTGGACGTCCGCGTGGTGGCCGCGACGAACAAGAACCTGGCCGCACTGGTCGCGAGGGGTGATTTCCGCGAGGACCTGTATTTCCGCCTGAATGTCGTCCGGGTGGAAATGCCGCCCCTGCGCGAGCGGGCCGAGGACATCGTCCTGCTGGCCGGGGCCTTCCTGAAGGAATTCGCCGAGGAAAACCGCCGCCCGGTGAAGCCGCTGACCGATGCCGCGCTGCGGGTGCTGCGGGCCTACCCGTGGCCGGGCAATGTGCGCGAATTGCGCACGGCGATCGAGCACGGCGTCGTGATGAGCAATGAGCCGGTCATCGACCTGCACCACCTGCCCGCCTCGGTGCTGGGGGAACTGCCGGTCTTCCCTTCGCTGGCACCCGTTCCGGCGGGATTGGTGACGACGGACGACACCGGGAAAATCCCCCTTGCCGCTGGGGGGGAATTCAACTTGCATGCGCTCGAAACCAGCGCCATCCGCGCGGCTTTGGCGCAAGCCGGGGGCAACCGGACGCGGGCAGCCGAGCTACTCGGCATCAGTCGCCGGACCCTGCAGCGGAAGCTGAAGGAGGAAGAGGACTGACGGCCCGCGGGTGCCGCGACCGTATTCCCCATGAGCAGCCTTCCCTCTTCCCAGTTCGAGACCGCGGTAATGATCCGCCGCATCTTGTTCTTCCTGGTGCTCGTCAGCTTCACGCTGCTGCACCTGCTCCCCCTCTTCCGCGGGCTGGACTCGCCGCAGGCCATGGAGCAGGCCCAGATCGGTCGACAATTCGCGCGCGGCGAAGGCCTCACCACCAAGATGATCCGCCCGCTGGCCTACTACGAGGCGGAGCAGGCAAACGGCGGCGCGGTGGATTACACGAAATTCAAGGACACCTACCACGCCCCGCTCAATCCGCTGATCATGGGCGTGGTCCTCAAGCTCGCCGGCGCGGACAAGGATGGCGCATGGCCGATGGGGAAAAACGAGCAGGTCTATCCGCTCGACCGGGTGATCGCGCTGGTTTCCACCCTCTTCTTCCTGGTGTCCATCGGGGTTACCTACCTGCTGGTAGGCAGGATCTTCGACGCGAAGATCGCGGGAGTGACGGCAGTGCTGATGCTGCTGTGCGACCTGATGTGGAAGTTTTCCCAGAGCGGCCTGCCCCAGATGCTGCTGATGATGCTCTTCAGCTGCGCCCTCTACTTCACCTACCGCGCGGTGGAGGCCACGGAGGAGGGCAAGACGCCCTTCGGCCACGCACTGGCCGCCTCGTTCTTCCTGGTGCTGATGGTGCTGTCGCATTGGATCACAGCGTGGATCTTCCTCGGCTTCCTGGTCTTCGCGGCCATCGCCTTCCGCCCTCGCGGCTTGGTGGCGCTCTCCGGCCTCGCGATGCTGGCCATAGCGCTGGCGTGGCCGCTTATGCGGGCGAGCGATTTCTCCGGGCAGCCCTTTGGCACCGCCCTCTACGTGCTCTACAATGGCCTCGGCAACGGAACCGAGGCGTCCATCATGCGGAATCACGACCTGCAGAGCGCGTCGCTTTCGCTGGACGGCCTGATGATGCGGATCCTGGGCACCACTCTGGTCCAGATCTCGGAGCTGCTGCCTTTCCTCGGCGGCATCCTCGCAGCCCCATTGTTCTTCGTCGCGCTGCTGCATCCCTTCAAGCGGACGTCGATCGCGAGCTTCCGCTGGGCCATCGTCCTGATGTGGCTTTTCGCGGCGCTGGGCATGGCGGTCTTCGGCATCAATCGCACCGTCCTGCTGCATCCGAACCAGATCCACATCCTCTTCGCTCCGGTGATGGCCGCTTACGGACTGGCGTTCATTTCCATCCTGTGGAGCCGCTTGGAAGCCGTCAATTCGGTCCCCTACCTGCGGAATGTCCACTACGTCGCGGTGATCCTCCTCTCCGCTGCCCCGATGCTCATGTCCATCCCTGACAAGGTGAAGCTGGGCATGTGGGTACGCGACCGCGGCTATCCGCACTGGCCCCCCTACCTGCCCTCCGTGCTGAACCAAGCCCTCCCGAAGCTGGTCGCCCCCAGCGAGGACGAGAAGGACAAGGTCCGCGTGGTCGTCTCCGACCAGCCCTGGGCCGTGGCATGGTATGCCGACGAGATCAGCCTCTGGCTGCCGAAGACCAAGCGCGGCTTTGAAAAGATGGAAGACCAGGCGAACGCCCTGGGCACCCCCTTCGGCGGTATCATGGTCAGCCCGAGCTCGACCACATTCGACCCGGCACCGGTGGTCCGGGACCAGTATGGCGAATTCGCCTCCATGATTTTCAATGGTCTGGCATTGGACGTGACTGCCGCCGGCGCGAATCGCGTGGGCATCTCGATCATGGACAAGGATCCGAAGCTCAGCGACATCGTGCGCCGCTACCCGCACCTCCAGCCCCTCGCGGGCACGGAGATCCTCTACTACGGCGAGCGCCGCGCGGAGACGGCCCCGAATCCCTAGTCCCGCGCCCTTGCCCGACAGATGCCCGCCCGCAAGAAAACTCCCGACGCAGGTCAAAACGGCGACAATCCGAGCTTCGAAGCCGCGCTCGCGGAGCTGGAGGAAATCGTCGCCGCGATGGAGGAAGAGCAGCTTCCGCTGGAAGAATTGGTGTCCCGCTACGAAAAGGGCTCGAAATTGCTAGCTCGATGCGAAACGGTCCTCGCCTCCGCGCGGAAGCGCCTCCAAACCATCAGCGCGCGCGCCGAAGCCGCCGAGGAGGAGACCTCCGATGCGGACGAAGATGATGAATTGACCGGCGCACCGGCCGAAAACGACGACGATGACGACATCCGCCTCTTCTGAGCCCCCCGCCCTCGGGCCGCTCCTCTCCGCCATCCGCACTCCCGAAGACGTCAAGGCTATCGCGGAGGCGGACTTGCCAAAGCTGGCCGCGGAGGTCCGTCACTCGCTCATCACCTCGCTTTCCCGCACCGGCGGCCACCTCGGGCCGAATCTGGGCGTCGTCGAGCTGACCATCGCGCTGCACCGCGTCTTCTCCACCCCGGCTGACAATTTCGTCTTCGACGTGGCCCACCAGGGCTACGTGCACAAGATGCTGACCGGCCGAGCCCCGGACATCCACACGATCCGCACCTACAAGGGCCTGAACGGCTTCCTGCTGCGCAGCGAGTCCGAGCACGACTGCTATGGCGCGGGCCACGCAGGCACCGCCCTCTCCGCCGCGCTCGGCATGGCCGCCGCCCGCGACCTGACGAAGGATGACAGCCACGTGGTCGCCGTCGCCGGGGATGCCGCCTTCACCTGCGGCCCCACCCTTGAGGCGCTGAACAACATCGCCGAGACGACGAAGAAATTCATCGTCGTGCTGAACGACAACGAGTGGTCCATCGACAAGAACGTCGGCGCGATCGCCCGCTACTTCAACGCCCTGCAGACGCACTCGACCTACGCGAGCGTGCGGAATTCCGCCGCGGAATTCGTCGAGCGCGTCGCCGGCAAGGCCGTTCGCAAGCTCGCCCACAAGGTGGAGGAAGGCGCGAAGAACCTGCTTTTCCCGAATGTCCTCTTCGAGAAATTCGGCCTGCGTTACTTCGGCCCCATCGACGGCCACGACCTGCCGCTGCTGATCCGCACCTTCGAGCACCTGAAGACGCTCAACGAGCCTGTGGTGCTGCACATCATCACGGAAAAGGGCCGCGGCTACCAGCCCGCGCTGGACAACCCGGGCAAGTTCCACGGTCTCGGTGCCTACAAGATCGAGGACGGCTCGGTGGACGTCTCCGCCACGCCGACCTGCTCGGACATCTTCGGCCGCACGGTCACGGACCTCGCGAAGGCCGACGAGAAGGTGGTGGCCATCACCGCGGCCATGCCCGGCGGCACCAAGCTGGAGATTTTCAAGAAAGAGCTGCCCCAGCGCTACTACGACGTGGGCATCGCCGAGGAACACGCCGCGCTCTTCGCCTGCGGTCTCGCGACCCGGGGCATCAAGCCCTTCCTCGCGATCTACTCGACCTTCATGCAGCGCGCCTATGACATGATCATCCATGACATGGCGCTGCAGCACCTGCCCGTGCGCCTTTGCATGGACCGCGGCGGCCTCTCCGGCGACGACGGCCCGACGCACCACGGGCTCTTCGACATCGGCTACCTCCGCCCCGTCCCGGGCATCGTCCACATGCAGCCGGCCAGCGAGCCGGAATTCGTGGCCATGCTGAAGTGGATGGCGGACTACGAGGCCGGTCCGACCGCGATCCGCTACCCGCGCGGCCCGATCAATGGCACCCCGCTGGACGCGCCGGTCGCTCCGATCGAGCTCGGCAAGGCGATCGTCGAGTCCGAGGGCACCGACGTCGCGCTGATCGGCCTGGGCACCCTCTTCGAAATGGCGAAGCAGACGAAGGCGCTGCTGGAAGCCAAGGGCCTCTCTGTCGCGCTGATCAATCCCCGCTTCATCAAGCCGCTCGACGGTGCGGTGCTCGAGCGCTTCGCCCGCCAGTGCAAGGTGGTCTGCACCTTCGAGGACCATGTCCTTCACAATGGCTTCGGCTGCGGCGTGATCGAGCTGCTGCACGACGCCGCCATCACCACGCCGGTCGAGCGCATCGGCTGGCCGGATGAATTCGTCGAGCACGGCAAGCCGGACACGCTGATGCAGCTCCACGGCCTCACCGCGGAAGCGGCGGTCGCGAAGGTGATGAAGCACTTCTGAGCGATGCTCTGGCTGCTCAAGCTGACTTCCCCGCTCGTCCTCGTGATCCGAGCAGGGAAGGTCGGCTTGGCCAAGGGGCGTCTGTCCGGCGGCATCATCCGGGAGATCCAGTCCATCGTTTCCGACGAGGGCATCGCCTCTGGCACCATTCATGCCGACGGCTCCGGCAGGTATCATTTCTCCGACAGCATCCCGGGAGAGTTACATCAGCAGTTGAGGAACGTGCTCGTTTCCTCATAAGCTGCCGATATGGCAACGATCCATTACGAGGGTCTGGATGGCTGGCAAAAATCCGCGGCGCTCTGGGGCGCGGCCGGGATCTTCCTTGCTCTCGCAAAATCACCGCCACTCCCGTGGATGATCATCGCGATCCTGTGCGGCTCGATCACCGGGGGCGTGTGCGCCTACCTGCTCTCGCAGATGAAGCTCCGCGCGATATCGACCGCGGACTGGATCGGGCTGCTTGCCTTCGGTGCGGTGATCTATCTCATGTTCATCTCGACTCCTAGAGTCAGATTGTCACCGCTGGGGGCGCTTGGTCTCGGCTGCCTATTCACCTCCATGAAATCGCTGGTCTTCGGCATCGCGGGCACCCGGGCGATGAAGGCGGTGAATGAGAAAAACGCGAGCTGGCTGGGCAAGCTCGATCCCGCTCCCAAGCGTGTGGGGCCACCCCCATCTTCACCCTCACCGCTGGATGCGCCCGTCGATCTGGATGCGAGCAAGACACGACTCCTCGCCAATCTGCCGGAGCCGCTGCGGTCGGAGATCGCCGGTGCATTCCAGACCATCACGCTGGCCACTCCTTTCCGCTCGCTCCAGAGCATCCCCGCCGCGGCTTCCTCGCTCTCCGGAGCGGCCTTGCTCGATCCCGCGCATGCATGGCCGCATCGAGACGGCCAGCCACTCGATTTCCTCGCCCAGCTCAATCTGGAAGAAATCCCCGAAACCGGGCACGCTCGCCCGCCGCGCGGCCTGATCTCCTTCTTCTACGACGCGGCAAATTCGCCATGGGGCAGCGAGGCCGGAGATCGCAGCGGCACGGTGGTACTATTCTCACCTGACCCCGCGAGTGCCCGACCGATTCTAAAGCCGGGCACCCCGCCGCATGCACCGCCGCGCAAGCCGCTCGCCTTCACCCGGGTCGCCGCCTTTTGCCCGACCCGCGCGCAGGAGGAGCGACTGGAAGACTTCATCCAGCAATCGGACGCGGCCATCGCGGAGGTCGTGTCAGACGCACAGATGACGCTTTCCGAAGCGAACCCGCCCGAGGACCACCGAGTCCTGTCCGCACCCGCCCTCGTCCAGGAGGACATGGACGACGATCTGGCAAACGCCGCCGGATTCCTCGGTCTCCCCTCCTCCACGAAATGGACGCTGCTGCTCCAGCTCGACTCTGATCGCGACCTCGGCTGGTGCTGGGGCGACGCCGGGTGCCTCTACTTCTGGATTCCGGAAGAAGACCTAGCGGCAGGTCGCTTTGATCAGGTCTGGACGATTCTCCAGTGCTGCTGAAGATTCCGGCATGGCCCAGTTCGTCGAGCGAGTCGCCATCGAGTGGTATGAAGTGCAGGCCGGCCGTGTCCACGTCCGGAAGGGTCACCCGTCGCACCTGAAGGTGAATGCGCTGAAGAAGCTCTTCGAAACCGAAAAGGTCCCCGGCATCACCGGCTTCTGGACCACGCGCGACCGCTGCATCCACTTCAAGCTGAACTTCCCGCAAGACCTGCGCCCGGCGGTGCGCGCGATCGTGGATCCTTGAAGGGATTCAGCCCCCGGGAGTGACTCCCTCGGGGATGGAATCCAGCACTCTGGCACGCAGCGTGGGATCATCAATGCGCTGGGCCCAGGCCCGCGCGGCATCCTGGTCACGCCGCCACAGGAAATTCGCATAGACTTGGACGGACGCGGCATGGCCCGGTGCGCCCACATTGCCCAGTATCCACTCTCCCGCTGCCTGATGGTCACGCTGGCACCACGTGTTCATCGCATGAATGGTCGCGCTCTCCATGCCGGTCCGCCCCGCCCACTCCATGGCCTCCGCGGGACTGCGCTCGGCGAAGGCACTTGCCGTGCTGGCCACGATGCCATTTTGCTCCACCCACGGCTCGTCGAGATTTTGCTCCAGCCATGCCGCTGCCTTGTCGGGCTCGAAGGACCGCTTCACCTCGGCGATCCGGTTGGCAAAGCCTTCGATGTCCTTCGCCGGTGCGCCTGACTTCTGGATCCCGGCGAACCATTCATCCAGGTCCTCCTGTCCACCCTGACGGCTGATCCCATCGACGATTGCTCCATACTCGCCGCTCATGCCCAGCCCGGACCTGAAGATCCACTCCGCGGCAGCCTTCGGGTCCACATTCGACCAACCTCTCACCAGCCCGTAGACGAGCGAGCGGTCGCCACGTGCCATCTCGGGACTCGCCTCCACATGCTGGAGCGCCGATGCAGGATCGGTCTCGGCCCAGTGGAGCAGCGTCCGGTTCCTCGCCTCTCCCTTGGCGGCCTCGTTCCAGCCTTCGAATTCCGGGCTCTGGATGAATGCCAGCGCGCTGGCGGGATCGCGCCTGCCCCAGCTCTCCCAGATCCTCGACCACTCGCCGGCATTGCCACATCCCCTGAGATCGCTCTCGCGGATCAGGGCCAGGACGGTCGGGTAGTCCGCCACCTCGATGCGCTCCAGCATGCGCTCGAACTTCGCCAAGCGGCGATTCTCCACGCTGTCCCGGAAGATCGAGCGCACCGAGTCGGCGAACTCCCGCGTTTCCTCGCGCGATTGACCCCGTGGGCGCGTCCGCCCCGCCGGACCGGCGGACGAAGAGCCTTCATGGAAAGCGGAGCCGCGACTTGAAGCTGATCCGCCGCCCTCGGCACCGGCCGCGGCAGCCTCAGCCTGACGCCCCATGAGCCAACCGCCCAGTCCGCCGGCCATGAGCCCTGAGATGAAGATCATGGCAGCACGGGAGCGAAGAATGGATGAAGCACTCATGGGTGGACGTGACTGTGACTCCTTATCTCATGACATGGCATTACATCGGCGACCGGGAAGCAAGGCGGATCGCGATGGAAGCGTGTCCTACCAAGCTGGACCCGGCGGGCATCGCTCCCGGCCAAATCGCGAAAAATTTCGCGCCCAATCGGTTCCAATCGTGTCTAGAAGACCCCCCGATGCCCGCCGCCCGCGTCCTCATCGACGGCCCTTCCGAGCTCGTCTTCGACTACGCCATCCCGGATGGACTGAATGTCCAGCCCGGCTGCCGCGTGCGCATCCCCCTGCGCAACAAGCTGTCCCAGGGCACGGTGCTGGATCTGGTGCCGCAGCAGGACGACCTCGGCTTTGCCCTGCGCCCTCTGCATTCCCTCAGCGATCCCGAGCCGCTGATTACCCCGAACCTGCTGAAGGCGGGCCGCTGGATCGCGGACTACTATGGATGCAGTATTGAAAGCGTGATCCGCGCGCTGCTACCGGAGGCCGTCAGGACCGAGGACAATTCCGCAAAGGTCCGCAAGACGGTGGTGCTCGATCACGAGCCCTCTCCCGAGACGCTCGCCAAGCTCCAGAAGCGTGCGCCGAAGCAGGCCGCCATCCTTTCCCTGCTCACTCACGCTCCGGAACGGAAGATCGCGCTGGCCGACCTGGGCGACGGTGCATCCGCCTCCGTGAAATCCCTCGCGAAGCAGGAATTTGTCCGCGTGCTTGAGGAGGAAGTCCGCCGAGATCCGGAGGCGGATGGCGTCGAGGAGATCCTGCCCGACACCCCGCTCCCGCTCAATGACGAGCAGGAGGCTTCGCTTGAAATCATCCTTTCTTCGCTGCAATCCGCGGAGAACAAGCAGCCCATCCTGCTCCACGGCGTGACCGGCTCGGGCAAGACCGAGGTCTACCTGCAGTCCACCCGCGCCGCGCTGGACATGGGCAAGACGGTGCTGGTCCTGGTGCCGGAGATTTCCCTGACGCCGCAGACCGTGCGGCGCTTCCGCGCGCGCTTCGCCGGCATGCAGGACCAGGTGGCGGTGCTTCACTCGAATCTCTCCCAGGGCGAGCGCTTCGACGAATGGCACCGCATCCGCAAGGGCATCGCGCGCATCGTCATCGGCGCGCGCTCCGCGGTCTTCGCCCCGCTGCCGGATCTCGGTCTCATCCTCGTGGATGAAGAGCATGAGAACTCCTACAAGCAGGACCAGATCCCGCGCTATCACGGGCGCGATGTCGCCGTGCTGCGTGCCGCGCTGGAAGGCTGCACCATCGTGCTCGGCTCCGCCACGCCCTCGCTGGAGTCGTTTCAAAACACCCTCGAAGGAAAGTATCGGCTCGTGCGACTGGCCAAGCGTGCCGACGGCCAATCGCTGCCGCTGATCCGCGTGCTCGACATGCGGCTGGAGAAGCAAAAGCAGAAGGGCGGCATGGCCATCCTCTCCGACCGGCTGCGCAATGCCCTCGAGCAACGCCTGCTGAAGAACGAGCAGTCGATCCTCTTCCTCAATCGCCGCGGCTTCGCGCGCTCCCTGCAATGCCCGTCATGCGGTGCCGTCTGCATGTGTCCTCACTGCTCGGTGGCGCTGACGTATCACCGCGATGAGGAGAGGCTGATGTGCCACATCTGCGGGCATCAGGCCGTGGTGCCTCGCAAGTGCCCGGAGTGCCGCGACCCGGCAATCGCATTGCAAGGCTACGGCACGCAGAAGGTGGAGGAGATCATCGCAAAGGTGCTGCCGAATGCGAAGGTCGCCCGCATCGATGCCGACGCGATGCGAAAGAAGCACGCGCTGCGCGACCTGTTGAATGCCTTCCAGGCCCGCAAGATCGACATCCTCATCGGCACACAGATGATCGCGAAGGGGCTGCATTTCCCGAATGTGACCCTTGTGGGAATCCTCAATGCGGACATCGGCCTGCATGTCCCGGACTTCCGCGCGGGCGAGCGGGTTTTCCAGTTGCTCACGCAGGTGGCCGGTCGTGCCGGTCGCGGCGATTTGGAGGGCGAGGTGATCGTCCAAACCTTCACGCCGCACTCGCCCTCGATCCAATTCGCACGGCATCACGACTTCGACGGCTTCGCCGAGCAGGAGCTGGAATTCCGCCGTCAATTCAGCTTCCCGCCCTTCTCACACTGCGCCGTGCTCACCAGCCGCTCCACCCACGAGCGCCGCGCGGAATTCACGCTCCAGACGCTCCACCGCCGTCTCACGGAGAATACGCCGCCGGACATCATCATCGGCGACCCGCTGCCCAGCCCGCTGGTGAAAACCCACGGCCAATTCCGCTTCCAGCTCATGCTGCGCAGCACGAAGGCCCGCCCCATGACCCGCCACGTGCAGCAGGTCCTGCAAAAAACCACGCTCCCGGAAGACGTCACCGTGGTCTTTGACATGGACGCGTGGAGCTTCACGTGAAACTCCGCTTTTCCCGCGTTTTGCGATTTTGCGTGGGGAGTGCATGACACATTCCAACTTGCCTGTGCGGCGGAGCGGGTCGATGGGTGCCCGCTAAGAAAAAATTCGCCGTTAGCATGAAACCCACATTCGCCAACGAACCGGACCTCAAAGAGGCCTTGAAAGAAAATCCCGCCGACTGGGAAACCCGCAAGCGACTGGCCCATCTCCTCTACGATCAGGAACGCTTTACCGACGCTGCCAACCTCGTGTGGGCGGCGGATGAAATACCGAACATCGACATCGAGCTCGCCTTCGCCGCACGCGTGCTGGCAAAGGCGGCACCGAGGAAATCGATACGCCTGCTCACCGCGCTCCTGGAGCTGAACCAAGGCAAGGCAGTGCAGAACCTGGGACTCGCGAATGCCCTGCTCCATCATGGCATGGTGCTGCAGGCGGCGCGATTCTACGGAGCTGCGATGGAAGCCGATCCCGATCTGGGAAATGCTGACCTCGAGCACTTCATGCTGTGGATCGACGACGAGGAGTCCCTGTGGGGGAACTTCAAGAACCGGAGCCCGCGCCTCGGCGAGCTGCCATGGATGAAGCGCAGCCTCGAGGAATCGATGAAGCTGACCGCCTCCATCAGCCGACACACGACGCCGATCCGCGTGGCGAGCCTGCAGGAAGCCCTCGGAGAAGAACTGACCAACGAACTCTACGAGCAGACACCTGCGAAAAACGCGCAGCCAAGTCCGCCACCGGCAGTGACGATCCCGCTGGATCGCGTCGCGGAGAAAGACCGGCTCTTCGACCCGGAACTCGGAGCAGCAAATGCACCGGAGCCAGCGAAGAAGAAGGCACGTCCCGCCGCGAAGAAAGCGGCCAAGACTCCGGACAAGCCAGCCAGTGCGCCGAAGCCATCATCCGGCCCGCCTGCGCCGGATCTACCGCCGCCGCCGACCGTGGCCCCGACAGCAGCGCCTGCTGCTGCGACCGCGCCTCGCAAGCCCGCACTGCCACCACTGACTGCCAAACCGGGTGGACCACCATCTGGCGTCCCGGCGCCCAGCCTGCCCGGCGGAGCAAAGGCCCCGGCGCGATCACCCGATCTGCCCGGGCTCACGAAGCTCAAGCTGACGCCATCCCATCCCTCGAAAGTGAAAATGCCTTCGAGCGTCGCGGTGGACGATGAAAGTTGAGTAGGGAGATCTCCCGGATCGACTTTGCGGGGGCCGACCACTATCGCTCATGCGATGAAGGTCGCCCCCGCTTTTCTTGCCACTGTGTTCTTGTTCCATGCCGCTCCGTTGGAAGGTGCCGAGCAGATCGTGACCCTCGGTGACTCGCTGACCTTCGCCTACGAGGCATCGTTTGCCTTCGAGAAGAAGATCCTGGGAACCACCTATGGAGACGGCTTTGGCCCGCAAGTCCGCAATTGGGTCGAGATATTGAGTTCAAATACCTATCGAAAGAATCATTTTGACCTCGGGGCTAGAGACTCAATATCGCTCCTAGTCGGCGGTTCGCTCTACTTCCGCCAAAAGCACAACTGGGCCATCCCCGGTCTCAAAGTCGATCAGCTCCGCCGCTTCGTCAGCGGCGACGCCACGGTCACCGATCTCCTCGCGGAGGACCCGGACTTCGCGAGCTTGAGCCTGGCGCTGAGTTTTTCGGACTTCAACGAGAACACCGATTTCAACGTCACCGATCTGGAAGCACAGATCGCCAATACCGCCGAACGTCTCACCTTCTTCATCGGCGGGAACGACATCAATGGCGTCTATGGTACCATCTACAATGGCGGCTCGCCCGGGACCTTCGTCGATGACTTCATCGCGGACTCCGCCTTCATCCTCGACTGGGTGCTCGATATCAATCCGGGCATTCAGATCGTGGTGGTGAATGTCCCGCACGTGGGCATCACCCCGGATGTGAAGGCGAGCTACCCCACGCATGCGACGAAGACGCCGCTCGTGACGAACGTGCTGGCTGATCTTAACGCACGCCTCGCCGGTCTCGCAGCCGAGCGTGGACTCGGCTATGCCGATATTTTCACCCCCACCCTGCCCCTGCTGGGCACGGCACCATTTTGCATTCAAGGCCTGCCCTTCACGAATTCTGGATCCACGACGGGCGATCTGAACTACGTATGGCTGAATGGCCCGGTGAGCGCGAACTTCCACCCGAACACGAATGCACAGGCAGTCATCGCGAACACCATCGTCGATGCCTTCAACCGTCACTACGGCACGGGCATCGCACCCCTGACTGCCACGGAGATTCTCGGCGGCCTGCTTGGCAAATCGGCAACCGCCATCGACATGACCTACACCACGTGGATCTCGAATTACGGGCTGCCCGCCGCATCCTCCGATGCAGACTCGGACGGCGATGGCATCGCAAATGGCGTGGAATTCGCGCTCGGACTCGATCCCACCT
This sequence comes from Luteolibacter flavescens, assembly GCF_025950085.1. Lineage (NCBI taxonomy): Bacteria > Pseudomonadati > Verrucomicrobiota > Verrucomicrobiia > Verrucomicrobiales > Verrucomicrobiaceae > Neoluteolibacter > Neoluteolibacter flavescens. The sequence goes on from NZ_JAPDDS010000003.1 coordinate 402,607, forward strand.
TCCACGACTCGTGGAAGGTCAGCACGCGGATCGTGAATGGATCGGGCGGCAAGGAACTGGAGCTCGCCTATCCCGTGCGGCTCACCTCTACGTCCCGCTTCACCCTGCGTCCGGCGGCAGCGGTCGGCTCGCTCGACACATTCGTCCCCTTCACCGTCCCGCCGGCTCCGGGTGTGGATGGCGTTGCGAGGGCCCGCATCTCGGCCAGCGGACCGCGTGCTTTCCTGAGACTTCAGGCTGACATCGCCAACTAACGCTTCAGCGCGTCACTCCAGTCGATCTCGCGCTCCAGGTATTCCACATACCGGCGGCGGGCAGCGGGCCAGCGTTTTTCCTCCGGCCAGGCCGCATCCGATTTGTCGGCTTCGGCGCGCTTGGCATTCTCCGCCTCCGCTTGCAGGCGGATGAGTTCTTGGTGCCATGGTTCCGTGACCTTCTCCAGCTTCCTCCACAGGTGATCGTCCATGCCAAACCACTGCCGACGAACCTCCGTCAGTTTTTCCGTCAAAGCTTGAGACTCCGCGTTGAAACGATCACTCAGATCCCCGCAGGCATTCCGCTTCGCATGATAAGCGACCATCGCATCGTAGGCCGGCCCTTCTCCAAGGGGCAGATTCTTCATCGCAGCTTGGAGCTTCTCGTCAGCCTTGCGGATGTCTTCATCGGTCGTCCTCGCTCTGGCTGATTCGGCCTTGAGCGCGATTCTTTTAGCACCCTTTTCGAGCCGGGCTTGCTCGCACTCGAAGGCATAGGTGCCAAACTCCTTGATAAGTCTGGTCCAAGTCTCCGCGTCCTGCCTGCGTAACTCGAACATCAACCGGGTCATCTCAAGCTCAGCCACGCGCACCTCATCGGCAGCAGCCCACTCCGTCTCGAATCTCTCGAACCGGTGCCGTGAAAGCTCCCTGAATTGGGCCACCATCCGATTGGCGATGTCGACTGGATCAGGAGCTACCGCCACGGCTTTCTCCTGACCGGACTCCTGGGCCATCACGCTCCCCGTGGCCCCGCAACACGCGGCGATCACCCCGGCAAGAGCCGATCTGCCTGAAAACACCAGGCTCCTGATTCGCGGGACATTCGATCTCATCTGCTACTCCGATCATCGCAGCCAAAGATTCGCCGTCACCTCAAAAAGGCGCGTGACCTGCTAGCGACACCGCATGCCATGGAGCACCACCATCGCCGGCCGCCGCCATGGCTTCGCCGACCTGCGCGCCTTGCTGGCGAAGGCGACACCACTGCGCTCCGGCGACATGCTCGCGGGCCTAGCCGCCACCTCCGCGGAGGAGCGGGTGGCCGCCCAGCATCTCCTCGCAGACCTTCCCCTCTCGCATTTCCTCACGGACCTCCTCGTCCCGTATGAAGACGATGAGGTCACGCGCTTGATCCATGATCGTCACGATGCCTCGGCCTTCGCTCCCGTCGCCGGACTCACGGTCGGCGAATTCCGCGACTGGCTGCTCGACTACGAAACGGACACGATCACGCTCACCGCCCTCGCCCCCGGGCTCACGCCCGAGATGGTCGCAGCAGTCAGCAAGATCATGGCGAATCAGGACCTGATCCTCGTCGCTTCGAAGTGCGAGGTCGTGACCCGCTTCCGCAATACCCTCGGACTCCGGGGCAGGCTCTCCGTGCGACTCCAGCCGAATCACCCCACGGACGACATGCGGGGAATCGCCGCCTCCATGCTCGATGGCCTGCTATTAGGCTGCGGTGACGCGGTGATCGGGATCAATCCCGCCACCGACCAGGTCTCCACCACCTGCGCCCTGCTCGAGATGATGGACGGCCTGATCTCGCGATATGAGATCCCCACCCAATCCTGCGTGCTTGCCCACGTGACGACGCAGATCCGCGCCATGGAGCAAGGCGCGCCGGTCGATCTCGTCTTCCAATCCATCGCCGGATCGCAATCGGCGAATGCCAGCTTTGGCATCGATCTCGCGCTGCTCCGTGAAGCAAGGGAAGCAGCGCTTTCACTGAAGCGTGGCACGCTCGGAAGCAACGTGATGTACTTCGAAACGGGCCAAGGCAGCGCCCTATCGGCGGATGCCCATCACGGCATCGACCAGCAGACCATGGAGGCACGCGCCTATGCCGTGGCGCGCGAGTTTTCCCCGCTGCTCGTGAATACGGTCGTCGGCTTCATCGGTCCCGAGTATCTCTACGATGGCAAGCAGATCACCCGCGCAGGCCTGGAGGATCACTTCTGCGGGAAGCTGCTCGGCCTGCCGATGGGGTGCGATGTCTGCTACACAAATCACGCCGAAGCGGACCAGGACGACATGGACAACCTGCTCACGCTGCTGGGCGTCGCCGGGTGCAACTACATCATGGGTGTGCCCGGCTCGGATGACATCATGCTCGGCTACCAATCAACCTCCTTTCATGACGCCCACTACCTGCGCCAGGTGCTCGGGAAGAAGCCTGCGCCGGAATTCGAAGCGTGGCTGGAAAGAAGCGGCATCGCCGACCGGCGTGGTCGCTTGAGAAAGGATGCCCGCGCGCTCATCGACGCACCCGCCGCTCTCGGCCTCCTCACCCCATGAGTGACGACATCCATCCGCTGAAGCACTGGACGAGCGCCCGCGTCGGGAACGGCCGCGCCGGCGGCTCATTGCCGCATGGCGAACTGCTGCGCTTCCGCCTGGATCATGCGAAGGCCCGCGATGCCGTGCATGCCTGCTTTGACCCCGCATCGCTTGCGGCGGAACTGGAACCTCTGGGGCTTCCGGTCATCCTTGCACATTCGCAGGCCGGTGATCGCGCGACCTATCTCCAGCGCCCGGATCTGGGGAGGAGACTCTCCCCTGAGAGCGCCGGAAAGCTTGCCGCGCACCACGGCGATCACGACCTCGTCATCATCCTAGCCGACGGCCTGTCAGCGACCGCCGCGCATCGGCAGGGGCCGCCTTTGCTCGGAGCACTGCTCCCGCTGTTAGAGAGTTGGGCGCTCGCTCCGCTGGTCATCGTGCCCTTCGCCCGAGTCGCCCTGCAGGATGAGATCGGCCACGCGCTCGGGGCCCGTGCGGCACTCATCCTGCTCGGCGAGAGGCCCGGCCTCGGCTCGCCCGATAGCCTCGGTGCCTACCTCGTTCATTCACCGCGGTCCGGGAATACGGATGCGCGTCGGAATTGCGTCTCGAACATCCGTCCGGAGGGCCTGCCCCCAGCCGCGGCGGCTCGCCGGATCGCATGGCTGTTGCACGAGTCCCGGAGGCTTGGTTTCAGCGGAGTGGACCTCAAGGATACGAGCGAGTCGGCGATTTCAGGGGAGGTCAACGGGGCCATCGGTTAGATTTCCCGGCTGGCCACGATTTCATCTTTTCTTCACAGTTGGACCACGATCCGGGCTTATCCGGTGCCGTATCTTCCAACCCATGAACGTCCTGCTCGTCGAAGACGAACCCGCCATCGCAGACACCCTCGTCTATGCGCTGAAAACCGAGTGCTTCGAGGTGCATCACGCGCTCACCGGGCAGGAGGCGCTCGATGCTTTCGAGAGCCAGCCCTTCGACTTCGCCATCCTCGATATCGGCCTGCCGGACATGACCGGTCTGGACGTGTGCAAGAAGCTCCGCGAAACCTCCACCGTCCCCGTGCTCTTCCTCACCGCCCGCGATGGCGAGGTGGATCGCATTCTCGGCCTGGAACTCGGCGGCGACGACTATGTCACGAAGCCCTTCAGCCCGCGCGAGATCGTCGCCCGCATCCGCGCGATCCTGCGGCGGTCGCAGACTGCCACCGCGGCTCCCGCTCCCTTGAAGCAACCCGAAGCTACGCCCGCCGGGGTGCTGCATCACGACTCTGCCGCCATGCGCATCCACTGCCACGGCAGCGAGCTCGACCTGACCGCCCACGAATACAAGCTGCTGCTCGTCTTCATGAAGAACCCGCGCCGCGTGCTGAGCCGGGACCAGCTCCTCGACCACGCCTGGGCCGATCCCGGTGCCGTGACCGACCGCACCATTGATGCCCACATCAAGTCCATCCGAGCCAAGCTCCGCACCGCCAAGGCCGGCTCCGAGGACCTGATCCAGACCCGCCGCGGGCTGGGCTATCTATTCGTGCCGTGAGAAGAGATGCTCCGACTTCGATGAAGTAGTTGAGGCTTCCCGCTCTCTTTGGAACTTGGCACTTCGTCCTTGGCCATTTGACTTCCCTCCATGCGCCTCACCCGCGTCACGCTGTTCTTCATCGCCCTCATCATCGGCACCGGTCTCTACCTGCTGATGCGCCAGCAGCTCTCGGTCGTGGAGCCGCAGACGTACCAGGCGACGGAGGAGCTGATGGTGGATGCAGCGCAGATGCTGGCCGCTTTCGTCGAGGAGGACCTGGAGGATGGCAACTTCGACAAGGACCACTTCCACAGAGCCTTCGACGGTGCGGAGGCGCGGAAATTCAAGGCGCTGATCCACGGGCACCTGAAGGATCACATGGGCCTCGGGGCCTACGTCACCGATGCCAGCGGGCTCTGCATCTTCGACTCGCGGGACCGGCTGGAGGGCACCTATCTCGGACACAAGCGGGACGTGGCTCTCACCCTTCAGGGAAAGTACGGCGCGCGCAGTAGCAGGACGGACGAGAACAATGCGAACTCCTCCGTCCTCCACGTGGGGGCGCTCATCGGACCGGTGGAGAAGCCCTTCGGCATGCTCACCGTGTACAAGCCGCAGGCGGACGTGCTGCCGATCGTGGACGCCCGGCGGCGCGGCATCTACTGGGGCACCGGGCTCATCGGCGCGGGGATCTTCTTCCTCGTGACTGCGGTCTTCATCTGGCAGTACCGGCCGGTCAGCCTGCTCACGGAATACGCCCGCGAGATCGAATCTGGCAAGCGTCCCCCGCTGCCGAAGCTGGGCGCGGGCAAGGAAGTGAACACGCTGGCCCGCGCGCTGGAGTCCATGCGCGAAGCACTCGAGGGCCGCCGCTACGCCGAACGCTACGTCCAGACGCTGACCCATGAAATGAAGAGCCCGCTGGCCGCCATCCGAGGAGCCGCGGAGCTGCTGGACGAGGACATGCCGGAGGCCGACCGCAGGCGCTTCCTGGAGAACATCCGTGCCGAATCCGGCCGTGCCGAGCGACTGCTCAACCGACTACTCGAACTCTCCGCCCTTGAGGGACGCAGCAGCCTGGAGGAAACGGAGGCCGTCGATCTGGAACTCATCGTCGCCCGCGCGATCGACCAGGCCAAGGCACCGGCAAGCATGGCCAGGGTGACGCTCGCCCCGTCTCTACCCAGCAGCACCGTGAAAGTCCGCGGCGACGCCTTCATCCTGCGCTCCGCCGTCACGAACCTGCTGGAGAATGCCATCGATTTCTCCCCGGCCGGAGCTACGGTGGATATCGTACTTGAGCCGGACGGCGGCATCATCGTCTCGGACCGCGGCCCGGGAATCCCAGACTACGCCCGGGAAAAAATCTTCGAGCGCTTCTACTCGCTGAAGCACCACTCCTCCGGCCGCAAGGGCACCGGGCTGGGCCTCACGCTGGTGAAGGAAGCCGCCGAACTCCATGGCGGCTCGATTTCCCTCGATGATCGCGAAGGCGGCGGGACAGTCGCGAAGCTGCTCTTGCCCGTGGTTTCGTAGGCGGGAGCGATCAGTCCCAGAAGGTTCCCTCCTTCGAAAGCGATGCTTCGAAGGTATCCACCACGCTCTTCAATTCACCGATCTTTGCGCTGTTCCCGGCGGCTTGATCGATGCGCTCGGAGGGATCTTGTTCGACATTGAAAAGCAGCGGACTGGCGACGGAAGTAGTGAAGCCGTAGTTGTTTCCTGTCTGCGAATAGAGCCGGGTGTGGAGCTTCCACGGCCCCTTGCGCACGGCGCAGATCGCATTCGTGGAATCGCCGGTGTAGACGAACGAGAAGTCCGGCACCATGCCGGGGAAGAGCGATGCATTGAGCGCGGGGCGGATGCCCCGGCCATCCAGCGTGCGTCCGGCGGGCAGGGCTTGCCCGGCCAGGGCGAAGACCGTGGGCAGCACATCCAGTGTCGAGGCGGGATCGCGGACAACCGTCGCAGCCGGGATCGTGCCGGGCCACCACCACACGCCGGGCACCCGCACGCCGCCTTCCCAGGTCGAGCCCTTGCCATCGCGGAAGGGCAAGGCGGAGCCGATCAGCAGGCGCGCCTCACCATACTGCTCGTGGCTTGCGGTGTCCTGAAAGCGGATCCAAGGGCCATTGTCCGACGTGAAGATGACGAGCGTGTTTTGCGCGATCCCCTCCTCTTCCAGCGCGGCACGGATGCGCCCGAGATGGTGGTCGATCTCCTCGATGCAGTCACCGTAGAGACCGCGGCGCGACTTCCCCTTGAAGGCATCCGGCACATGGACCGCGAGGTGCGGCATGTTTGGCGCGAGGTAGATGAAGAAAGGCTCGTCCTTCTTCTCGCGGATGAAGCCGATGGCGGCATCGGCATAGCGACCGGTGAGGCCTTCCATCACCGGGATATTCGCCGCGATGCTCCGCGCAATGATCTCATAGCCCGCCACCGGTTGATTCACCGCGGACGGCCCTTTCATGAGATGGGAGGCGGGATTGTAGTCGTGGGAGAGATTCGTGCCGAGCCAGCGGTCGAAGCCATGGGCGAGCGGCAGGGAGTCGACGGTGTTCCCATTGGCACCGTTAGGCGTTCCGAGATGCCACTTGCCGAAGAGACCCGTCGCATAGCCGCGCTGCTTCAGGCCCTCTGCGATGGTGACCTCATCCGGGTGAAGGTGGCGCTGGTCAGCCGGGCCCAGCACCCACTTGCCAAATCCTGAGCGGCGCGGATTCCTCCCGGTCAGCAGGCCGTAACGCGACGCCGAGCAAGCGGGCGACGCACTGTAGAACTGCGGGAAATTCGCCCCCTCGCGGACCATCCGCGTGAGATTCGGCGTATCGACCGTGGGATTCCCCGTGTGCGAGAAGTCACCGTACCCGGCGTCATCCAGCAGGATGACGATCACGTTCGGCTTCTCCAGCGGAGGGCGCGCGCTGGCCGTGGCGGCCAACGCGCTGAAGAGCAGGCACAGGAATTTCATGCGAACAGGCGAACCCGTCCTACGTCAAACCCATCTGCAATTGATCGGAAAAACGCCAGATCACGCCGTCTGCCAGCGCTTCGCGATGGACTCGAGCTGCATCGTGTCTTCCGGAGTATCGGCGCGGCCGAAGTGCTTCGCTTCGAGTTCGACGATCTCCTTCTCGATCTCGCGCTTCATCATCGGCGTGGTGCCTGCGCGCTGCTGGAGGCGGCGCAGGTAGCCGATAACGCTGACGACATTCATCTGCGCGGGCAGCGGTGCCAGCTCCGGGCCGTCGTGATGCGGGGCCTTGCGGCGCTTCGCAGTGCCCAGCACCGCGGCGGCGATCACGGCGAGGGCCATGAGCCCGCCGAGGACCATGGTCTCGCTCCCACCGGCGGAACCGCCGAGCTCGACCCGCTCGCCCACCGGCTGCAGATCGACATCGACGTAGCGCTGACGGGTCAGACCGTCTTCCTTCGCAAGCTCCTGCTTCACCGTCGGGAATTCGAACGAGGCAGGCAGGCTGCCACCTTCCGGCTTCAGCTCGATCCGCCACTCGTGTTCGGAGATCGGGGCAAAGTCATCCGCGGCGGCATCCATCTCCACAACCCGCAGGCCGCGGTCCTCGATATTGCCAACCTCAAAACCGTCGTAGGTCTCCGACATCAGCTCGCCAAGTGGCGGGATGAGGCCGTGCGCGGTGGCCTTCACCTCAAGGAAGAGGCTGCCCTTTTCCGCATGGCTGCGCTCGTCGAGCGTCTGCGTCACCTTCAGGTCGCGGAAGGGCCGCGGCTCGGACTTGCCGGCGTCGATCAGGACCTCCGCCGAAGTCACCGGCAGCACGACGTAGCCGGACGTGTCATTGAAATCGAGGTCCAGCTTGAGGGGCGGCACCTTGTCCACCTGCGGGCCTTTCGGCTTCAGCATGAAGTAGGCATACGGCGTGTAGCGCCAGCCGAACTTCGGATCGGTCTGCGACTCCACCTTGTCCGTGTGGAAGGTGAGCGAAACGACCTCGAAGTGCTCCTCCAGCGCGGCGCGTGCCGCCTTCTCGAACTTGTCGCGGTAGTCCTCGGTCGGGCGGCCGAAGTTCCACGCATACTGCATCGAATTCTGGTTCTGCAGGTACTTCTGGAAGCCGCCGGCCTCGCGCTCGATCTCACGCGTGTGGCGCAGGTTCACGCGCAGGCCGAATGCCTGATCCGTGCCCACGCGATCCGAGCCGTCCACCGTGGCGTCGAGCTGGATCTCCGTGATGAGGTCGCGGTAATAGGCGAGCACGTCGCTCGCATCGCGCATCGCCGGATGGTCGCCGATCACGGCACCCGCAGCTTCCAGATAGCGGAGCTTCAGGTCCGGCGCGACGTTGGCGAGGCGGTTGTTGATCGTGGTGGCAAAGGACTTCAGGTGGCGCGCCTTCGTGTCGCCGGGCAGCGAATCGAGCGCCTGCTTGATCTTCGCATACTCCTCGGGAGTCGCGACGTGGTTGCTCTTCAGCGCCTCCAGCGAAGGCGAGCCCAGTGCGGCGTAAAACCACGTCTCAAAGATCGCGCTGGTCTCGTCCGAGGGATCCTCCAGCGGCAGCGAGGCCGCGTATTCCCCGGCGGCGGCGGCGAGCATGTCGAGCGACGCGCGCTTCGTCTTGCTGTGCTCGTGATTGCCCTCAAGCGAGCTGCGGTAGTTGCTCTCCTCGAAGCGCAGGCCGGCAAGCTGCTCCTCCAGGCGCCACGCTTGGGCGGGCTTCTTCAGCAGCGCGCGCTCCAGCACGCCCTGCGCCGCCTTGTAGCCGGTGAAGATCTGCTCCTGCAGTTCCTTGTCCTTGCGCTTCGTCTGGAAGGCCTGCTGCACCTTCGGATTCGGCCAGAGACCGGCGAGGTTCAGCCGCATCTTGCCCACCAGCGTGGCGAGGGTGTCGGAGTCGAGCACGTCGGTCGCGCCGAAGACGGACTCGACCGCCTCGACACGCCACACCTCTGCCTGGCTGTGGCAGGAGATGAAGGCATTCGCGAACTCGGTGTGGAAGCTTTCGCCAAGGTCCAGCTCGCTCACGCCCTTCACCAGCGCGGCCAGCTCGACCAAATTGCGCTCCTGCTTCGAACGCGTCAGCGGGATCGCTCCCGACTGGTTGTTGAAGCCGTAGAAATACATGTACTGCGAACGATAGTTCTGCCCTTCGTTCGGGTTGTTATTCTCGGTCCAGACCTTGATCGTCTCGCGGACCAGCGCCTTCGCCTGCTCCTTGTCGGTGGCGGCGAGTGTCTTGATCACCGGCAGCGCCTGGTTCTCCTCCTTCACCTTCAGGTGCAGGCGGGCGGCGGCGAGGAGGCATTCGTTCCGCGACGAGCTCTGGATCGAAGCGAGCCACTTCTCGTCGGGCTTGCACTCCAGCAATTCACCCGCGCCGATGGGACGGACGCCGGGGCCCTGGAAGCCGGTATTCGGGCGGCTGTAGAAGAGATTCCCCCACTCGTCATACTGCGGGACCATGCGGCGGGTATTGCTCTGGTCCTTCACCTGGGTGACGCCGGCCTCGTAGGCCCACTGCTCGGCGTAGATGGTGAAGATGCCGGACCATGCTGCGGGATCGACGTCCTTGGTCGCGAGGATCGTCGTCACCGCGGCGTGCTGCAGCTTGAGCTGCTCGAGGCGGAGCGTCTGATCGGGATTCTCGCGGGTCTGCGCGGTGAGGGTGCCGAGCGTGGCGAGCAGCTCGACGCCTTCGCCCTGCGGGTTCTTGAAGGTCTTTTCAAGCCACAGCTTGCCGGTGTCATCGCCGAGCTGCGGGATCAGCGAAAGCGCGCGGAAAAGCGCCTCGGCCTTGGCGGGTGCCGGTGCCTTGGCGTCCGTGAGGAAGGAAGTGGAAAGCTCCCAGGCGAGGGGCAGCGCGTCCTTGCCCGCGTCCTTCTTGTCGAGCTGGTAGAGATCGGCGCGATGGCGCGCGATCAGGTTGAGGGCGGCGTAGTCCTTCTTCTCCTTCGCGGTGGCGAGGTCGGGCAGGAACGGCGTGGCGTCCTTTACGAAACCCGCCTCCATCAGGAACTCTGCGGCACGCTGGCGCGACGCGGGGTCCTCACCTCCGAAGTGCTGGATGCCCTTGGCCAGCGCATCGAAGAATTCCTTCGGCGGGCGCGGGTCCTTCGGCAGCATCTTGGCGAGACCCTTGATCTGTGCCTTTTGCGGCGGCTTCGGGGCAGCGGCGGCGAGGCCTAGCAGGTCATCGGTCGAGAGCAGGGCCGGCTGCGTGTGCGGCTTCGCACCGCGGGCGATGAGGTCCGGCGTCGGCTGGACCGGCGACGGCGCGGAAAGCCTCGCGACGACATTTTGATAAGCCTCTGCGGAAAGCTGCGGCGGGAGACCGGCGAGGAATGCCTTCACCTTGTCCCAACGACCGAGCACCACATCGCGGCGGAAAACGGCGGCGTCCTTGCGGAATTGCTCAAGCTCCGCCTGTGCCTTTGCGGCATCCGGAGATGGCTTCTGCGGAGCCGGAGGCGCGACCGGGGCCGGGGCGACTTCGGGAGCGGGAACCACTGCACCTTCCACACCCGGAGCGCCTTCCGGAGTCATGCCGCCCTCGGGCGTGGCGGGCACACCCTCCACTGCGGGAGCGGCAGGCGGGGCCACCGGCGGAGCGGGCGGAGCGACCGGGGCAGGAGGCGCGGGTGGGGCCGGATGTGCAGGCTGTGGATTCTTTGCAGCGGCGGCTTCGCGGGCTTCCTCCATGCGGGTGGCGAGGATGCCTGCTGGGCTGCGGTCAAACTGGAGCTCGCGGAGGATTCCCGCCTTCTGCTGCTCGACGGTCGGAGCAGGGCGGTTCTTGCTCTGCTCGATCATCTGCCGGAGGCGATTGAAATCGACATCGCCACCCTCCGCCCCGCCTGCCGCAAGCGCGGCCATGGCACCCGCCGGAGGCAGCATGCCCTCGGCAGGCTCGCCGTCCTGGACTTCAATGACCATCGGCTGACCGGGAACTCCCCCGATGACCGCACCACTCACCGCCCCTCCCTGGACGATGATCTGGGCGGAAAGCGGAACCGTAAGGGCGGCCAAGGTGATCAGGGCGGTGCGAGAGTACATGACGGGGCTTAAAAAGGGTGTTGCGGAAGCAAGGGCACGAAACAAAGGCGGGGGGAGACGACACTCCTGTCGTCAGAAGGCGGCAGTCCCGGAGAAACTCGCCGGGATGCCGCAAACACAATCGTCAAAGGGCAGAAGCAGGGACTGAGGCATGCGTCTCCAGTAGCTACCGCGGTGTCACCACCGCGCCTACGGAGAGATGCATGCCTCTGATTTCCAGCTCAGGAGCCCTGGCCATCCACCGGCGGACCGGAGCTGGCGCCGCGGGCGTCCTGCGGCTTCTTGTTACCGCTCTTGGGCGAGGGCTTGTTGCACTTGCCCGAGCTGCAGTTGCACTGCTTCGGGATGGCCTTGCCGTAGAGTTCTTCCGGCTCCATGCGGGCGAGGCGGATCGAGGCTTCAAGGTCGTCGGCGTGCTTCGCGGCAGCCTTTTCGTCGCCGGACTCGGTGGCGCGCTGGACGAGCAGCTTCTGCTCCTGGCGGGCGGCTTCGATTTCCGGCTCCCAATCGCTGTCCGGCAGGCCTTCCAGCTTCATGAGATAGGTCATGTAGAAGCGCGAGCTGGCCAGCGTCGCCAGAGTCTCGTCGCGCAGGCCGGCGTGGGCATTCGGGTCCTGGGCGAGTTCATCGGCCAGAGCAGCCAGCTCTTCGCGGGCCTTCGGCAGCTCGGCGGCCTCCATGCGGGCCTTTGCCAGCTCCAAGCGGATGCGGCGAGCGTCGGAGACATTCTCCTTCGGCAGCTTCGCGAGCGCTTGTTCGTAGGAGGAAATCGCACCCTTCCATTCGCTGGAAGCCGACTTCGACGTCGCGTTTCCGAGTGCTTCGGAGGCGGCATCGAGCTTCAGCCCGGCTTGGCCGGGACCGTAATGATAGGCGACGAGGCCCAGGGGAACCAGGCACCACAAAGTGAGAACGAGTATTTTCATGGCAGTCTGTTAAGTCGCGAGTTGATCGGATTTGTCAGGAAAAGGAAGCGAGGACTTCCGCGGATTTTGGAACCGGAGAGGGCCGGGATTCCAGCGGGACCCGGCGAAATGGAGCAGCAGAGGGAGTCCGGCAAGCAGGCTGGCGCCCATTGTGGTGAGAAAGATCGCCAATTCACGCTGGCCGGGCAGGCGGGCGATCCCGTCCATGGTGATGGTGCCGAGGCGCTCCAGCATCGCCGTGGGGACCAGCTTGGCATTCCCGTCGTGATACTCGCCGCCGAGGCGCGTGGCGATCTGGCGCAGGGTGGTGCCGTCCTGCCGGGAGTGGCGGCCGTCGATGAAGCTGCCCTTCAGCGGGTCCCCCACCCCGGCGACCAGCACGCCGCCGATGGAGGGCGGCATCTTTGGCATGCCGGTGGCAGGCACGGAATCGCCGTCGCTGATGAGAATGAGCGTGGCCGAACCGGCGGGCCACTTCGAGGCGATCTTGGCCGCTTCTTCCAAGCCGTCGAAGATCCGCGTCTGCCCGGACTGGAAGGCGTAGTGCATGGGCAGGTCGCCCATGATATTATGGATGATTTCCAGGTCACGCGTCTCCTCGACCACCGGCTTCGCGCCATTATAAACGGCGACGACGGTGGTGTGGAGCTTGTCGTGGGCGGAGCGGGCGATGACCGACTCCAGCACGGCGCGGGCGCGGTCCATGCGGCTTTCCTTCCCGCCTGCCCCGGCGTCGCGGAGGCGCATGCTGGGGGAGACATCGAGCACCAGCAGCAGGTGCTGGCGGTCCTTCACCTCGACGTCCTTCACCGAAGAACGATGGGCGACCGGCGGCAGCAGGAACAAGGTGGCCACGCCCCAGACGAGCATGCCGAGCGCCAAAACGCGGATGACCGGCGCAGCCTGACCGACCAGCGAGGCCCTTTTATCCGGACCGAAGGCAAGCGCCGCGACACTCCGGACGCGGCCCATGTGAATCCACTCCGCCCCCGTGGCGAGCACGACGGCGGCGACAGCCAGCAGCAGCGGGGTCTGGTTCAAGATGGCAGATGGTGGATGGAGGATGGCAGATGCGACGAAAATGCCCCGAGATTGGCGAGGGATGAGCCGATGATTTCAGCCCTGGAGGGGCCAGAGAAATTAGCCGGTGGCGTGAGCCACCGGGTCTCGGTCGAAGAAAATTGCCGCGTCCCGAAGGGTCGCCGGACGGAGAAACCTTGTAGCACGCCATCGTCGGATGAAACGTACGGTGGGGTTATTCCCACCCTTCCGGCACCCCGCCGGGGTGCATTCCGCTTTTCCGTGCCTTTCCGGTGGCTCACGCCACCGGCTAATCTCCCCCGCCCCGCCGGGGCGAAAGATGCACCGCCCGATGCGGACGGGATCACGCGATTCGCCGATGGCATCTTATCTGCCATCCACCATCCGCCATCCGCGATCTCTGGACTCGTCCTCACCATGGCGTGTGTCGCAATCCGAAGAGGGTAAGTAGATAAAGCGCCCCGATCCCGAGACCGGCGATGGCGAAGGGCTGGAAGTAATCCACAGGGTCCGGCGTGACGCGCTTGAGCGGCGCCTTTTCCATCTCGTCGATCCTTGAGAAGACGGCCTTCAAGCCATTCGGATCGCCCGCGGCAAAGATTTCTCCACCGGTGATCGAGGCGATCACGCCCACCTCGTCCGGCGCGCCGCCCTCGGCGACGTGGACGCCATAGACCTTGATATTGTTCGCCTTCAGGCTCTGCGCGATGGCGATGTCCTGGCCATTCATCAGGTCCGAGCTCATGCCATCGGTGAAGAGCACGATCATCCGGTCACCCGAGTCGCCGGCGAGCAGCGTCTTCTCCGCGGAACGCAGCGCCATGCCGATGCTGGTGCCGCCGAACCAACCCGGAAGCACATCCGGCCGCAGGAATGGCGGCGCGCACTTGAAGGCGGACACGTCATTCGTGAGCGGCACCCAGTTCAGCACCGCGCTGCCGAAGACCGTCAGGCCGAAGGCATCGCCCTTCCGGAAGGAGATGAAGTCATTCACCGCCTGCATCGCCGCGTCATAGCGTGTGCCGGACCCGAAGGGCGCCGTCATCGAGCCGGAGACATCGAGGCAGAAGAGGATATTCGTCATTTCCCGCTCGTTGCGCGGCTGCTCGAAGCGCCTCGGTCCGGCGAGGATCGCGATGGCGAGCATCAGCAGAAGCACCGGCAGCAGGTCGGCGGCCTTCAGCAGGATGGCGAGCATGCGCTCGCGCGGGATCGGCTGGTGGTCGAAGGGCAGTGGCACGCGGCGACCGCCACGCTTCCAGAGATACACCGCCAGCCCGACCGGCAGGACGAGCAGGGCTAGCAACCATGGATGGGCGAAGGTCATGGGAAAGACGGAAGACTGGGAGACTCAGGACGCAAGACTGGAGCCCGAGTAAGGGGCGAGGAGCTTTTCGATATCGGCGGTAGTCGTATGGCTGCTCGGGGCGTGCAGCCAGCGCTCCAGCGCGAGGACGAGCGGCGAGGCATCGGCGTCGGTGCGGAGCTTCACCATGGCCTCCGCGGGTGCGAGCGCGGCGATGTCCGGTCGGCTCTCGCGCCAGTGGCCGATGACGAGGCGCTCGAGCTTCGCGCGATCGTCGGAGGAAAGCTCGCCCTTTGCCGCGGCACCGACCAGAGGGCGGAGGCGCTCCGCGAGGGACGCGTGGGCATTCGCACCGTCATCTGCGGCGGCGGGCTTGCTCTTCTTCCACATCAGGATGCCGACGAAGCCCGCGATCCACAGCGAGACGAAGAGCATCATCTTCGTGCGGTAGCCGCCGAGTTCCGGCAGGCCGGCGGCCTCGTTTTTGTTCGGATGGACCAGCCCGTCGGGCAGGCCGGAAGTGATCTCCAGCGGAATGGCGGGCAGGGTGGTGCCCTCCGGCGCATCGAGGAATTCCGCGAGATTGTAGGTCCCGGCTTCAAGGCCCTGCACCTCGAAGTCGTAGCGCGAGCCATCCTTGGCGGGCTTCACCTCCAGCACGCGGACCATCAGCGGCGGCTTGCGGTCGCGGCGCGGCTTTGGCTTCACCTCGCCGCCGGGGATGTACACGTCGCTGATTTCCAGCGGCTGGCCGACGCGTTGGGTGGGAGTCTCCGCAAGCAGCGGGCTCGCGGCAAGCAACAGGGCGATGAGGGCGCGGCGAATCACTGGCGGCTGCGGCGGGATGCTCCCCCGCGCGAGCGGAGGAAGTGGCGGAGTTGGCCGAGGAAGGGCGTTCCCGGGCGGATGAGGAAATGATCGAGCGACGCCTTTTTCAGCGACTCGGTGAGCGCATCGGTCGTGGAGAGCAGGCGCTTGCCGTGCGTGAGCAGCTCGCGGCCGGACTCGACCTCGCGGCCACGGAAGAGGCCCGCGCCTTCTAGCTGGTCCTCGGCGGGATCGCGGAAGATCAGGCACAGGCAATCGTGTCGCGCGCCAATGAGCTTCATCGCGGCGAGTGCATCGGGATCGTGGAAATCGCTGAGCACGATCAGCATCGACCGCTGCGTCAAGGATGGCTCCAGCGAGAGCAGGCGCTGGCCGAGCGTGGTCGGCTCGTCAAAGCGGTAGTGCCGCAGCGCGTGGAGCCACTGGAGCAACACGTCGCGGGAAAGACTCGGCTGGATGACGAGGTCGCGGCCACCGGCACCGAGCACGCCCACCGGATTCACGTGATCCAGACATGCCAGCGCGATGCCACCGGCGACCTGCACGGCCAGCCCGTACTTCCCCGGCGGATGCGAGGCGATGGCCATCGAGGCGGAGGTGTCCACCACGAGCCACACCGGCATCTGCTTCGGCGTCTCGAATTGCTTCACGTGGTGCTTGCCCGTGCGGGCCGTCACCCGCCAGTCGATCGACTTCACCGGATCTCCCGGCTCGTAGCGGCGCGACTGCACGTATTCCAAGCCTTGGCCGAGGAACGGGCTGCGATCCGTGCCGTAGCTCAGGCTGTCTGCCAAGCGCTTCACCGCCACCAGGAACTGGCGGTGGTCGAGCGGATCGGCGTTGTGAAGCGTGGCTTGCATGCTCAGGAAACCGAGGCCTCGAGGATCTGGCGGAGCACATTCGCCCCGGTCTTGCCCTCGGCCAGCGCTTCGTAGGTTAGGCGGATGCGGTGCAGCATCACGTCCTCCGCCAGCGCGAAGAGATCCTCCGGCACCACGTAGTCGCGGCCATGCAGGAGCGCGCGGGCGCGGGACGCCTTGAGAATGGAAATGCCGGCGCGCGGCGAGCAGCCGACCTCGAGGTCCGGGTGCTTGCGGGTGCGCTCGATCACATCGACGACGTGCTTCAGGAAGACATCGCTGACGTGGATGTGGTTCGCCGCTTCCATCGCCGAGATCAGGTCGTTCTCGCTGCCGATGGCCTCCTCCTTGATCATGTCGAACTCGGTGCGAGCCACGGCACCGGAGCCCTCGCGCTTCACGCCGAGCTTCAGGTTCCGGCGAAGGATTTCCTCCTCCTCGACCGGCGTCGGGTAGCCGAGGCGGTGGCACATCATGAAGCGGTCGAGCTGCGCTTCCGGCAGCTCGAAGGTGCCGCTCTGCTCGATCGGGTTCTGCGTGGCGATCACCAGGAAGGGCGTCGGCAGCGAGTAGGATTGGCTGCCGATGGTTACCTTGCGCTCCTGCATCGCCTCGAGCAGGGCGCCCTGCACCTTTGGCGCGGCGCGGTTGATTTCGTCGGCCAGCAGCAGGTTCGTGAAGACGGGACCCTGGTGGGTGCGGAAGTTGCCGGTGCGCTCGTCGAGGATTTCCGAGCCGAGGATGTCCGAGGGCAGGAGGTCGATGGTGAACTGGATGCGGCGGAAATTCAGGTGCATCGCGCGGGCCAGCGTGTTCACCAGCAGCGTCTTCGCGAGGCCGGGCATGCCTTCTAACAAAAGGTGGCCGCTCGTCAGCAGGGCGATGAGCATGCGCTCCACCACCACGTCCTGGCCGACGACGATGGTGCCGACCCGCTCGCGGATCGCTTGGAGATATTGCGCGGTTTCTGAAATCGGGGTGTGGACGCTGCTCATGGCAATTTGCGTTGCAATCGACGACCTAACTCAGTGCCGCAGCGGCCCCCGTTTGTCTGTGAAAATCCAACGGATTTTCACCACGCGTATTTACGACGTTCCGACAGGGTAGGTCTCCTGCGTTCTTGCCGTGCGGAAAGAGCCCGGCTAGGTTCTGCGCATGTCTCAGGATACCAAGCCTCTCATCGCCGCTCGACGGGAAGGCTGGACTCTGGAAGTAGTGCAAAGCTTCGACGAAGCCGAGGCCAGCGAACGGGCGCGATGGCACGCGGCCACTCCGGAAGAGCGGTTCGAAGCCGCCGCACAGATCCGCTACATCGTCTATGGCAAAGCCGCAGCTACCGCCCGACTTCAGAGAGTTCTTGAAGTTGTTTCTGGAGCATGAGGTTCGCTTCCTCGTGATCGGTGATCTACCAGCGGACAAGCCTCGAGCTTCCTGTGAAGCCCTCGTGAAGAATTGCCGCGGAAATCGGTGGAAGTTGCCGGTCGCGGTGACGTCAGGCATGATCCACACATGGCCATCGTCTCCTTGGTGTTTGCGGTGATAGCACTCCTACTGATCGGCGTCGGGATCGCGCTGGGCCTCGTGGCCTGTGCCATCGCAGCAGTGCTCGTGGGCCTTGGCGTGATCTCATCATCCGTGCTCGCTGGGATCTACAGCGGACGGACCACGGATGGCATCCGGATTTTCCTACTTCAATGCGGGATCATCGCCGGAGTGCCGATGGGTGCCGCCTGCGCATGGGTGGCCACCCGCTTGATGGCGGAGCTACAAGCGAGTGCCGACCTGCCCGTGCTCGTCTTCGGCGCGCTCGGCGGTGCTCTGGCAGGGATCGTCGGTGCACTGGTGCTCGACCAAATCTCGCGACGCTTGCATGCGCGGGCTGCAGCCCGCTTTCCCGGCATGCTCGGGACCACGGGAAAAGCTGGAGGTGCCTGATCCCGTCACCCCAGCGCATCCAACGTTTTCACCGTCTGCCACGCGGCGCGCACGTCGTGAACGCGGAGCATCTGCGCGCCGCGGCGCATGGCTGCGGAGATGCATGCCACGGTGCCGGCATCGCGCTCCTTTGGTTCGGGAATTCCCAGCACCTCGCCGATCACCGTCTTGCGGCTCACCGGCACCAGCAAGGGACGGCCGAAGCGATGCAGGCGCTCCAGCTCGCGGAAGACCCGTAGGTTGTCCTCGCGCTGCTTCGCGAAGTCGATGCCCGGGTCGAGCACCAGCGCCTCAAGCGGCAGACCCGCATCCACGGCCATCGCGATCTTCTCCTCGAAGAAGCGCTCCATGGCCCCCATCACATCGTCCCATTGCTGATGGAAATGCGGGACTTTTGGCTCGCCGACGGAGTGCATGACGAGCAGCGACGCCCCTGCCCCGGCGCAGAGCCGCGCATTCCGGTCATCGGGTAGCGCGCCCATGTCATTCACGAGCTCCACGCCAAGCGGAAGCACGGCCTCCACTACCTCGGGCCGCCAGGTATTCGCGGAGAGGACGGGTGGCCACACCTGGGGGTCATCCTTTGGCACCGCCGCCGCAACTGTCTCCGGCCAGCGGGTGAGAAACTCCCGGAAGCGCCGCACCTCCTCCTCCACCGCGACCGCGGCGCGATTCGTCCGCGCGCTCTCCGCCCCCACGTCGATCACGTCCGCGCCCTCCTCCGCCTGGCGCTTCGCCTGCGCGAGCGCCGCCGCGATCTCCAGCGTGCCATCGCCGGAGAAGGAGTCGTCATTCACATTCACGATCCCCATGACCAGCGGGCGGCGGGGAAAAACGATGTCTCGGGCGGGCAGCTTCCAGATCACGGGACGACTTCAAGATTTCCGGTACAAAAATCCCAATCCGAAATCACGCTGCATCCCGCGCCCGCTGGCACTTTCCGGGAATCCGCTGTCACAGAAAATACGGAATCATACACACTCAAACCTGTTTCATCATAGCTCCTGACGGCGGCTCATTTAAGCTGACCCTCATCATGAGCGTCACTTTTGGAGCCAGCACCTGGCTGTGGACTTCGCCCTTCACCTCGGAGCACGGCGATCTTCTCCGCAGCATCGCGAAACTGGGATTCGACGCGGTCGAGCTTCCCATCGAGGACCCCGATCTGGTGGATGCGGCGGAGATCCGCCCCATCCTGGAGGAGACCGGCCTGACCCCGTATCTCTGCGGTGCCTTCGGCCCCGGGCGCGACCTGACGAATGCCGACTCCAGCGTGCGCGCGAATACCCGCGCCTACCTCTCCCGCCTGATGGATCTGGCCGAGGCGCTGGACATCCCCTTCATCGCCGGACCGATGTATGCGCAGGTCGGAAAGGCGCGCCAGCTTTCCCCGGACGATCGCCAGCGCGAGTGGGACCTGGCAGCGAGCGAACTCCGCACCGTGGCGAATGAAGCGGGCAACCGCGGCCTGAAGCTCGCGATCGAGGCGATCAACCGCTTCGAAAGCGATCTGGTCAATACCACCGCCGACACCATCCGGCTGATCCGCTCCATCGACCATCCCGCAGCGAAGGCGATGATCGATACCTTCCATATGACCATCGAGGAGTCGGACATCGGCGACGCCATCCGCCATGCGGGCGACGATCTGATCCACGTGCAGGTCAGTGAAAACCACCGCGGAGTCACCGGCACCGGCCTCACCCCGTGGCAGGACTTCCGCGATGCCCTGCGCGACATCCGCTACACCGGCGCGATCGTCATCGAGTCCTTCACGCCGGACAATCGCGACCTCGCAGGCGCGGTCTGCATCTGGAAGCGCTTCACCACCACGCAGGATGAATTCGCCGGGCGCGGCCTCGCCTTCATGCAGGATCTCTTCGACCGGCCGCTCCGCAGCCTGGAGGCCGCGATCTTGACCGCCTCCCACTGATACCGGATATCTTGGGACCCATTTCCTTTTCCTTTAAATCCATGAGTGACATCAACATCGCCATCGTCGGACTCGGGTTCGGCGCCGAATTCATCCCGATCTACCAGCGCCTGAAGGGCGTGAACATGTATGCCATCTGCCAGCGCACCCAGTCCAAGCTGGATGAAGTCGGCGACAAGTTCGGGATCGAAAAGCGCTACACCTCCTACGACGACCTGCTCGCCGATCCGGACGTCCACGCCGTCCACATCAACTCCCCCATCCCGGACCACGCCGAGCAATCCATCAAGGCGCTGAAGGCGGGCAAGCACGTCGCCTGCACCGTGCCGATGGCGACCAGTGTCGAGGACTGCAAGAAAATCGTCGATCTGGTTAAGGAGACCGGCCTGAAATACATGATGATGGAGACCGTGGTATATGCCCGCGAGTTCCTCTTCATGAAGGAGCTCTATGACAAGGGCGAGCTCGGCAAGATCCAGTTCATCAAGGCATCCCACCAGCAGGACATGGATGGCTGGCCGGGCTACTGGCCGGGCCTGCCGCCGATGCACTACGCCACCCACTGCGTGGGCCCGGCGCTCGGCCTGATGCGCTCCGAGGCGGAGTATGTGTCCTGCTTCGGCTCCGGCACCATCCGCGAGGAGATGCACGGCTGCTACGGCTCGCCCTTCGCCGTGGAGACCACCCACGTGAAATTCAAGGACAGCGATGTCTCCGCGCACATCTACCGCTCGCTCTTCGACGTGGCGCGGCAGTATCGCGAGTCCATCGAGGTCTATGGCTCGCAAAAGTCCGTCGAGT
This sequence comes from Luteolibacter flavescens, assembly GCF_025950085.1. Classification (NCBI taxonomy): domain Bacteria; kingdom Pseudomonadati; phylum Verrucomicrobiota; class Verrucomicrobiia; order Verrucomicrobiales; family Verrucomicrobiaceae; genus Neoluteolibacter; species Neoluteolibacter flavescens. The sequence continues at coordinate 423,337 of NZ_JAPDDS010000003.1, forward strand.
GGCCGCTGATCGAGCACAATCCGCTGGTGCTCCACACCGCGAAGCTGCCCGAGCCGGAGATCCCTTCGGAAGTCGAGAGCCCGGACTTCGCCCACTACCTGCCGGAGGAAATCCAGCTCTTCACGAAGGGCGGCGTCTACGGCGGCGACACCGGCGAGGACCACCTCTCCTTCACCCAGGGCGCGGGCCACGGCGGCAGCCACCCGCACCTCGTCCACCAGTTCGTGAAGATGCTCCAGACCGGCGAGGACGCGTATCCGAATGCCATCGAAAGCGCGAACATCACCTGCACCGGCATCCTCGCCCACGAGTCCGCGCTCAAGGGCGGCGAACTCATCCGCCTGCCGGAGTGGACGCACCGCTGAGCCGGAAGGGATAATTTCCAGGCAACGACCGCATCAGACAAAGGCACTCCGGAAACGGGGTGCCTTTTGTCTTTGTCGATGACGGTTTCCTCCGGCACAGACAAGTTGGACGCGCCATGGCATTCTTGCACCGGCACCTCGCCACTCTGGAATGCGCATCTCCGGCCCATCGATTCTCGTGGCAGCGGCATCATTCGCGGCCTTGTGGACCATGTCCAAATCGAGCCAGCCGGAGAAGGCTTCGCTCGCAAGTCCGGGATCTTCAGAGCAGGTCTCCAACTCAGGAAACTTCGGCAAGGATGAAGCCGCCGCTTGGCTTCGAAGGCAGATCCAGTTGTCGGCTGACTCGCGTTGGAAGTCGCCTAGAAAGGCGGCTCTTGCGAGAGCGTGCGCACAGACTACCACATCGGAGTGCATGGATCTCTTGGAGGAGATCGAGCAGCACTACAGAGACCCTTCCTTCGGCGGTTCCAACAAGCTCAGGCGTCACTTGATCCGACTCCAACCACTGCGGGATCTGCTGCTGGAGCAGGTCGCCCACGAAGAGCTGGAAACCTCCCTCAAGCGCTTCCCTTCCGGAGCCGAAGTCCTTCTGAGGGCATCCGCGAAGAAGAACGGGAAAGAAACATTGAAGGTCTGGAATCGGGTTCGTGATGAATGGCGGGAACTCGACCGGGATTCTCCGCCAATCAAATTTGAGTGGATCGAAGGAGTAGCCGGAGTGCCCACGATAGTCCGCGATGATGAACACTTCCCGGCTTGCGCCGCACTGGCCGAAGGCTGGGCCTCGACCGATCCGGAAGCAGCTTGGACAGCGGTCACAACCGGACGAATGAATGAACCTCCGGACTGCGACATCCTCAAGGGCTTCTTCGCCGGGCTGCCCCAAGACACCGACTGGTCAGCTTGGCCTTCTCGGTTGGAAGCCCTGCCGTGGAATAAACCTGATGACTTGTTTTTCGAGACGAGTTGCCGGGCTTTTGCGGCCCTCGCATTCGCGCAACGTTGGCTCCAATCAGACCCCGAAGCAGCCATGGCTTGGTTCGCGAAAGACAGGGCAACATGGGAGGAAGGGAACTGGGTCCGTATCCCTGTTTTCAAGCACGGGATCTTCGACAATGTTTACAGTCTCTCCGAACATGCGGCCTTGCTGGGAGAATGGATGAAGCAACAGCCAGAAACAGCATCGGCATGGCTTTCGCATGCCGATGAAATTCTCGCTCCAGAAGAAGTGCTTCGCGAAATCTCAATTGAAATGGAGATACCGGAGACTCTGAAAAAACAGATCGCGGAACGCTACGAGGAATGAGAACCGCCCCTCCCCTTTGCCTGATCAAACGGGATGGCCTTTCTGGGCTTGGAAGAGCCTGAGCCGCGACCCTGAGTGCCCCTCGAAAAACAAACGGACACCGGGAGCTTGTCCGGTGTCCGTTGCTGGTGAGTGGATGGGCGCGGGGCCTGTGCCGTGTCGACGGGACGTCGACACCCCTCAAGGGCTTACTTGACCTGGCGGGCGCTGGCCTTGAGGCGCAGGGCGTTGAGGGCGATGAAGCCGGTGGCGTCGTCCTGGTTGTAGGCCGCTTCCTGGCCGCCTTCCATGGTGGCGACTGCTTCGGAGTAGAGGCTGTGCGGGCTCTTGCGGCCGGCATTCATCACGTTGCCCTTGTAGAGCTTCACGCGCACCTCGCCGGAGACGGTCTGCTGGGTCTGGGTGACGAGTGCCTGGATGGCCTCACGCTCGGGGGCGAACCAGAAGCCATTGTAAACGAGCTGCGCGTACTTCGGGATGAGGCCGTCGCGGATGAACATGGCCTCGCGGTCCACGGTCAGCGCCTCGAGGTCGCGGTGGGCGGCGAGCAGGATGGTGCCGCCGGGGGTCTCATAGACGCCGCGGGACTTCATGCCGACGAAGCGGTTTTCCACGATGTCCACCCGGCCGACGCCATTGCGGCCGCCGAGCAGGTTCAGCACGCGCATCACGCCGTACGGGGTGAGCAGCGTGTAGCCGTCCTGGCTGCCGGTGACCTTCACGTCGCCGAGCTCGGTGATGATCGCGTCGAGGCCGTCGTGCCTGATGCCGATGGCATTGCCCTTGTCGAAAAGGATCTCGACGTATTCCGGGGTGTCCGGGGCGTCTTCCGGGGCCACGGAGAGGACGTACATCTCGCGGTCGTCCGGGGTGGTGGCGTCGTACCACGGGTCCTCGAGCATGCCGGCCTCGAAGGAGATGTGCAGAAGATTCCGGTCCATCGAGTAGGGCTTCTTCATGGAAGCCTTGATCGGGATATTGTGCGCCTCGGCGTAGGCGATCATCTCGGAGCGGCCGGGGAATTGCTCGCGGAAGGAAGCGTCGCGCCATGGGGCGATGCACTTCACATTCGGAGCGAGCGAGGCGGCGGAAAGCTCGAAGCGGACCTGGTCATTGCCCTTGCCGGTGGCACCGTGGGCGATGGCGTCGGCGCCTTCCGCGATGGCGATGTCCAGCATGCCTTTGGCGATGCACGGGCGGGCGATCGAGGTGCCGAGCAGGTAGCGGCCCTCGTAGATCGCGCCAGCTTGGATCATCGGGAAGATGTAGTTGGCCGCGAAGTCCTCCTTGAGGTCGCCGATGTAGCACTTCGAGGCACCGGTGGTGAGGGCCTTTTCCTCCAGGCCGTCCAGCTCGTCGCCCTGACCCACGTCCGCGCAGTAGGCGATGATTTCAGCGTTGTACTTCTCCTTGAGCCAGAGAAGCAGCACGGAGGTGTCGAGTCCTCCCGAGTAAGCGACGACGATTTTCATGGCGGCGGGAGGACAGCACGGGGCGGAGGCGGTAGCAAGTAGCGAGTGGCGGGGCGAAATCGCCATCTGCGGCAGCAATGCACCCCGGCCCCCTCGCTACTTGCTACCGGCTACCGGCTGCTCTCTAGTCGCCGCGTGTTCGCGACTTACGTGCATGACCTGAGCCCCGTGCTCATCCGCTTCACCGATGCCATCCAGCTCCGCTGGTACGGCCTGGCCTATCTGGCGGCATTCCTGGTGGGTGCCTGGCTGCTGAACGTGCTGGCAAAGCGGAAGCTGTGGGTGCTGCCGCCCGGCGCGGCGGGCGACTTCATCGCGGCGGCGGCCATCTTCGGCGTCTTCATCGGCGGGCGGGTCGGCTACATGCTGTGGTATCACAGCCGCGAGCACGGCTGGGACTGGGTGAATCAGGACCCGCTGATGCTCTTCAAGGTGTGGGAAGGCGGCATGGCCAGCCATGGTGGCATCCTCGGGCTGGTGATTTTCACCTGGTTCTACGCGCGGAAGAAAAACGTCTCCTGGCGCGGTCTAGGCGACGGCCTCTGCGTCGCGGCTCCGCTCGGCCTGTTCTTCGGCCGGTTGGCGAATTTCTGGAACGGCGAGCTCTATGGTCGCGCGGCCCAAGGCGTGGCGTGGGCGGTGAAATTCCCCCGCTCGCTGGTGGAGCAGCAAAAAGCCGAGGGCGTCGATTTCCCCGCGGCCATGCAAGCCGCCTCCGAGGTATCCCCGACGATCAAAGAGTCCTTCGACCTCTGGCAGCAGGACCGAATCAGCAGCCACGCCATGATGGATGCGATGCTCGCGGTGCAGCGGAAGGATCCCGCCGTCTCAAAGGCAATCGAGCCCTTCCTGCAACCGCGCCACCCGTCCCAGCTCTACGAGGGCCTGCTGGAGGGCGTCGTGCTCTTCGCCATCCTCTGGTGGGTGCGGAACCGCTTCCCGCAGCTCCCGGCTGGCATCCTGACCGGCCTGTTCTTCATCTTCTACGCGCTGTTCCGTATCTTTGCGGAGCAATTCCGCGAGCCCGACTCGAAGATGGTCGGTTTCATGACCAGCGGGCAATTCCTCTCGCTCTTCATGGTCCTGGCCGGTGCGGCATTCATCGTCTCGGCCAAGCTGATGCCGACGAAGCACCGCATGACCTCCACCGCCGCCCCGGAGGCCAAGTGAGAGATTACCGGGGCCGGACGCCGCTGATCTTTCTCAGTAGCGGGCCGGCTCCACCTTGTCCTTCGTGAAGCGGACGACCACGAGGTAGCCGCCGCCCTGGCTGGAGACGCCCAGCAGCGCGGAGCCCCCGCTCTTCAGCTTCCACAGGTGGGTCGGCAGGAACATGTCGTCCTTCACCTGATTGATCCCCGGGTAGGCACCGCCTTGGACGGGCTTGCCGTGGAGGGTGGTCATCAGTTCCACGAGCTGCGCCCAGGTCGCCTGCAGGTTACCCGCGTAGGCATCCGAGCGCTGGGCCTGCGTCTGAAGCACCACCTCGCTGAGCGTTTGGACCGGCGTCCAGTCGAAGAAAAGCTCGCAATGCAAGCCGCCGATCTTCTGGCGGGTGCGATAGACGCCATTCAAGCCGGTGCGGGCCATGTAGCTCTCATCCAGCGTGGTCTCGACCGCCTTGCTCTCCTTCAGCTTCTTTTTGACGGTGTCCGTCGTGTCGCCGAAGCACAGCGTGTCAAAGACAGCATTCGGGTCCGGTGCCACCTCGGGCTCGGCGGCTGCAGGCTTTTTCCCGGCGGTGGCCGATTGGGTGGTCACCCATGTCTTCTCATCCGGGTGGAGCTTCGCGTAGTCCACGGTGAAGACCTTCCCGTCCTCACGGCGGATCGTGACGCCCGAGTCCGTGTGCGACACGTACTCCCCGGTGAAGGAATTTCCACCGTCCGCGCTCTTCCACGTCCGCGATTCCGCGAAGAGTGACACGGTGCCGGAAAGGAAGGCGGTGAGGAGAAGGAGTCGCATGGGTATGCTGGAAGAACGCCGCGGGGCGCGGAAAGTTGACAAAAAAATCCCGGCAACGGGCAAAGCCGCGGCCGGGACCAATGAACTGTCTATCCTACCGGATTACCAGCGCTGGGTGCGTGCGTGGTGGAAGTGGCTTTCGAAGCCGAGTTCCGGCGGGAACTCCGAGAGACCGTCGGACGGGTTCATCTCGATGCGGTTGTCTTCGCCGCAACGCTCGTACGGCGGCTTGAAGGTGCCGCGGTAGGTCGGGCAGGTGAAGGTGAAGACTTCATAGAAGCCGTAGCCGAGGCGCTTCAGGGAGCGGCTGGTGCCGTCCACCACGCCGAAGGACCAGCCAGCCTTGCGGCCGTAGTCGTCGGACTTGCGGACGATCTGCTCGGGCAGTTCCATGAATCCATAGAGGATGTTGCTGATGCCGCGGCCCAGCTTGCGGGTCGCCGTGTAGGTCGATCCCGGAGGAGCTTGGATATCGGCGGAAGCAACGCCGCCAAGGGCGAGCACGGCTGTAGCGAGAACGGCGAGTTTTTTCATGTCCTGCGGTTAGGTTAGGAGCGGGAATCGGGGGTTGGCAACGGGAAAGTGGGGCAGGAAGGCAGTTCCAAGGGAAAAGTTCCGGGTGCAAAAAGGCCGGTAAATACCGAGTGCCTACCCCGACTTCCGTTTCGGGTTTCAGAGATCCAGCGTCAGCACGCGCAGGATGCCCGGGGTGCTGCGGAGCTGGTCGATGAGGGCGGCGGGCGGCTCGGAATCGACTTCCATGAGAGTCAGCGCGCGGCTGCGGTCGGCGGTGCGGCTGAGGTCCATGTTCGCGATATTCACGCTGGCGGCGCCGAGGGCGGTGCCGATCACGCCGACGATGCCCGGGCGGTCGTCATTCTCCACCAGCAGGAAGCGGCCGGAAATATTGCAGTCCACGTAGAGGTGGTCGATTTCCACGATCCGCGGCGAGCGGCCGATGATCGTTCCGGCCACGCGGTAGCGGGCCTCGCCCTTGCGGAGCTCAGCGACGAGCAGCTCGTTGAATTCCGTCTTCGCATTGATCGTCGATTCCACGAGATCGAGGCCGAGCTGGGCGGCAACGGCGGGGACATTGACAATATTCACCTGGCCTTCCTGATGCGATGCCTCCAACAGGGCGGTCAGCACCGTGCGGGAAACGAGGCCGGTGTCCTTCTTCGCGAGGGCGCCGTGGTAGGACACGCGCAGCGAGTCCGGGCCGGCCGGGCCAAGCTTTGCCAGCAGCTTGCCGAGCGCGCGGGCGAGGCCGAGATAGGGGCCGACTTCCGCCAGCGCCTTTGCGTCCAGCGACGGCATGTTGATTGCATTCCGAATCTCGCCGGTGACGAAGAAATCGCGGAGCTGCTCGGCCACTTGGATGCCCACGTTTTCCTGCGCCTCATTCGTCGAGGCACCGAGGTGCGGGGTGAAGACGACGTGCTTGTTCAGAGTGAAAAGCGGGTGATCGTTCGGCGGCGGCTCCACCTCGAAAACATCGAGGCCGGCCCCGGCGATGTGGCCGGATTCGATGGCCGCCTTCAGCGCTTCCTCGTCGATCAGGCCGCCGCGGGCACAATTGATGACCAGCGCGCCCTTGTTCATCAGGGCAAGGCGCTCGGCATTGATCAGGCGGTTGGTGTCCGGGGTGAGCGGTACGTGCAGCGTAACCACGTCGGCACCCTTCAGGGCCTCGTCCGGCGTGGCGGCCAGCTCCACCTTCAGCTCGTCGGCGCGGGTCTGGGTGAGGAAGGGATCGTACGCGACCACCGTCATGTTGAAGGCCTGGGCGCGCTTGGCGAATTCCGTGCCGATTCGGCCCATGCCGAGGATGGCAAGGCGCTTCGTATTCAGCTCTATGCCCTGGTAGGCCTTGCGGGCGGCCTTGAAGTCGCCCTTCAGCACGGCGGAGTGGGCCGGGCCGATATTGCGGGCGGCGCTGAGCATCAGCGTGAAGGCATGCTCGGCAGTCGAGATCGTGTTGCCGGTCGGCGTGTTCATCACGATCACGCCGTGGTCGGTGGCGGCTTTGCGGTCGATATTGTCCACCCCCACCCCGGCGCGGCCCACGGCCTTCAGGTTCGTGGCGGCGGCCAGCAGCTCGGCGGTGACCTTCGTCTCGGAGCGGACAACGAGGCCGTGATAGTCGCCGATGATCTTCAAAAGCTCCTCCGGCTTGAGACCGGTATTTACATCCACGGAGATTCCCGGGGCGGCAGCGAGGGCTTCGACACCTTTCTCCGAAATCGGATCCGAAACGAGCACGCGGTAAGTGGCCATGTCAGAAGCGCCATAGGCGTGCCCGGACGGGCTGGCAAGAGCGGGCAGGACTCATTCGCGTCACCGCTGGAAATCAAAGCCGCACAACGAACGGCCACTCCTGCGGCGACTGCTCGCCCTTGCCGGACTCTCTCCTTACGGAATCTCTTGGGTTGTGCCGGGATATCCCTGGGTTCAGAGGAACCGGCGATTTTCGTGAGGAGAGTGTGTCGGCAAGGGCAGCAACCTGCAATTAACGCGGTATTTACAAACGATACGAATTGCGGGGACGGCAAGAGAATTCCCTGACTGCCCGGTCAAAAATGTGAATAATTTTCACCAACGGTCGTTTGGGAACCCTTTCGCACAACCAATACGCTCTTGGCGCGCCGCGCGGAGCCCCGTAGCATGTCCCTCCCATGCCCGACCCGACCAGACCCTACTCCTCACTCATGCTCGACGGCCCGGACCGCGCGCCCTCGCGTGCGATGCTCTACGCCGTCGGCTTCAAGAAGGAAGACTTCGCCAAGCCGCACATCGGCATCGCTTCCACCTGGTCGCAGGTCACCCCGTGCAACATCCACATCGACCGCCTCGCCCGGGAATCCGCCAACGGCGCGGACGCAGCAGGTGGCAAGGCCGTGATCTTCAACACGATCACCATTTCCGACGGCATCTCGATGGGCACCGAGGGGATGAAGTACTCGCTCGTCTCCCGCGAGGTCATCGCCGACTCGATCGAGACGGTGGTGGGCTGCGAGGGCATGGACGGCTTCGTCGCGATCGGTGGCTGTGACAAGAACATGCCGGCCTGCGTGATGGCGATGGCGCGGATGAACCGCCCGTCGGTTTTCGTCTATGGCGGCACCATCCTGCCGGGCTGCGCCACCATCAAGGGCGAGCAAAAGGACCTCGATATCGTATCCGTCTTCGAAGCGGTCGGAAAGCACGCGTCCGGCGAGTATTCCGACGAGGAACTCGAGACCGTGGAAAGCTGCGCCATCCCCGGCGAAGGCTCCTGCGGCGGCATGTACACGGCGAATACGATGGCATCCGCGATCGAGGCGCTGGGCATGTCCCTGCCAAACTCCTCCGCACAGGCCGCGGTGTCCGAGGACAAGATGCGCGACTGCTTCGACGCCGGTGCCGCCGTGTTGAACATGATCAATCTCGGCATCAAGCCGCGCGACATCATGACGCGGAAGGCCTTCGAAAACGCCATCACCGTGGTGATCGCGCTCGGTGGCTCGACGAATGCGGTGCTGCACCTTCTCGCCATGGCGCACGCCGCCGAGGTGGAACTCTCGATCAATGACTTCACGGAGATCGGCAAGAAGGTTCCGCTGCTCGCGGACCTGAAGCCCTCCGGCAAGTATTCCATGGCCGCGCTCGTGAAGATCGGCGGCACCGTGCCGCTGCTCCGCATCCTGCTCGAGGCCGGCCTGCTCCACGGTGACTGCCTCACCGTGACCGGCAAGACGCTGGCGGAAAACCTCGCCAACTCGAAGATCCACTACCCCGAGGGCCAGGAAATCATCCGCCCGCTCGACAATCCGATCAAGAAGGACAGCCACCTGCGCATCCTCTACGGCAATCTCGCCCCCGGCGGCGCGGTGGCCAAGATCACCGGCAAGGAAGGCGAGGTCTTCACCGGCCGTGCCCGCGTCTTCGACTCCGAGGACGAAGGCATGAAGGCGATCCTCGACAATCTGATCGTGGAGGGCGACGTGATCGTCATCCGCCGCGAGGGGCCGAAGGGCGGCCCCGGCATGCGTGAGATGCTCGGGCCGACCAGCGCCATCATGGGCCTGGGTCTCGGCAAGAAGGTCGCGCTCATCACCGACGGTCGCTTCTCCGGCGGCAGCCACGGCTTCGTGGTCGGCCACATCACCCCGGAAGCACACGACGGCGGCCCGATCGGCCTGCTCGTGGAAGGTGACATCGTCACCATCGACGCGGTGAACAACGTCCTCTCCGTGGATCTCGACGATGCCGCGCTGAAGGCCCGCCGTGAGAACTGGACCCCGCCTGCCCCGCGCTACACCCGCGGCGTGCTGGCGAAGTATGCCAAGCTCACGACCAGCGCCAGCGAGGGCGCCGTGACGGACAAGTATCTCTGAAGCTGCTTTTTCTCCCTGGAAGCGGGCCCGCCGGGTCCGCTTCCAGCGGACGGCCGCTAATCCCGGGCGCGGCCTCAGTTTTCGCCGTGCGTGACGCGGGCGAGCTGGGCTTCGAGGACAGCGACGCGGTTGTTCAGGTCCTGCATGCAGGCAAAAAGGCCTCTCAGGATAGACATGAGGCGCTCTGCTTGCGCCTCTTCCATGGTACTGAGCTCGGCGGACAATGCATGCATCAAATCGTCAGGCGTAGTGGAAGACATGGTATCAATCTGGGGGGAACCACGAAACCCGCTGCAACTGATGCAATACGCACGCAGATACAGGAATTCGGTGAAGCTGCGTTTAACTTATCCAAAATCGGACAGTTTTCAAGCGCTTGTTCTAACGTAGATCTACGTGTATTACGGGGAAAATCTGCGCTTCCAAGCTCAAAGTTTTCGGTCGGCGGCCAAAGTCATCCTCACATCGCCGATGAAAACCTCGGATCGCAGCTCCACAGGAATGCGATTTGCATCATCTGAGAGCCACAGAGTGGTGCTTTTCATCTTTTTGTAAGGCAAAAGCGCCTTCGACTTGGGATCGATCTTTTGCAACGCCACAGACAACTTGATGGTGTCCCTCCCTGCAAATTTTTCACGACCCAAGACATGAACCCTCATCAAGTATGGCTTGTTGAAGGGCATCAGCGGCAAGACAAGCTTGTCGCCATTTGCGAGCTTGTGGCTGCGGACATGCAGCATGGCCGAGAAGATGTCATGCACCGGGGTGAAAATGAATTTCGTCTCGGCGGTCGTCTCGGCACCGGTTTTCGCCACCTTGGTGATGCGCTCGCTGGTGACCTGCGTGCCTGCCCAACTGCTGCGGGTGGTGACGATCTCCTTCCCCTCGTCCTGCACGCCCACGGAGAAGCGCGGCTTCAGGGTGGCGGGGTCGAGACGGGAGATCAGGGCCACGTTGCTCTTGTAGAGCTTGGAGGCCACGCCGGTGCTGCCGCCATGCGCCCGAGCGACGTAGTCCGAGGGATACTTCGGGTCCTTTTTCCCGAAGCTGAAGGTGAGCTTCCCGGCATCCACCATGCCGTTCCATGAGAGCCGGTAGTCGAATTCCTGCGGGGTGATCTTCGGGTGCGGTCCGAGCTTGGCAGGGGTGACTTCCGCTTTCCAATCCGCCATGACTGGCAGGCTGAGGGTCAGGAGCAATGCGGCGACTTTCATGGCTATCCATCAGACTCCGCCCAAAGTGAACTCATTCAAGGAAAGACTGGGATGGTGCGTGTCACCCTCCCTCGGCGCAGGCTTGTCAGCCGGGGACGGTTCAGGGATGTTAGGCACGTCGCCAACCTCAGACTCGTCCGGATGCCCCCTCCCCGCCGCACCGTCGTCTGCCTGCTGATCCTCGGCATAGGAGCGGCGGCGGCGCTCGACACGGATGATCCGCCGCCAACGGAGCAGGAAATGGAGGGGGTGGTGGCCGAGTGGGAAGAGGCGTGGCGGGAAAACCCGTCGCCCGAGAACGCGATCGAGTCCGGGCGTGCGCTCCATTACCTCGGCGCGATCGAGCGTCAGGCCGGGAAAACGGAAGAGGCCCTGCCCCACCTGCAGCTCGCCCTCGAACGACTTGCCGCCGACACCCCGGAAGGCCGCGCCGATGCGCTGGAGGTGCTGGCGCTGGCAGAGCAGGATCTGGGAAAAGACGCCGACGCGGAGAAACACCTGCGGGAAGTGATCGAGCTTCGCCCGGAAGGGCCCGACCGCATCCAGGGACAAGAGCACCTCGCGCTCAATCTCCTGACACAAGGGAAATACCCGGAAGCGAACGCGCTCCTGATGCAAACGCTGGAGGCGACTCCCGCTGCGGATACCGAATCGCGTGCCCGGCGGCTGGGAAACCTCGGCCGATACTTCCACGTGCTCGGCAGCCACGCGCGGGCCGCGGAGACATTCCGGGAAGCGCTCGGTCTCGATCCCGGGAATGCTGAGCTGCGGCTCTCCCTCTCCAGCCAGCTCGCCTTGGCCCAGCTCCGTCTGGGGAAGACCGAGGAAGCTCGCCGTGGCATGGAGGAGACCGCCGCGAAGGCCCGCAAGCTCTACCGCGACTCCCCTTTCCGCGCGGTGCCTTTCCTGAATAATCTCGGTGCGCTGGACCTGTCGCTGGGACATCCGGACGAGGCGAGGAAGTCCTTCCGGGAAGCGCTCGACCTGCTGGAAGGCCATTTCGGCCCGGAGCACCCGTCGCTGATCACGCCGCTCAATAACCTCGGCTCGGCGGAGCAGGCGGCGGGCGATTACCCGCGGGCGGAGACCTCGTTGCGACGCGCGGCAGCGCTGCAGGAGAAGCATCTGCCACGCGTGAGCGTGCAGGCGTCGGAGACCGCACGCAATCTGGCCCGCAATGCCCTGCTATCCGGAAACGAGGACGCCGCCACGCAGATCGACCGAGCCACTGCGCTCGGGATCGCCGTGCTGGACGAGCTCATCGTTCAAGGGAGCGAAAAGGAGCGGCTGAATTTCCTCCAGCGTCACGATCTGGTCTCTCTGGCCTGCGCGACTGGTGACGCAGAGCGGATCGCAAACGTGCTGCTTGCGACGAAGGCCCGGCTTTTCGACGCCATGCTCACCACGGGGAAGAGCCACGTCATTCCCGACTGGCGCACGGTGCAGCAGGCGCTGGCTCCGGGATCGGCACTGGTGGACGCGTGCCGCTTCACGACCATCGAGGGCGAGGTGCGATACGGGGCGATCGTGCTGCTGCCGAATGGCCCTCCGAAGTGGGTGCCGCTGGGAAGCGGTGAGGATCTGGAGCGCTGGCTCGCCGCGTTCCGGGATCGTCTCGCGTGGAAGGCCGGCATGCTGGCGGGCGTGGACCAGCCGCCGCCCGCCCTGAAGCTGCGAGCCATCCTGAACTCGATGCACCGGGGCTTTTGGGAGCCGGTGGCCGCAGTGCTGCCGACGGGAATCCAGCACGTCGCCTTCTCGCCGGATGGGGCGCTGCACTTCCTCCCGCTGCCCGCCCTGCTCGACGGGGAGATGCAACCGCTTTGCACACGCTTCCTCCAGATTGCCACGGTGACCAGCGGGCGCGACCTGCTGGATGAGCCCCCAGCCATGCGCCTCTCCGCATCCCCGTGGGAATTACTAGGAGTCTCGGAGTTCCCGAAATCCGGGGAACCTCCCGCGGGAGATCACCTGCTGGAGCTGCTCGCCGGGCTCGATGACATGCCAGGCACGGCGGACGAGCTGGACCGGCTCCGGAAGCTCGCACCGGAGGGCTCGCACATCCTGCTGGACGAGCAGGCAAGCGAACGCTCGCTGGCATCGATCGGGAATGCGCCCGCCGTCCTGCACCTCGGCTGCCACGCGTTCTTCCTGTCACAGGACGTGCCGACCGCGGCGGCGCTCGACTTCGACGAGCACTCCGACCTGCTTCATGCCGGTGGTCTGCTGCTGCACCGGGCGGCCCTGAGAAAGCCGGGCTCCCCTGTCTACTCGCCGGACGATGACCTGCTCTTCCCTGCCGAGGTGGCGAGGCTGCCGCTGCAGGGCACGCGTCTGGTCACGCTGTCCTCCTGCGAATCCGGAGCGGGCACCGCGGTCTCCGGCGAGGGGCTGCTCGGCTTGCGGCGTGGCTTTGCGCTCGCGGGTGCGCGGGAAATCGTGGTGGCGCTGTGGCCGGTATCGGACCGCTCGACGCCGGCATTCATGGAGCGCTTTTACCAACTCGCGCTCACCTCGGATCGACCCGCGCAGGCGCTGTGGCAGTGCCAGCGGGAGTTCCTAACAGAAGCCGGAAATGACAACGACTTCGAAACCGCGGTCTTGCGTTACGCGCCCTTCGTGCTGAGCCAAAATGCACCGCTCGCGACCGGCGAGGTGATCGTTGCAGAGCCGCTCAAGCCGGGCCTGCCGTGGATGCGGATGCTCCTCGCGCTCCCGCTCCTCCTCTTCCTCGCCGCGCGCCTGCTCAAGCGGCGGACGGCGGCATGAAATGGTGGTCATCGCCCGCAGGTAGAACCCGCTCCCACGGACGATGACCTTCTCGACCTCGAGATCTGCTCAATTCACCGTCGCGGCGGCACGCAGGAAGCCCTTCCCGGGCAACCCGCCGGACCCCGCGAGGCGGAAGGAAACATACTTGTAACCGGCGGGCGGCGACGCTGGCAGCGAGACCGGGACGACCGCAGCCGCGAGCGGGCCTTCCACCGCTGCGACGAAGTCTACCAGATCAAGGCTGCCCTGGATCGCATACGATACTCCGGCGGCCGTGCCGACCGGTGACGTGGTACCCGTGAATACGGCGTCTTCCCGCACCGCCACCGTCAGGATCAGCTCGCGCTGCGAGTCCCCGTTCGTATCGGTCGCGGACACGGCCTGGATCACGCCGGAACCACCAGCCAGCGGATGACCGCCGAAGGCATACTCGTCGAAGTTCGACACGCCATCGTGGTCAGGATCGTCGGCCGGTCCGCTTTCCTTGCCCGGCGTCCCATCGAGACCCATGGAGACGGCCCAGCTTGCGTAGCCAGCGGCCGGAGCCCAGGTGCCGTCCACGGACACGCTGACATTGTCGATGACGAGCGTGGCCTGGTTTGCATTCGCATTCACCACGAAGGGCGCGATGCGGGTGAAGCGCAGGGCGATCTCCTCGCTTCCGTAGGTCGAAGAATCGTAGGGAAGATCCAGCGACACGGGGGTGAGGATATTTCCTCCCGAGGCGACGCCGGGATTCTCGAAGACAATGTCGCGGCCCGTGATCTCGAGGTTGTTCGTCTTGTCCCAGAGCGAAACGCGGAGCAGCGCGTGGCCGTTGGTGAAGGCATCGTTCCGGTAGAAGCGATCCAGCGATACCGTGATGGAGTCCACTTCTCCCGCGGTCAGGCCCGCATTTCCGGTGGTTAGGTTTTGCTCGTAGTAGCCGGCGACGGACTGCGAATGGGCGGCGATGCTCGTCAGCCCGGGAGTCAGGTTGCCGGCCTGGCCGTAGAGGCCGTTTGCGGGTGGAGTGGCGAGCGAGTTCGTCCAGCCCTGCGGGGCCGTGCCGATATTCGAGTTCCACAGGCCCGCATCGAAGTTCCCGTTCACCATGGTGACGGGCTTGGTAGCGGCGGAGAGGGCGACATTTGCGAGGACGGGCACGTGCAGGATTCCCGCATTCCCGGCATTGGTCTCGATCTTCAGGAGGTCTCCGAAGGCCCCGGTCGCAGTCCCGGGATCGAAGGAAATCACCACGTCACCGCTTTCGCCCGGATCAATCTGATCGGGAGAAGACACCACGGAAAAGCCGTTTCCGCCCTGACCCGCGAATGTCGCGCCGGAGAAATACAGCGGCGTCCCTCCGCCATCGTTGTTCAGCGTGAGCGTCATGGTCTGCGGCCCCGGATTCGCCGCCAGATCGCCGAAGTCCACCCGCGGGGTCGCTGCCGAGATCACCGGATCCACGACGACGACGGTCACCGGCACCAGACGGACAGGCTGCTGTGGGTCATTCGATGCGATCTGAAGCGTGACCAGATACGTCCCGCTTCCCTCGGGCGGATCGAAGCCCAGCTCCACGGTACCGTTTTCGCCGGGGATCAATGTCTCCGAGAAATCGACCACGGAGAAGAGATCCGCATTCTGGCCGACCGGTGTGACAGACGTGACGGTCAGATCACCGCTGACTGCCGCATTGGAGACCAGCACACTGAAAACTTGGCTTCGCCCGTCATTGGTGAAGCTGTTCACGGCCGCAGTGGTGATCTCCGGTCCGGGAATCGCCGCCGCCACGATCTGCGACTGGGTCATCGCGGTATTGAAGATCTTTAGGTCGTCGATCCTGCCATTGAAGGGATCGATGTTATTGCTATTCGCGCCGATACCGTACTGGGTGACCGTCTCGTCGTTGAAGTTCGCGGACGTGGCGGTGTAAACGGAGTTGCCGTTGATGAAGACCTCCACCGCTCCGGCATTCCACACGTAGGCCACGTGCTGCCAGACGTTGTTCGCCGAGACGGCGGTGGTGGAGCGCATGTCCACCACGCCGAAGGTGGTGAAGAGCGCCTTGTCCGCATTCGAAAGTCCGACGCCCCAGCCATTCGCAGGGCCCGTGGAAAAGATCCGCTGGTTCGAGTTCGCGGTGATGTTGGCATTCACCCAACACATCAGGGTGAAGGTACCGGTCTTCCCGGGGCCGGCAAGATTGCCGATCACCGCAGGGCTCCCGATCTGGAACATCCCGCTGCCCGCGCGGTTGAACTGGATCGAGGTACCGAATTTCGCCACGTCGGCAGCGGTCACCGTGATCGCGCCATAGGTGCCCTCGGTCACGGAGGGCTGGCCGTAGGTCAGGCCGTTGTTTGCCAGGGAGACTGCAGTCGGCCTGCCCGTCAGTTGGTTTCCGGAGGTATCGGAAATATTGCCGGTCATCTCGTTCATGCCCCAGCGGGCCACGAGTTCCGCCTGGGAGGGGCCTTGCGCCGCGACGAGCAGGGCGACCGCGAGGCCATGGGTTTTCAGAGGTGTTTTTTTCATGGATTCTCGGCACGGGGGCGCCCGGATAACCCGGAATCCTCCGCTTCGATGTCCGTACCGCGAAATGTCCCTTCCTGACAAAAATCCGCCAAAAAAATTACGGATCCACCACCCTCGTCGCGTTTCCGTATGGATTACTCATGAAAATCAAGGTGTTCCGGTCACGAAGCGCATGTCTCTCATGGACGCCCGGTGAACTCGGCACTCCGACCCTCAAGACACCATCGGAAACCTCCCAGTAGGAGCCCCGGAACGCGGCGGGCCGCTCCTCGCCATTCACGAAAAGCCGCACCTGACCGTCCGGCAGGAATTCTCGGACGTACTGGCTGCCGAGATTGTAGTAGCTCCAGCGTCCGATGAAGTCCGACGCGGTGGCAGTGGAGACGAGGCCTTCCTCGAATTGCAGGAGGCCGACGCTCGCCACGGGCACGGTGCGATCCGAGGCCCAGTCATCACGTGGATACGTCTCCACGGTCACGTGCAAGGTCCACCGTCCGCGCTCGAAGTCTCCCGGCTTCACGTCCAGCCCGAAGACATTGGCGCTCACCAGCTTCAGGTTTCCGGTCACGCCCGTGTGGGTATCCGCGGAGACCGCCCTGCCATCGCGGCGCAGCTCGACATTCCGGATGATGATCGCGTCGCGACCCTCCATCCACTTGAAGATGGCCCGATAGTCGGAGGGCTTCCAGATCAGGTGAGAGACGTCGAATTCCAGCTCGCGGGTGCCCGCCGAGGTAACTTCCCAGCGAAAATCCCGGGCGGGCATGCGCCGCACGAATTTCTCACGGTCCAGCGGCACCGCACGCAAGCGGTTCTCCAAGCCCTCGCGATGGATGACTGCCTGGTCCTGGAAAAGCGACCTCGGCTTGTCCCCGGGCAAGTGCAGTTCGATCTCGCCATCAAAAACGCCCACCTCGGCCTGACGCCCGCTCACGTCCATCGCGAACTCCGTGCCGAGGTCCACCACCTTTCCCTGCGCGTAGTCCACCGTGAATCCCTCCGCGCCGGGCGGGACGTAGGCGACCAGTTTCCCGCTCGCGAGATTCCCCGAGGTCGCGTCCGTCACCGAGAAATCCGCCGGTCCCTCGAGCGTCACGCGGACGCCGCTCGCATAGGTGAGCTCCACAAGACCGGTGTGAAAGGCCACGCGCTCCGCCGTCACCGAACCGGAGGTGAATTGCGGCGCTCCCGCATCGCCCCACTCCACTCCCATCAGGCCGGTCACTTGCACGCTCTGGTGCTTTTTCACCGGCATCAGCACGGACTCCGCATTGTCGCGACCGCTGAAGAATCCCAAGGTGAAAACCACACAGGCTGCCGCTGCGAGCGTCGCCGCCTTCACGGGGAAACGCACGATCTTCGGAGTCTTCGCGGTCCCCTCGATTCCTTCCAGCGCCTCGGCCATCATGGCCTCCTGCGCCATCACTTCCGTGTAGTAGCGCATGGCTGCAGGGGCCTTCAACAGCTCCTCGAGGCGGCTGGTCTCCACCTTGCCCAGACCACCCTCCGCGAGGAGTTGGTCGATCAGTTTCCGGAGTTCGGGGCTCGGGGTCATGCGCGGGAGAGTTTCGTTTCGATGCAGTGACGCAGCGCCAGCCGGAGGCGGGAGATCGTCTTCTGCACGCGGGCTGGCTTCATCTGCTGTTCATGCGCATGGCTGGTGAGCGATCCGCCATCGACGTAGCGCAGGCGCAGCAGCTTCACCTCCTCCGGGGACAGCCGGGAGAGGCAGGAGCGCAGGGCATGCAGGCGCTCGGTGGCGTCCTCGGAGAGGCTTTCCGCCGCCGTGGAGATTTCGTGCAGCGTGTCCTCGGAGAAGCTCACCGTCTTCTCCCGCTGCTGGTCGCGCCGCCAGGCCATCGCCTTGAACCACGCGACCTTGAAGGCCCACGCCTTGAGATTCGTATCGTCGTCACGCTCGTCCCGGCGCTCCCACAGGAAGACGCTGGTCTCCTGCACCACGTCATCGCACGCCGCGTGATGAGGCAGGATGCTCATGACGTAGCCACGCAGCGGGACGCGCAAGGCATCGATCTCCGCCGCGAAGGCGGAGTCGTCCTGCGGATCATCCCGTGGCTCGGCGCGTGACAACATCCCGCGGAATGTTCCGCAAAACGGACGATCCTGACGAAAAAATTCCGCTTTTCCCTCAGCGCGTCACCTCGGTGCCGATTCCGCCGTCGGTGAAGATCTCCAGCAGCAGGGCATGCGGCAGGCGGCCATCGATGAAGTGGACCTTCCGCACGCCCGCATTCAGGGCGTCCACGGCGCTCTTCACCTTCGGGATCATGCCGCCGGAGATCGTGCCGTCGGCCATGAGATCGTCAGCCTCGGCGCGGCTCACGGACTTGATGAGCGTCTCCGGCTTCGAGGGGTCCTTCATCAGGCCGGGGACATCGGAGAGATAGACCAGCTTTGCCACGCGCAGCTCCTTCGCGAGGGCGGCGGCGGCGAGGTCGGCATTGATATTGAGCGGACGGCCGGTGGCGAGCTCCGCCGCGAGCGGCGAGATGACCGGCACGATGCCTGCACGGTGCGCGGCATCCATCTGGCCGAGCTGGCAACCGACCACCTCCCCCACCCGGCCGAGATCGACGCGCTCGCCGTCCTTGCCGGTGGCGTGCATCTTCTCACCGAGGAAGACATCCGTGCCAGCGATGCCCACGGCCTTGCCGCCGAGGTCGCGGATCATGCGGACGAGGCCGGGATTGATCTCGTTCGACAGCACCTTCTCGACGATGGAAATCGCCTGGTCTGACGTGACGCGGAAGCCGCCGACGAACTCGGCATCGAGCCCCGCGTCCTTCATCGCGGCGGAGATCGCCTTGCCGCCGCCGTGAACGACGATGGGATTGATGCCCGCGACCTCGAGGAAAACGACATCGCGCATCACTTTCGCGACGAGGTCCGGGTCCTCCATCGCCGAGCCGCCCATCTTGATGAGGAAGGTCTTGCCGCGGAAGGCCTGCAGGTAGGGCAGGGCTTCGATGAGTGCCTCGGCTTTTTCGATGGGATGCTGGAGGGACATGGGATCGGTCTTGGTTTTCTGAAATCTGGAATCCGGCAGCGTGCCGTCACGGCGCAGCCTCATCGTCGCCTGCCGCGGACTCTGGCCCGGCCTCATCGGTCGGCCCGGCCTTTCTAGGAGCTGCCTTTTTCGCGGCCTTCTTGGCAGGCGCTTTCTTCGCGGCCTTTTTCGCCGCGGTCTTGGTGGGAGCTTTTTTCGCGGCCTTCTTGCCCACCTTGCGAGCGGGCTTCAGGGGCTCTTCCACGTCTTCTGCGACGGCGGGCACCTCCTCGGGCCATGGCTCATGCTCGACCGGCTGTGGCAGATAGACGGGCTGCGGCGCGGGCCTGACGACCTCCGAGGAGACCTCGATCACCCGGTCGATGGGAGCCGTGGTCACCGGGATCACAGCGGTCGTGGTCACTGCGGACTGGCGCTTTCTCACGAATGCCAGACCGAAGGCGGTCACGCCGGGCGAGAGGATGGCCAGCGGCGGAAGCCACAGATTTTGCCGCGAGGCGAAGAGGTAGAGCAATTGCGCCCCGATCCCCGCCAGCATCAGCGCGGTGATGGCGCGCCATGCCACATTCCGCTGGCAGGTGGCCCAGGTGCCGAAGAAGACCATGCCCAGCATCAGGGCCAGCTCCATGAGCGTGTCCGGACGTGGCAGCGGGACGGCAGGCTGGAAGCGCTGAGCCTGCCGGAGCGCCTGGACATTGCCAGCGAGCCCGTCCGACCACGCCTTCTCGGCGGCTGGCAGGCCGGTGCGGACATCGCGCGTGATGAGCGGCAGCGCCAGCGCGGGCAGCGAATTCTTCTCGTAGATGAGCCGCATCGCGGGAGCCTCGACCGTCTGTATGTCCTTCGCCACCGGACCGCGGCCGAAGCCGTCGATGGGGATGACCTGGCCGTCCCGACCGAGCCGGACCTCGTGGCCCACATCGACCAGCACGTCCTCGGGCTTCAGGCCCTGTCCGGCGATCTCCACCGCGAGCGGGAAGGAGAAGATCACGCGGTCCCCCCATTGCGCGAGCAGCGGCTGGGTGCCGTCACCGGGGTCCTTCTCGTTTTCGAGGAGGGAGAATCCTGCCAAGGTCTTTTGGCCGCCGAGCTCGGCATTCGGGATGGAAATGCGGTTCACCTGCGGCAGTGAGGCGACATCTCCCTTCGCGTCCTTCGCATTGATCGACCAGCGGAGGAAAGGCGCGGCGACCGGTTCCGGTGCGGCACCCCTAGCGAGCGGCAGGGCGATGACCGCGCCATCGAAGCGGTCGAGCTGCTGGCGCAGCGCGTCCATCGCCAGCGGCTGAGGCTCGTCCCACGCCATCAGGTGGCCGACTCCGAGTGTCTTGTGCCCCACGTCGGCGAGGCGGGCGAAAATGGTCGCGTGATCGACCGGCGCGAGCGGCGAGGCGCTGAACCAGCGCTCGGGATCCTCGTCGATCGTCAGCATGCGCACCGGCGGCGGGGTCGCCGGCGGCACGGCCAGACGCCGCGTCCACGGAACCTCTTGGCTGCCCTGACCGTCCACGATGGTGTCCACCGGATCGATCGCGACGGCCACCCGCTTCACGATCCACCGCTCCAGCGTGCGCAGCGGTGCGATCAGCGACGCGCCGCCGAGCGCGAACAAGCCCACGCCGAGAAGGATCGCGGCGTGGGTGAAGGTCCGGCTGGACGGTGTGGTCACGGCGCGAACTCTGTCGCCTTCGCCAGCACGGGCGCGAGGGGTTTTTCCAGCGGGGTTCCTGCTGTCACATGCGCGAGCATGCGGGCGGCAGGCGCGATGAATTGCAGGTACCAGTCGTCGCCGCGGTTCTTCGCGATATTCCCATATGCACCGAGCGCCTGCATGAGACGCTGGGCCGCGCACTGGTGGAAGATGGTCGTCTCCGGCCTGTCCTCGGAAATATCCTCCCAGATCGAGAGGATCGCCTCCCGATCCTCCTCCGAGTGGTCCATGTAGGGATCGAAGACGAGCGACGCGATGTCATACTCCTGGCGGCCACGGCGCATGCCCTGGAAATCGATCCACCAAGCCTTGCCGTCCTTTAGCAGGAGATTCTGCGACTGGAAATCGCGGTGCACCAGGTGCTTCGCCGAGCTACCGAGGCGTTTCGCCAGGTCCGTGAAGGCTTCGTCTTCCCGCAGCGAGGAAGCGTCCATCTCCAGCAGGTCCTCCACGAGGTGGTCGAAGAAATACTCCTGCTCCCAGCGGTAGAGCGCTTCATCGAAGGAAGGCATCAGCTCGAAATCCTTCGGGCCCTTCGAGTAGAAAAGCTTGTCGATCTGCTGGAGGGCGGAGCGGTAGTAGGGCTCGCGCTCGGAGAAGGGGCGATCCTTCATCGACAGCAGGTCGATGTCGCCGAGATCCTCGACCAGCGCCACCCGGCGGTGCGGGATATCGAAGAAGATCTCCGGCACATTCAGCTTCGTCGCCTTCAGGAACTTCGCCACCGGCAGGAAATTGTCGCTGTCAGGCCGCTCGTCGGTCCAGTGGATGCCGATGAAGGGGTCGCGCTCCGGCGTTGCGACGCGCACGATGGTCCGGCCCGACGCGCCTTTCTTGATCGGCGTCAGGGTCACGGAAACGGTCGGCGCGATCCCGAGGAATTGGCGGGTCGCGTAGAGGATCGAATCGGTCGGCATCGCGGCGCGGAGTTTTCGGAAGAACTCCCGCGGGACAAGGTGGAAATTTGCGATCAATCCGACCCGCCCGGGTGGTTTTCCATAACAAAGCGAAAAAATGATCCTCTTTGCTGCAGGTTCGCCGCTGGATCAGAGCGAAGGAATTACGAAAGCTCCGGGAATTCCGAGATCAAGGGTTGCCAGCTCCGCTCCGTTCTTCATGGCCAAAGCCAGCAAGTGAGCATCCGTGGTTCGGGAGGCCCCGTCACACCAGGAAGGAAAACCTTCCACGGCTGATTGATCATCAGGAAGGAACCCGTGCGAGTCGCCAAGTGACCCGATCATCGAACGCAGGGTCTGAACAGCATCCTCCATCGCGAGTCGACCGGCGGCGCGTTGAAGTGAAACCCGGATGAACCCGAGTTCAGGGATCGAGGAGGTCAGGATACATGCTTCCTCAACCTTCTTCATTGATGCGAGCCAAGCCACGACACGGCGATGCTCGGCATGATCAGCCCACCCCCACGCCACCAATACATTGACGTCCAGCAGGTAAGTCATGGGAAATCCGAGAGCATCTCACGAACGGATGCAGTGGTGAGCGGCCCCGCGCCCTCCAACGGAGCGAAGATCTCCGCTCCGGTGAACTCGCAACGGACCTTGCCCACAGGCGTACCGGACACATGTCCCATCGCCCGGCGGCGAAGGAAATCGGACACCGTGATGCCTGCGAGCTTCGCTTGCTTGCGAATCTCGTGAGCCTCGTCGTCGCTCACTTTGAAACTGAGGGTGGTCACAGGTATTACGGTATTACCGGAATCATGTAATTTCAAGGGCGACCAGTACGGATCTCCTAAAAGCGACACTTCGGCATCAAAGACTGAAAGATCTTCCTGGCGGTCAGCCTGCCCCTGAAAATCCAGCGAAGATCCACATTCCCGTCACTGGAGCACCGAAGTCCGTCGCTTCGACACCCAACGGCGCGACTCTTCGGTGAGCGAGTCACGCGGGATGATCGCGTCTTGAATCGAAAGTAACACTTCCTTGGGATCACATCCGTAGAGACCCGCGCCCCAGCAGGGATTTGCCTCGATGACCGCCCATGAGCCATCGGGAAGGCGGCCCACATCGAGAGTGCAGGCCGGAGGCAGAAGGACGCGATCATCGGCCAATACCGCCTCCGCAAATTTGCGGGCACCTTCTTCCTCGTCCGGTAAAAAGCCCCACATGCCGTCCTCACCGCGGGCCAGTTCGTCGTCTCTCCAGTAAGGACTGAGCGTCACGATCTGCCTGCCGCGAACGAAGCACCTAACCTCGAGCCGGAAGTCCACGATGCCGGAGCGTAGCACCGGGATATCCATGTCCACGTGCTCGTCGGTAGGAAGATCGGCGCCCGTGGCATACACCTTCGGCTCGAAAATCTTGCCGTCGGCGGGCTTCACGAAAGCGGCAGAAGTCCGATCGCGAGCGCTCCCTAGGGACATCAGCTCGATGTCCCTCTGCAGATACTCGCGCGGCACCACAGTCAGCCATTCCACCGATGGCTCCAGCAGCACCAGACCGGTCTGATCCGCCACTGCCTCGGCAAAAAGCGGCTCGCCGTAGATCATCACCGGTCGCCCGGCGACAGCCAGATGCTGCGGCACGCGCCACCCTTGGATACGCTCCGGCAGCCATCCGAGATCGAGGCAAGTCCGCCACACGGCGACGGAGTCTTCCGTCATCCGCGGACCTAACAGGACGATGGGAGAGCCGGGGTTCATGGGGAAAGCGAGATGAAGGAATCTAGCCAATGGACGGGACATCACAAGCCCACGTCGTGCCGCAAAATCAATCGCCCCCCTCGATTCATTTCCACCATAGGCTTATCGATCCATCAGTAGCTCCAACGCCTGCTCCAGATCGAGGACGCGACGGGCGAGGTCCCGGACCGCGCTTTCTTGTTCGGCCAAGGCGGACAGCTCCATCTCCTCAGGTGCTGCGATCCGGTCGGGCCGCATCAGATTGGCCAATACCCACTCGGGGCTTCGCAACTGGCGGGCGCGGACATGGGGCAGCGGCCGCAGGGCACGGTGGAATTCATCGCGGGTCCAGCCCTTGTCGCGGAAGTCGCGGACGAGTTCCCGCAGGGTTTCCGAGATTTCCCCGGTGCGACCGGGAGCACAGTGAATGCTGATGGTCAGATATTCACTGCCACCCTCGACGGTCGGAATGATGGATACGTAGGGAGAATAGCTATCGCCGCGCTTCTCCCGGATGATTTCCCGGACGCGGAGTTGCAGTGTCCTCGCGAGCAAGTCCCGCCGCAGCATCTCCGCAGAATCGCCGGCGGGACCGAGTGGGAGCAGCAGCGCAACAGTCGCCGTGTCCACCCCCTCCGCCAACGGAATCCGGGTCTCTCCGGGAGAGGGCGACGGCGGCAGCGGGAACCGGCTTGAGTCCTCCCATGGAGGACGTGCAGGCAATGCCCCGAAGCTGGCGGCCACGGCTGCAAGCGCGGCCTCGGGCTCGAAATCACCGGCAATGCTCACGCACAGGCGGTCGCCGGATATCATCGGCAGAAGCCAGTCGGTGACCTGATCGCTGTCCGTTTCCATGATGCCTGCTGGAAGCATCTCGTGACGCGGATCCGCGCCCATCATCCGGCGGTAGGCTTCCCGGGACGGGACCGAGGCCCCTTCTCGGACGCGATCCTCCCATGCGCGCATCCCCGCGGGCGGCCTCCACGTCCGAGGCAGGGCGGCGAACCCGGGACGATCCACCATCGAGGCCAGGAGGTCGAGCTGACGGCGGAGCTGGGCACGATCTGTTAGACCGTGCCACTGGAAAGAATCGCCAGCCACGGTGAAGCTGCGGCTGAGGTCTTCGTCCGCCAGGGCCGCGTTCAGCTTGAGCTCCGGCCATCCTTCCAGCGGATACCACTTGTAGAGAAACCGTGCAGCGGAGCCGAGTGCGGGACTTTCCGGCGGCAGCGATTGGCTGCCATGACCAACGTCCACCTGCACCTGGACGAAGCCGCCGAGCGAAGGGATCGGCACCAGCCTGAGCAGCACCTGATTGGAAAGCTCGGCCTCAAGGATGCCGCGCCCTTCATCGAGATTCCTGCGGATGACTCGGCCCGGCGGGCGGGGAGACTCCGGGTTCCATCTCTCGCTCTCCACGCCATGGACGAATCGCGGCGTGTCTGCGGTCAGGGCCTCCTCCACCACGTTCGCCAGCGCTTTCGAGAGACTGTCATCGACCGCGCCAGTCACGAGGACCCGGGGAGCCGTGAGCTGCATCGCTTTCAAGAGAGCTTCGCACTCCTGGCGCGTGATCGTGGGCAATTGCGACTGACACCAGTTGAGCTCGTCTTCCGGCAATTGGACGATGCGGCCGGTCCGCACCGAGTCCGCGAGACGCCTCGCCAGATCGGCGGCGTCATCTGTCATGCGCGAGAGGAATTCCCTCCTCATTTGCAAGCGGACCTTTCCCCGGGCCTCGGCAAACTCCGTCTCGTGGAACTCATGGGCCAACGCGGCACGCCACCTGAGAACCAAATCCCTCGCCACGCGGGGAAGCTCGGGACGACTGAAAGAGGAGGACACTTTCAGCCAGCCGACGCCGGGAATGATCTCGGCGGCATTGATGTCCGGGGACGTCGCCTCGATTTTGAGCCGGTGGAACTCCCGGCTGATCCGGTTTTGCAGCATGGCTAGCCCGACCTGCGCCACGAGTTCCTGCCGCCGCTTGGCTAGGCTGTCCGGCTCGCGATCCACCGGCCGGGGAAAGGCCAAGGTCATGGTAACCTGCGAGGTCGCTGCCCTTGGCATGATGGTCACTGGTGAGGAAGCGGGAGCCATCGGATCGCCCGCCTCGGGTTCCGCGGGCGCGGGGCGTGCCGGGATGTCCGAGAAGTGCCGCCGGAGCCTCGCGGTCATTGCCTCCGCCTTCAGGTCACCGACTGCCACCACGACCATCCGAGATGGGACATAGTGACGGTGCCAGAAATCTAACAGAGCCTCCCTCGTCACCTCTGTGACGGACTCCACCGTCCCGGCAGGACGATGCCGCAAGGCCGGCACACCGGGAAGGATGGCCGCTGCTTCCTCATAGTAGCGAGAATTGGCTGATCGCTCATCGATCTCGCGCTGGATCACCCGGCGCTCGGCATCCAGTGCCGCCTCGGAAAAGGTCAGCCCGCCCGCCGTGCGGCTGAGGAATGCGCAGGCGGTCTCCAGCGCTGCGTCATCCGCCACGGGCAGGTCCAGACGGTAGAGCGTGTGATCCAGCGCGGTGTGGGCATTCGTATGGGAACCGGCTTCCAGGCCCATCCGCTCGAAGGCTTCCATGGCATTCCCCTCACCTGTCTCCTGAAATGCGAGGTGCTCGATGAAGTGGGCAAAGCCTGCTTCACCCTCATCCTCGTGCATCGACCCGGCGAGCACCATGAGACGCAGGCTGACCTCTTCCGCGGAATCGGGGCGCTCCACGACGATGTAGCGCATGCCATTCTCCAGGACTCCCGCCTGCTGCCCGGGATCCGGCAGCAACTCCTCCGGCGGCGGACGCTGCACCGCGAAGCGCTGCGACCACGTGGCAATGCGGTCATCGGAACGGGCCGTCTTCGAAGAACGCCCGGATGCGACATGTGGAGACGATTCGCCGGGCTGATCGCGATGACACGTCCCGATGGCCAACACCACCAGCGCGACTGCAACAACGCAGGTCATCCACCGGAAATGGCGGGAGGAAAAAGTCATCGCGAGCAGATCACCCTAAGCACGACGGCCCGTGAAGACCATCCCATGCCTCATTGCCCGTCTGTATTTTCCGAGAGCCCCGCCCGCCACTCTTCGGCGGCGGTAGCGTCGTATCTGGACCACATGTAATCCAGTCGCTCGATGGCGGATTGGCGGAGGCCGGGATCGGCGATGTCCTGGATGATTTGCGCGGCTTCTTCCATCTTGCCCGAAGTGGCGAGGGACGGAATGAAGGATGCCTGCATGGCATCGCGTTGCAGCGATGGCGGTTGCTCGGCCATCCATTGCGCGACCTTGTCCGGATACTTGGCGCGCCATTGGATCATGGCGTCCTGAAGGGCGCCGGGCACCTCGGGCTGGTCCGCGTGGCGCTCCATCCACCACTCGAGCGCGGGGCGGTCGTATTCGCGGTAGATCGCGGCACCCACGGCCATCGCATCGAAGCCGGGCCGCTGGTCCGCGGGGACATCCGCGGTCTCCATGTAGTCCCGCAGTTCATTCAGATACGTCAACATGCCGAGCGCGTCCTCCTGCGGCCAGGCGCGCAGCAGGGAGTCATTCATGCGCGAGTGATCGCCCGGGTGACCGGTGGTTTTCGCGAAGGCGACCAATTGCTCGCGGAGCGCAGGATCGTGAACGACATCGGCCGCCCAGCCGCGCATCAGGCCGGCGCGCCCCTGCCACTCCGTGCCCCCCGGCGGGAGCTTCAGGAACTCGGCGCTGGCGAGCGCGAAATCCCGGCCTAGCAGCGGGCGCAGTGCCGCCTCGCGAAGCTCGTCCTTCTTCTTCGCCAGCTCGGCAGGAAAGCTCTCGCTCTCCAGCCATGCGAGGGCTGAAGCAGCGTCAGCCATGCTCCACGAGGTGAATGCCTCCGCCGGTCCCAGACGCGGATGGCGGAATGCCGCGACCAGGGCCGCGGCGGGATCCTTCCTCACCCACTCCTCCATCAGCAATCGCCCGAGGAGGAAGGACTTGCCCAGTGGCGAGTGCGTGAAATCCTCCTCCATCATCCTGAAAATTTCCGCCAGTTCCTCGGCCGACAGCCCCTCCAGGATGGACTTCACCTCTGCCTGCGTTTCCCAGTCGGAGGCGAGGTAGATGGACCCTTCACAAAGATGGGTCAGGCGGAGCAGGGCATTCGCCGCGGCATCGGGGCGCCGATCTACTACGTTCACAGTAGAAGCGCCGCGGACAGGCACGGGCGGCGAGGCATCCCGTGCCCCCGCACCCCCGTGGAACCACCCGGCGCGTGCCATGCGCTTCCCTGCTTCCCGGCATGACCAGGAGAGCCCGCCGATGACGGCGACGAGCAAGCAGGCGGACAGGATCGTTTTAGCGCGCGGCATCGTCTTGAGGGGCGTTGATGATTTTCTTCATGTCCGCAGGCATGTCCTCCAGCCAGGTCCGCGCCGCCTCGCCGTCCATGCGCTCCCAGACGGTGTATTGCTTGCGGATCGACGTGACCCATTGCCTCTGCTGATCCTGACCCGGGGACCAACTGGACTGCAAGAGACGACCTGACAAGCTCTCCACGGTGCTGGAGACGATCTCCGCATCGCCCCGGCTCTCCGCCCATTCCAGTGCCTGCTGCGGATGATCCAGCACCCAGGATGGATACTTCAGGCGGCGCGCCCCGTCGGTCTTACCACTGCCCGTGTTCGCGATGTCCGTCTCGGGTTCCTCGTAAGAATAGCCGTATCGCTGGGAGCCCTCGCGGACTTTCTGGATGCGCTCTTCCGTCCATCCCGCCTGGGACAATTCGGCGACCAATTCCTCCATCCTCCCCGGCTCGATCCTCCCCAGCTCGAGTGCAAGCCGGGACAGGACCTCGGGCTCCAGATCGCCAAGATCCTCCGGGGTCAAAATGGTGAAGAGCTGCTGCCGGGACTCCGGGGTGGTCGAGAGCTTGTCGATCAGGCTACGCGTCACACCGCGCGCCGCCTCCGGGTATCCGGATCTCGCACGGGACAGCGCGGTGGCGGGGTCCGCTGCCACCCACTGCATCGCGGCCAGATTCATGGCGGCATTCTTCGCGTAAGGATCGCCGCTTTCACGCGCCCATCGGATCGCTGCGTCCGGGTCACTCTGGGCCCAGGCCGCCAGCACCGCGTAGGGAAGGAACCGCCTCTCCGAATGAGCCGATGCCGCATTCACCGCCGCGACCGCCGCCGCCTGAGGGTCGAGCTGCGCCCACCGGTAGTGGAGCATGTCCGCGATCACCTCATTCACAAGCTGCCCCGGACTGCCCGGCTCGGGCAGGGAGTCCAGTGCGCTCTTCACTTCCTCGAGCGAAAAGCCCCGCACCACCGACCACAGCCCGGAGATCTCGGCAGAGGTGGGATACTGCCGCCCGACGGACTGCCGCAATTCCTCCAGGCGATCCACACCTGCAAGCTTCGCCGCCGGGGTGACGAGGCGCTTCACCATCATCCCCACGCTCCTCTGCGGCGCACCGGCAGCGCTCATCGCCCACCGCTCCGCACGATAGCCGGACCACCCCGCGACAGCGACGCAGGCGATGCCCGAAAGGATAACCAGCGACCTGCGGGAGAGCTTCATGGGGATGATAATTCGACCGGACGATGCAATCTATCCGATGCCTATCATCCCGCCGATCTGAGTCAATCCGACAAGAGAAGGAACGTCACGCCCCGGGACTTGTCCTGACCCCATCATTCGCCTACCGCTTCGCCCGACATTTTCCCGTTCTACATGCCGTCCCTCTTTTCTTCCCCCCTCCGGCTTGCGGCCTTTTGCCTAGCGCTGCCTATCACCCCCGCGCTGGCCCAGGTATCCTTCGGCCCCTCCATCCCGCTGATCGAAACCATCGGCACCGGCCTCATGTTCACGGCCGGCACGGACATGGACGGCGACGGCGACATCGACGTGCTGGCGGCGGAACGCTACGGCGTCCGCGTCCTCTGGTGGGAGAATGATGGTACGGGATCATTCTCAAAAGCACGCGAGTGGATCGCGGGCGAATATGACTGGGAAGTGGTCGGACTGGCCGACCATGACCTAGATGGCAGGCCGGATGTGTGGCTGCAAGATACAGATGAACCGCAGGGACTGCAAAATCCCGTCCGGAAATTTTACGTCGCACGAAATGATGGTGAGGGATCATTCGAAAGTCCGAAACTGGTTCTTGAGGATTCGAGAAACTGGCATTGGGCAGAGACGATAATCATCGATATGGATGGCAACGGCCGCCCCGACATTCTCACGCCGAACGGGCTGTTTCTCGCGGATGGCAGCGGGGCATTCACTAGTCCGAGCATCGATGTCCCAGCGAGCGAGTGGGAAGAGCCTGGTGACATGCTATGGGACCAGCGGGAGGGAATCATGCCGGTCGATATCGACGGGGATGGTTTGAAGGACCTGCTGGCGCATAGTTTCTTCACCTATCAACAGTTCCAATTCTCAAGGAACCTCGGGCCATCGGGCTTCTCCGAATTCATCAACTTGATCCCGGACGACCCCGATGACTCGTTCACCGTTTACCACTCCTGCTTTCAGCCAAAGATCGGGGCGAATGCATCCGCACGGATTTTCTTGATCGAGCAAAACGAGGAGACCGGAGCCCAGACCCTCCGCGTCCGGGACATTTCAGTCGATTTGACGACAACGGAGATCGCCAGCTTGCCACTGCCCGCCGTAGACCCTCACTCATCCATCGACTGGATCGGGCTGACGTGTGATGCCCGGTCGGGCCGGGTTTTTGTGAGTGCCTATGAATACAGCCCGTCGAGCATACTCACGATGGATCAATCCACCGTCATCCAAGAAGTGACGGTTGAAGGAAACTCGGTGAATCTGACTCCGATTGGCAGGTATTCCGGGATGGTCACGCCGCTTCCACCGTCGATGCATGACTTGAACGGAGATCTTGTCCCGGACCTGCTTTTGTCCATGCCCAGCCGGCCCGGGCTGAGTGGAGCTCCTCCAGAGCAGATCACGTGGCATCGGGGCGATGCTGCTGGAGGTGAGGATTGGGCCCCCCGGGAGATCACGCGAAGCACCATCGATCCGCGGATCATTTCAGTCTTGGATCTGGATGCAGATGGCACCAATGAAGTATTGTTCGGCAGCTCCAGCGTTCATAGGTCAGGCTTGATCAACCAACTTGAAATCCTGAAGCGGAAAGGGGGTGGCACCGATTTTGAACGGACCATCATCCCCCTGAAAGATGGGAACCAGATTCCCCAGCATTACCTCCAAATCGAGGTGATAGCAACAGTGGACCTGGCGGGATCCTATTTGATTCCCATGCCCCTGCCGCACGGGCACACAGTGGTTTACAGCCTCGGCCGGCCCGACTTTCTCGTACAGACCTATCAAGTCGGTGCTACGGTGTCCTATAACGGCACGCATCGCTTCCAGTGGCTGATTCAAGCCGACGACGGCAGCTTTCATCTCAAACCACTGACGTCGGAGTCATCAAGTGGCCTGGCGACAGTGGCACATGTCGATTGGGACGGAGACGGCATCAAGGACGTCGTCTACCAGATTCCACGTAGCTATGAGAACTCGGGGCTCTTGTGGAGACGCGGAACCGCCTCGGGCTTTGGCGATCCGATCCAGTTGCTCAACGGTTCTGTCATGGCAACCGTTTGGGGCGTTCATCCGAATAGTGTTATTCGGCCCTCTCCGCTGATCGACTTGGACCGGGATGGAGATTTCGACCTGCTTTTCAACGGCAACCTCTTTGGTGGCCTTTCCTCTTACTGGTTTGAGAACGATGGTAACGGTTCGTTTTCATCCATCCGGAAACTCTCGGCTGAGACGCTGTCTATCATCCCTGATCTCGACGGAGACGGTCACGCGGATCTCTGCAGCAGCGAGGAAATCCTGCTCACGCGTCCCGGCGTCACATTCGAACGCAGGGCATTTCCTCTATCGACATTTGTGAAACCTGACGAACCGTTCATGGATCTCGACGGCGACGGCGACCTCGATTTCCTGCACGCCCGCAATCCGGGGTATATCAGTGCATTCACGGTTCTGGCCTGGCGAGAGAACCAAGGAAACGCCCGGTTTTATCCGAACGGAGGTTACTTCGATGACTTGCCGTTGGCATCCGGGCGCATGGAGTCCCGCGACCGCGCAGTCACCGGCGACCTGAATGGGGACGGAATCGCAGATCTGATCGTATCCTCCGGAGGCTCACCCCGGCTTGAATGGTTTCCCGCCTCGCGGATCGCGGAGCCTCCGGCCTTCACCGCGTGGATGGAGGCGAGCGGGCTGACGGGGCACTCCGCCGGACCGCTGGCCGACCGGGATGGAGATGGCATCCCCAATTGGGACGAGTTTGCCTTTGGCTCGGATGCCGCGGTTTCCGACCCGGGACACGTCGGGCGTCCCCGGATCGAATCGACCGGGGAAGGCCTGTTCTTCACCTTCCAGCGCCGCAGCGATGCGAGCGCGACAGGGCTCACCTACGAGCGCCAGCGCAGCACCGATCTGGACGAGTGGCTGCCGTGGACGGGAGACGAGGCCAGCACTCCTGCCACGGATGGCTACGAGCGGGTCCGCATGCCGGTCCCGGCATCGGAGCCAGGCCGGGAATTCTTCCGGGTGAAGGTGACCGACCCGGTCAACCCGTGACGATCCGCGAGTCCACCACTTCCCCTGCCCCGACCTTCGCGCCGGGCCAGATGACCGAGTCGCGGACCACGGCTCCGGCGGCGATTTCCGCGCGCGGGCCGATGACGCTGCGCGCGATGGTGGCGGCGGGGTCGATGATGGCGTCGGGATGCACCGCGGGTGCGAGGGCCAGATCGCGGTGCGCATCGAGATAGGCGGCGGGGTCGCCGAGGTCGGCCCAGTGGCCCTCATCGAGCACGGCAGCGCCGAGGCGGTTTTGCCGGGCGAGCTCGAGGAAGGCGGGGATGACCGAGATCATCTCGCCCGCCGGGATCATGCCGAGCAGCTCCGGGGTGAAGCAGTAGATGCCGGCGAAAATGTGGGAGCTCTCCGAGCGGCCGAGCCGATGCCGGATATCGACGACCCGGTCACCCTGGACGGCGATGGCGACGTGCTTCGGATCGCCATGGGAGCGCACGGCGAGCGTGACGGGATTTCCCGAGGCCTCGTGCGCGGCGATGAGCCGGTCGAGCGCGAGGGATGAAAAGATGTCGCCATTGTGGACGAGGACGCTTTCCCCGGCGGTCCATGCCTCGATGTTCTTCACGCCGCCGCCCGTCTCGAGCAGCTCAGGCTCGTGGAAGAGGTGGAGCGGGTGGCCCTGCCAGCTTCCCGTCTTCGAAGGCAGGCCATTGCCACCGGGCATCCCCTCGCCTTTCACGCGGAATTCCCCGCTCGCATCCGTTTCCCACTTCTCCGGCAGGTGGTGGGTATTGATCGCGAAGTCCGTGATCCCGGCGGCGTGGCACGAGTCCATGGCCCAGGCGATGAGCGGGCGGTGGAAAAGCGGCACCAGCGGCTTTGGCAGCAGGTCGGTCAGCGGGCGCAGACGCGTGCCGAGACCGGCACCGGGAAGGAAGGCCTTGCGAATCACGCGGCGGATTTGCGGGGGCGCTTCCCTGCGGGCAAGGGATTTCGTGAGCGAGGGAAACACATTTCCGCCCGGCGGGTTAATGGCGACACCGAAATCCACACCCCAGCCCAATCCCGTTCTCCTCGTCAAACCCGCGTCCGCACAACCCTCCCCATGTGGGGGGTAACACATTTGGGAACTTGAGAAATTTCCGGATTCAGTCCGTATTGCCCCAGTCCATGCACCATCTCCGTCCTTTTTTTGCATTTTCCGTAGCCATAAGTGGCGTATCCGCACTTCCCGATGGCTTCGTGATGACCGAGTTCGCCGGTCCGCCGAATGCCGACTACCCGGCAGCCATCACCGCTGCCGCAAATGGCGATGTTTACGTGTCATCCGACCAGAATGGCTCGCTGGGCCACAAGGAGCACATGGGCCGGATCATCCGCTGCCGCGATACGGATGGCGACGGCAAGGCGGACGAGTTCGTGAAATTCGTCCCGGACGTGAATAGCCCGCGCGGCGGCCACTTCGTCGGCGACACGCTCTACCTCATCCACCCGCCCTACCTGAGCAGCTTCCGCGATACGGATGGCGACGGCGTGGCGGACGAGAAGAAGGTGCTGGTGACCGGTCTCGGCGGCGGCATCGAGCACCCGCGCGGCGCTGACCATACGACGAATGGCGTGCGCATGGGCATCGATGGCTGGCTCTACATCTCGGTGGGTGACTTCGGCACCTTCCCGGCGAAGGGCACGGATGGCTCCAGCTACACGCTGCACGGCGGCGGCGTCCTCCGCGTGCGGCCGGATGGCTCGCAGATCGAGCCCTACGCGCTGATGGTGCGGAATATCTGCGACACCGCGATTTCCCCCGAGCTGGATCTTTTCAGCCGCGACAATACGAACGACGGCAAGGGCTGGAACACGCGCTTCCACCACTACACCGCCCTCGGCGACCACGGCTACCCGCGCCTCTACCAGAACTTCGCCGACGAGGCGATCAAGCCGCTGGCGGACTACGGCGGCGGCTCCGGCACGGGTGCCCTGTGGCTGAGCGAGCCGGGCTTCCCCGCGGAATTCACCGACGCGCTTTTCTCCACCGACTGGACGACGGGCAATGTCCACTACCACCCGTGGAAGAAGGAAGGCGCGAGCTTCACCATCGAGCAAAAGACCTTCGAGAAATTGCCGCGCGCGACCGACATCGACGTGGATGGGAACTCGAAGCTCTACATGGCCGACTGGCGGAACGGTGGCTTCGATTTCACGCCGGACCAGAAGGTGGGCCTCGTCTTCCAGGTCACCTACCCGGGCATCCCCGCGGCGAAGTATCAGGACGTGACGAAGGCGAGCGACGGCGACCTGCTGAAGCTCGTGGGCAGCCCGAGCGCGGTGCAGCGCCTGGAGGCACAGCGCGAGATTATCAAGCGCGGCAAGAAGCCGGAATTCGCCGAAGGCATCTTCGCCGTGGCGAAGGACGCGAAGCTCCCGGTGAGCGCACGCACCGCGGCGGTGTGGACCTTCAAGCAACTCTACGGAAAAGATAGTACCAAGTATCTGGCGGAGCTGGCCGCGGACGAAACGATGCGCGAGCAGGCGCTGCGAGCGATGGCCGACCGCAGCAGCGAACTCGCCGACGTGCC
Organism: Luteolibacter flavescens; assembly: GCF_025950085.1. Lineage (NCBI taxonomy): Bacteria > Pseudomonadati > Verrucomicrobiota > Verrucomicrobiia > Verrucomicrobiales > Verrucomicrobiaceae > Neoluteolibacter > Neoluteolibacter flavescens. The sequence goes on from NZ_JAPDDS010000003.1 coordinate 457,848, forward strand.
GGTGAAGCTCTACGTGGACGCGCTGAAGGACAAGAACCCGCGCGTGGCGCTCCAGGCCCTGATCGGACTGGAGAAGCTGAAGGCGAAGGATGCCGCTCCGGCGATCTTTGCCGCCTCCGCCGACTGGCGTGACGAGGGTGTCTCGCCGCGCCTCCAGCACACCGCCGTGCAGGTTCTCGCCTCTCTCAACAATGTCCCCGCCGGCCTGAAGGCCGTGGAAGACACCGCCACCCGCAAGCTGGCGCTGCAGGCACTCCAGAAGGTCCACTCGATGGACGTGGTGAACGGCTTGCTCGGGCTCTTCGGCAAGTCCGCCGATCTGGAACTGCGCTACGATGTGCTGTCCTCGCTTTCCCGCCTCTACTTCAAGGAGAAGGAATGGGACCTCAAGAGCTGGTGGAACACCCGCCCGGATGACCGCGGCCCCTACTACGAGACCGCCGAGTGGGAAGGCACCGCGAAGATCAAGCCAGCCATTGAAAAGGGCTTCGGCATGATCGCACCGGATCGCCAGAACGCGCTGCTCGACATCCTCGGCAAGAACCGCCTGCCCGTCGCCGAGCTGAAGCTCGCAGGCGTGGACCCGGTGATCGCCGCACTGAATGCGAAGGAGCTGAATGCCACCCAGCTCATGCTGCTGGTGGCCGCGGCGAAGGAGCCGAAGCGCCCCTTTGCCCAGCGCGTGGAGGCCTACAAGGCACTCGGGAAAGGCGGCGAGGATTCCTCCATGCCGCATCGCCTCGCGGTGCTCGCGACGTGGAGCCAGGAGAAGGACGCACCTGCCGAGGCCGCCCAGCACATTAGCGACTTCGTGAATGCACCGGACCGCGGCAACCAGATCGGCTCGCTCCGCGAGATCGCCGCGAAGCAAGGGAATGCAGCCAGCCGCATCGCGTGGAAGTCCATGCTGACCGTGCTGAACAGCCCGCTGGCGAAGGCCGACGCGAAGAAGCGGATCCAGGACGAGGTGGACAAGATCCCGCGCGAGGTGGGCTTCTTCCAAGCGATCGCGGATCTCAAGCTGGCCGGCTTTGACAAGCAGATCGAGCAGGGCATGAAGTGGGACAACTCCGAGCTGATCAATGCCGCGAAGGCGGCGAAGGAAGCCGTAGCCGCGGCTGGATCCGGCGGCAAGAAGGTGGCCGAGCTGCCCATCCCCGAAGTGGCGAAGGCTGCGATGACCGGCAAGGGCGACGTCGCCACGGGCGCGCGCCTCTACACCTCGCAGGGCTGCATCGCCTGCCACGCCATCGATCCGAAGGCCGAGCAAAAGGGCCCCTACCTCGGTGCTGCCGGGGCAAAATTCACCCGTGACTACCTCATCGACTCGATCCTCGAGCCGAACAAGGTGGTGGCGCAGGGCTTCCAGACCTCGATGATCAAGATGAAGGACGGCACAGCCAAGATGGGCTTCATCACCGCGGAAGCGGACGGCATCGTGGAAGTCCGCGACATCGCCGGCCAGGTCAGCAAGATCAAGCGCGCCGACGTGACCGAGGAAACCCACATGCCCACCTCGATGATGCCACCCGGCCTCGCCGCGGGACTCACCGTGGAAGACTTCACCTCGCTGATCGAATACCTCGTCTCGCTCAAGGCGACGGGGGGCTGAGAAGCGCTGCGACAATCACTCGAAAAGGCCGCCTGGAAACAGGCGGCCTTTTTTCGTAATGAGGGGTGTCGACATTCCATCGATACGGTGCGGACGGAAGATCCACATGCCTCATGCGGCAGTTCCACCACGCTCGCGTCACATCTCTCTCCAAATTCACCACAAATGTAGTGGACAGATCCACTACATTTGTGGTGAATAGACACAAACATGGACGCACCGAAGATTTCCGAATCCGAATGGGCAGTGATGGAAGTGCTGTGGGACGCCTCGCCGCGCACTGCCTCCGAGATCGCAAAGACCCTGCGCAAGAAGACCTCTTGGGCTGAGAACACGGTGCGGACGCTGTTGACCCGACTGGTCGAAAAAGGCGCGCTCGATGAGGCGGGATCGCCGAAGCTCTACACCCCCGCCGTGCAGCGCGAGGACTGCGTGCGGGCGGAGAGCGAGTCCTTCCTCGAACGAATTTTCCAAGGAGCGGCGAAACCGCTGCTCGTCCACTTCGCGAAGAATGCCCGGCTCACGCCGGACGAGGTCCGGGAGCTCAAACGGATCCTCGATCAATCGACAGAAACCAAAACCTGACCCCGAATTATCATGAACCTGTTAGAGACTGTGTTTGAATGGGTGGTCTCGACGACCGTCCGCGGATCGCTGGTTGCCCTCGTGATCCTCACGATTCAGATGATGCTCCGCCCCTGGTTGCCTGCCAACTGGCGGCATGCGCTGTGGCTGCCGTTGCTGCTGGTGATGGTGTTGCCCTTCGTTCCGGAGCTCCCGGTCCACCTGCTACCGGCACGTGAAGCAACGGTGGAATTCACCCCAACTACCGCCATCGAAACCGCCGCTACTATGAATGCCGTAGCCGAAGGAAGCCTCGCCGGATTACCCGCGCCCGCCCCGATGAAAGCAGCCATTCTCCCTAGCCTCTGGCTCGCCGGAGTGGTGATCGCGATGGCAGCAGGCATCACCGGCTATCGCAGGAAACTGCGGGAGATCCGTGCCGATGCGACCTCACCCGATGCCGAGCTGCTGGTGGAGATCGAGCAGGCGCGGAAGGACGCCGGTCTCACGAAGACGCCGCTCGTGTGGCTATCGCACAAGGTCGAGAGCCCTGCGGTATCCGGGCTGTTGCGTCCGGTGCTGCTGCTGCCGGCGGAGTATCCGAAGACATTCACTGCCACGGAATCGCGGCTGATCCTCCTGCATGAATTCAGCCACATCAAGCGGCACGACCTCGCGCAGAACTGGCTGCTCTTCACCCTGCAGGCGCTGCATTGGTTCAATCCGGTGATCTGGTTCGCCTTTGCCCGGGTGCGCCAGGACCGCGAGGCGGCGTGCGATGCCCGGGTGCTCGCCCTGGAGACCCAGGACCGCCGCGCGGACTACGGCCATGCCTTGCTGAAGATGCAGGATCTGCCCGCCACCACCGGTCTTCGCCTCGGCTTCCTCGGTGTTTTCGGGAATGCCTCCGGCCTGCGTTCGCGGATCGCCGACATCTCGCGCTACCGCCGCAGTCACCCGGCATGGCAGGCGACCGGCTGTCTGCTCGTGGCGACCATTGCCCTCTTTGGCACCACCCGGGCAAAGGACGCGAATGCGGAGGCGATCGCAGCAGCGGAGGCTGCGGTGGCCTCGCCGAAGCCACGGGAAGGACAGCGCTATACACCCACCCTGGCCGCGGTGGTGAAGAAGCTTGATACGATGCGCGTGCCCGCCTTTTCACTCAAGGACACCTCGCTCGAGGAAGCGCTCGACGTGCTGCGAGTGCGAAGCATCGAACTCGACACGACCGAAAAGGACGCCGCGAAGAAAGGCGTGACGCTGACCATCCGGGCGAGCAGCCAGAGCAAGTGGAAGCCGGGCAAGCTCACGCTCGACATGAAGGACGAACTGCTGGGCCAGATCCTCGTCGAGATCTCGAAGCAGACCGGCACCGCGATCCTCGTCGAGAACTCCGGCGTCGCTTTCACACCAAAGGACGAAGTGAATCATGCGGCGGGCGAACCCGCAGCTCCGACCGGCAAGGCGCTCTCGGCGGCATCGTCCATCATCATCCCGGTGGTGAACTTCGAAAACGCAAAGCTCAGCGAGGTGGTCGATTTCCTGAATCTCCGGTCAAAGGAGCTGGGCGGTGAAAAAGCACCCGCCGTCAGGATCGGCCCGGCGACCGATGGCAATGCCGTGGTGAGCGAACTCCGGCTGCGGAATGTTCCCCTCGCGGATGCAGTCCACTATGCCGCCGACCTCACAAAGAACCGGCTGACCGCGGACGACACGGGCCTGCAGATCGGCCAGCAGGCGAATTCGAGTGCCCGACAAAAGGAGGGCGGCATGAAAGGAGGCCGGATCGTGGGAGCGATCCGGCCTTCGACATTTCGCCCGCCGGATCAATCCATCCAGCGGCCGAGCGCGCGGTCGAGGACGTCGGTGCGCTTCACGCGGAAGTCCTCGCCCAGCTCGACGGTGGCGCGGCGGCCGGCGCTGTTCTGGAAGTGGAGGAAAACCGGGATCTTCCCGGGAGAGGCGGCGAGCGCGGTGCGGATCTCCTTCAGGTCCTGCTCCGAGTGGCGGGCGGTCCAGAGGGTGAGTTCCACCGCACCCTTGCTGGCGGAGCTACCGCGGGGCTTCAGCTCGTTGATCTCCGAGCCGGTGAGGCGGCGGGAGTCGGTGCGGTCATCAACCTGGATCTGCGCCTTGAAGCGGATCACCTTCCCCGGCGCGAGCACGCCGGCATCGCGCGCGGGGACGAAGGACTCGCCCCACATGACCACCTCGGCGGAGCCGGTGAAGTCCTCCACGACCATGACGCCGAAGGGCTTGCCGCTCTTCGTGACCTTGCTCTCCAGCGTGCGGATCATCCCTGCGAAAGGGAAACGGTCGCGGGGATTGCTCACCTCGATCTCATCCAGCAGGCCGAGCTTCATGTACTTGTCCGAGTCGAGCACGCCGCGGAATTTGTCGAGCGGGTGGCCGGTGACGTAGAAGCCGAGCAATTCCTTCTCGTGGGCGAGGCGGTCGTCCTTGCTCCACTCCTCCACGGCTACGGCATTCATCGTACTTGGCGCGGGAGCGCTGCCGAAGTCCATGGCGTCGAAGAGCGACACCTGCCCGGAGGCACGGTCCTTTTGAGCGGACGAGGCACTGGCCACGATCTGCTCCAGGCGCGAGGTCATCCCGGCACGCGTCTCATTCGTCCAGTCGAAGGCCCCCGCCTTGATGAGGTTTTCCAGGATGCGCTTGTTCACCGCCTTCGAGTCGAGGCGGTTGGCGAAGTCCTCGATGGTCGAGAAGGCACCGTTCTTCTCGCGGTCCGCGATCGCCGTGGCCATCGCGCCCTCGCCCACGTTCTTGATCGCCGCGAGGCCGTAGCGGATGGCGAAGGCCCCGGAAGCGAGCTGCTCGGGGGCAAAGCGCAGCTTCGACTTGTTCAGGTCCGGCGGCAGGATCTCGATGCCCATGCGGTGACACTCCGCGACGAAAACACCGATCTTGTCGGTGTTGTTGATTTCGTTCGAGAGCAGGCCGGACATGAATTCGACCGGGAAATTCGCCTTCAGGTAGGCGGTCCAGTAGGAGATGTGGCCGTAGCAGGCGGAGTGGGACTTGTTGAAGCCGTAGCCCGCGAACATCTCGATCTTCTCGAAGATCGCGTTCGCCAGCTTCTCATTGATGCCGTTCACGCGGCCCGCGCCCTCGACGAATTTCGAGCGCTCCTCGGCCATCTTCTTCGGGTCCTTCTTGCCCATCGCGCGACGGAGAAGGTCGGCACCGCCGAGCGTGTAGCCGGCCAGCACCTTCGCGGCATTCTGCACCTGCTCCTGGTAGATCATCACCCCGTAGGTGTTTCCGCAGACCTGCTCCAGCAGCGGGTGCTCGTAGAAGGCTTTCTTCCGCCCCTTCTTCACCTCGATCATCACGTCGATGAACTGCATCGCGCCCGGCCGGTAGAGCGCGAGAAGGTCAATGATGTCGTCGATCTTCTCGATCTGGTACTTCCGGCAGGTCTCGACCATGCCGCCGGACTCGAGCTGGAACACGCCCATCGTCTCGCCGCGATTCAGGATGTCGAAGGTCGGCTGGTTATCGAGCGGCACCCTGTCGATCTCGAAGTGCGGCGTGTGCCGCCGGATGTGCTCCACGGCGTCCTGGATGACGGTGAGGTTCTTCAGGCCGAGGAAGTCCATCTTCAGCAGGCCCACCTCGGTGATGGCACCCATGTCGTACTGGGTCACCACTTCCCCTTCGTTTCCGCGGGTCAGCGGGACGTGCTCGTCCAGCTCGCGGTCACCGATCACCACGCCTGCCGCGTGGATGCCCACGTTCCGCGTCAGACCCTCCAGCTTCAGCGCATACTGCCAGAGTTCCTGGTAGGTGGAGGAATTCTCCACCATCTCCTTCAGCTCCGGCTTGCTGTCGAACTCGCCCTTCAGCGTGACGCCGGGCTTTGCCTCGATCATCTTCGCAAGGCGGTCCGCATCGCCGTAGCTCACGCCCATCACGCGCGCCACGTCGCGCAGCACGCTCTTCGCACCCAGGGTGCCGTAGGTGATGATGTGGGAAACACTACGTTCGCCGTACTTCTGGCGGACATACTCGATGACCTCCGGGCGGCGGCTCTGGCAGAAGTCGATATCGACGTCGGGCGGGCTGACACGCTCGGGATTCAGGAAGCGCTCGAAGAGCAGGCCGAAGTCGAGCGGGCAGATATTCGTGATGCCCATCGCATAGGCGACCAGCGAACCGGCCGCCGAGCCACGGCCCGGTCCCACGGGGATATCCTGGTCGCGCGCCCACTGGATGAAGTCGGCGGTGATGAGGAAGTAGGATGCGAAGCCGAGCTGGTTGATGATGTTCACCTCGTACTTCAGGCGTTCCTGCACCTCCGGGCTCGCGGCGCGCTCCGGCGTGTAGCGCTTCAGCAGGCCCTCCTGGCACCAGCGCATCAGGTATTCCTCGCGCGGAGAGCCATCGGGAGAATCGAACTGCGGGTATTTTTCCGAACTCGTGGAGTCCAGCTTGATCTCCACGTTGCACCGCTCGGCGATCTCCAGCGTGGCATCGCACGCGCCGGGAATCTCTGCGAAAAGCGTGCGCATCTCCTCCGCGGACTTGAAATACACCTCCGGAGTGTAGCGCATGCGGTTCTCGTCGATGATCAGGCGGCCGGTGCCGATACAGATCATCACGTCGTGCGCCTCGTGGTCGCTGCGGTTCACGAAGTGGACGTCATTCGCGGCCACCGGCTTGAGACCGAATTCCGCGGCCAGCTTCAGCAGGCCCGGCGTGATCTTCCGCTGCGGCTCCAGGCCGTGGTCGTGGATCTCGACGTAGACATTCTCCTTCCCGTAGATGTCCACCAGCTCGGCCATCGTTTCACGGGCCTTCGCCTCGTCGCCGAGCAGCAGCCACTCATTGACCGGGCCGGAGATACAGCCGGTGAGGCAGATGATGCCCTTGGCGAATTCCCGCAGCGCCTTCCTGTCCACGCGCGGCTTCCCATGGTAGAGGCCTTCCAGGTGTCCGCGGGAAACGAGCTTCTGGAGATTCGTCCAGCCCTCGTTCGTCTCCGCCAGCAGCGTCATGTGGCAGGCGCGCTTGCGGCCCGGGATATCCTTCTTGTCCTCCAGGTTTTGCGGGGCGAGGTAGATCTCGCAGCCGAAGATCGGCTTCACGCCCGCCTTCTTGCAGGATTGGAAGAACTCGATGGCGCCGAAGAGGTTGCCATGGTCGGTCATGGCCACCGCCGGCATCCCGTATTCCTTGGCCTTCGCGGCGACTTCCTTGGTGCGGGCCAGGCCGTCGAGGAGGGAGAATTCAGTGTGCAGGTGGAGGTGGACGAAGGAATCGGACATCGGGCGCGGAGGAATCTGGACGGCCCGGCCGGGGGTGGCAAGGCGGCGACTCGCTAGCCTTTGCAGGAGCGTGGAAAAACTGCTAACAGCCAGCGCGTGACCACCCTCGAAGACCGCTTCATCGCCGCCGCCACGTCCCCGCTGGGGGACAATGCGGAGCTCCAGATGATGGCGGAGCAGGAACTGCGGGCGGTCCTGGAAAATGTTCCTGAAGCGGCGACCCGAGCCCACCTCGATAAAGCGACAGCGAATCTGGAGAAAGCCCGGCCAAAACAACGGTGGAAGGCGGTCCTTTATATCGCCGCGCTGGTAGCGGTGGTGATCGCCGCCATTCCCCTTACGAGGGACTACGTGCGGCTGCGCATCGCTTCCTATGACCTCCTTTCAATGAGCGACCCGATGGCGCTGGCCCTTCCCGGCCCCGCCTTCAGACCGGATGTTGACCAGCAGGTCGCCGATTTATTTGGCCCCCTGTCACGGGACGAGCGCCTTCTGCTTTTCGGCGATCTCTCGCAACCGACACGCACCGAGGCGATGGAGCGACTGTGGAAAAGCTCTCCCGACGACCCCGTCCTATTCGCTGCATTTGTGCGCTCCACATACCCGTATTCCAGCGCTCCCGACGACTTTCTTGATACCGCCGACCGCTTGGACCCCGAAAATTCGTGGTATCGCTATCTCGCCGCCAGTTTCGCGGCGGACGGATCCGTCGAATCCTTTCGACTGCCTTACAGAACGCTAAAGGCGCATCCGAACAGCCCGCGATTCGGAGTTCGCGACGTCACGGCCCATGCCGAGGTTATCCGATTGCTTGAAGAAGCGTCCCGCATCCCTGGTATGGACTCTCATGCGGAAGAACTCCTGCTCCGCCGCCTGAAAGTCCTCCCAGCGGGTGACGATGTCCTCGGGCGGAAGCTAACCCATGCCTATCTCCAGATGAGGACTCCAAGCTGGAGTGTCCTTGGCATATACCTTTCACGATCCATTTCCGCCCGGGCGGAGGAATTGGCTGCGAAAGGCGACCAGGATGGTTTCCGGACGCTCGCTGAGGTGTGGGAAATTTTCGCCCGGAGATCGATCAATGATCGAGGCTTTGACGTTTCCCTCAGCTCCGCCCAGCATCTCGCAAGAGCCGCCCGAAACTTGGGCATCGAATCACTGGCTGACCGCTATACCCGCATTGACAGGGCCATCGTGGAGCGGGAACGAGCCCGAGGCTATCGAGAAGCCGAAATGGAGAACGAGTGGGGTAAGCTCCAACAGGCTGCCGGGGGAATCCTTTATGAAAAGGTGCGGGTGGAAAATGCGCCCATTCTTGAGCGGAGCGACATCCTGCCCTCTATCATGGCTGAGCAGTCCGCCTTGCAAAGAATCGCGTCCGCCCTCGGGGCAATCGCCATGCTGGTGGTCTTGATACTCTCGGCTTCCACCAGATTCTCACGCGGCCAGCAAGTCCGCAGACTGTCCGCGTCACTGGTGAAAGTACTAGATTCATCGGACTACCTCCGCATCCTGATGGCAGGCGTGGCACTGCCTGTCCTCGTGCACCTCATCGCCGAGTGGATGATTCCTCCGGTCCTCCCCCTTGCGACGGAGGACGCAGTCCTTCCCATCCTGCTCCGCCACGCCGCGCTGGCCGCCGCGATCATCACGCTCCCAGCGCTGCTGGTAGCAAAACGGATGGGTTTCCTTCTCGGCCGCATGGCATGGGGCAAGCCGCCTGCCATAATGCTGGCGACGACTTCGATCATGGCATTGGCCGCCATGGTGGCAGGATTCACCAACATCGAACCGCTCACGGTGGCCGGATGGGCATTCGTGAGCGTCTTTCCCGGAGTGGTCCTGATCTATCTCACCTTTGGGTTGGCAGCATGCCCCCGCACGGCAGCCGTGCACTATCACACCTGGGCACGCGGGATTTCCCCCGCCTACGCCACGGGACTGCTAGCCTTTGCACTCCTTGTTCCAATCAATCACGCGAGGGAGCGACACTGGACGAAGCGGAACGTTCTCACGAAGATCGAGCCGGGCATTCCCGCGATGAACCGCTATCTCCACGAGATCGAGCAAATCGAGAAGAAGGAGCTTCTGGAGATATTGGAAGCGAAACCCTGAGAGGCGTCTTGCCCGGAGCCGGTGATCCACTAAAAGGCTGCCGATGACCGATCCCGCCCAGCGCTTCATCGCCGCCGCCACGTCCCCGCTGGGGGACAATGCGGAGCACGAGATCATTGCCCGGAATGAATTGCAGGAGCTAATTGGCCGGAATGCGGGAACAAAGGAGGCAGCGCTGGATGAGGCGGCAGCTCGCATGGAAAAGGCCGGGAAGCCCAAGCGATGGTCGGCGTGGAGGATCGCGCTTTATTCCGCCACCGCCGTGATTTCGGTCCTGGCTTTCAATTTCGCCGGGCGGGCCTATGACTCGATCCAGCAGGTCTCCGACTACTTCGGCGGCCCGCTCAGCTCGGCGAGCGGGCCCAGCGGAGGAACCAACTGGGAAGAGCGACTGCTCCGCGATCTCACCCCGGAGCAGCGCTTGCTGCTGATGGGCGACACTTCCCGGCCCCGGAAGTCCGAACGGATAAAGGCCCTGTGGAACTCCGACCCTTTCAACCCGGCCTATTATGCGGAATATACGATTCTCTTCCAAAGCGATCACAAGAAGTTGCCGCCGGACTTCCTGGAAACAGCTCGCAAGCTCGATCCTGACAATGCGTGGTTCATCCTGATGGAAGCGGCACAGCAGGCCAAGGAGTCGGTCCGCATGAACCCGCGGACCGCCAAGGAGAAAAAAGATGACATCCCGCCGACCTACACCGTCCTCGATGAGGCAAAGCTGGATGAGGTGATCGCACTGATCAAGGAAGCGGGGACCAAGCCGCGATTCGACTCCTATCAGGCCAGCTTGCTCCGGCAGCGGATCCCCCTGTTGCCAAAGCGGACCGACTTCGTGAGCCAGACGCTGCCTCTAGCCTATCTGGCCGGGCTAGAAACCGACACCCTCCGCCTGCGGAGCCTGGCGGATGCAGTGAATGCCCAGTGCGCGATTTGGGCCACCGCGGGCGATGCTGAGAGCTTCCGGGAACTCGCGGCGAAATGGGAAAGCTGCCTCTCCGCCTGGTCGCAGACCGATGGGGCTTTCATCATCGATCCCTTGATCCTGAAGGCGATCATTGGATCTACCGCCCGGGGACTTGAAGACTGCGCAAAACGTCTCGACATGAATGCCGAGGCCGAACGCTGGGGAGCGGTCACCAAGTGGATGAAAGACGAAAAAGACAGAAGGGATAGCGTAGAGATCGATTCTGAAATCAGGCGTCGCGGAGGGATCTTCGCAGGCTTGACCATTCCCGCGGCGAACAAGCACACGGCACGCGCCCCCGTGATCACGGATGAAGATCTGAAGCCCGCACGAGAGGCGGAGCACGAGTTTCTCTCCCGCGTTTTCACGCCGGCGCCGTGGTCGATCATCGGCCTCATGGCCTTCGCTGCCGCCGTCTATCGACTGCGGGGTAGTGCGATGGTGCGTGCTATGGCACTGAGCCTCGGCAGACTGCCAGGCCCGCGGGATTGGGCATGGATCATCGGCGGCGGCGTCATCCTGCCGTTCTTTTATTACCAATTCATCTATCGCCTGAGTCCGTGGGGAGGCCGGGATTGGAGCATCATGGCCAGCGATTTCATCGTGCCATCCGGCCAATTCGCCGCGGCAGGTTGGCTCATGATCATGATGCCCGTCATCATTGCCCGCTGGCGTGTGGGAAAACGGGCAGAGATGCTGGGATTCCGCACGCGACCTCGATGGATCGAGTGCATCGGCGTGATCCTCGGGGCGCTGTCCATTCCGGTCTTCGGCGTCGCATTTCAAGGCGGAGCGGAAGAAAAGACCATCATGATCGCCGCCGGGGTGATGCTTGGCACGCTCCTGCTTGCCTGGGTGATCGCCGGGGCGCGCGCCTTGTTTGGAAAGCAGCAGCACTCGCTTCGCCGGATCATAATGACCCGCATGCTCGTCCCGGCCTACATGAGCGGCATGCTTCTGCTCGCCGTGGCAACGTGGTTCTACCATGCCGCCGAGCGGCGCTGGACCCAGCAGGACAGGCTGATGGATATCTCGGCCGAAGCGCCCTCCATCAGCGGGTATGAATACGAGGTCGCCAAGGCCATGAGGGAAGAACTGCAAGAACTCCTGAAGCCATGAATCTCCTCCGCCTCCATCACGCCGCGATCATCGCTTCGGACTATCCGCGGTCGAAGGCATTCTACACCGGAGTGCTCGGGCTGAAGATCATCGCGGAGAGGTATCGCGAGGCGCGGGACTCGTGGAAGCTGGACCTGGAGCTGCCGGACGGCACGCAGATCGAGCTCTTTTCCTTTTCCGATCCACCGGCTCGCCCGAGCTACCCGGAGGCGTGCGGCCTGCGGCATCTGGCATTCACGGTCGCGGATGTGGCGGAAGCGGTGAGGCTGTTAGAGGAGAAAGGAGTGACCGTGGAGGCGGTTCGCGTGGATGAGCTGACCGGCAAGCGCTTCACTTTCTTCGCCGATCCGGACGGGCTGCCACTGGAGCTGTATGAGGCCTAGCCGCTTCACACGCCTACCGTCTCTTCCGCATACATCCCAGCGAGTTCCCTGGCCACCGCCCCCATCCTCTCGCGGAGTTCGGGCGGATGCACGGCCTCGACACGCCTGCCAAAGCCCAGCAGCCACTCGGCCATCCACGGGACCGAGAAGCTCAGCACCTCCAGCTTCACTCGGCCATCCGCCTGCAGGTCGCTGGAGACCGGCGTGCATGGCATCTCGAGGCGGAAGCGCTCCAGCACCTCCTGATCCACGAGCACGGTGGCGGGCGTGAGTTCATGGCACTCGATGGAATCGCGCAGGAAATCCTTCACCGAGAATCCCGCGTGGCCCTCGAAGCACTCGCCGAGCACTTCCCAGCGGGCGACGCGGTCGAGCCGGAAGTCACGGAAATCCCGCCGCACACGGCACCATGCGATGAGGTGCCACTGGCGGGAGTAGAAGATCAGCCCCACCGGCTCCACGATCCGGTCGGTGAGCGTGCCGCGGTTCGCCGTATTGTAGAGGATGGCGAGGCACAGGCGGCGCACGATCGCATCCTGGATCGGCATCAGCGACTCGCGCTTCGCGCTGTCATCCGGCCTGCGGAACCACACGCCCACGGCATCCTTCAGGCGGTGGAGATAGTCCCGCTTTTCCTGCGGGAGCACGGAGCGGACCTTCAGCAAGGCGGAGCGCAGCGCGTGCTTCAGCGAGTCATCCGCGATCTGCTCCGTCACCTCCCCGCTCATGAAAAGCGCGGCGGCCTCGTCCTCCGTGAACATCACCGGCGGCATGTGATACCCACGCACCAGGCTGTAGCCGACACCCGCCTCCGCGATGATCGGCACGCCCGCTTCGCCCAACGCCGAGAGATCCCGGTAAACGGTCCGCACGCTGATCTCGAAGTGCCCCGCGATCTGCTCCGCCGTGATCACCCGCTGCCCTTGGAGCAGCAGGATCATTCCCGTCAGGCGGTCGATGCGGTTCATCGGTGGCGATCCTCCACCATGCCCTGAGCCTCCCTCAAGGCGAAAGCTCACCGGCCTGCTCGGACGGAAACGCCTCCATTCCCGGACGAAGATGAGTCGATGGCTCACCCGAGCGGAATTGACGCGGATGACATTCTGACATTCTATTCTCATCAACCCATGCACCTCCCTACCCATTGGCGCCTCGCGTCCTGGCTGGCACTTCTCTGCGGCCTCTCCACGCCTGCGATTGCCCAGACGCGCCACCCCGTGATCTCGCGGGTGGAGATCATGTTTTCCGTGGTGAGCCACTACAGCCACATCTCCGACAGGGTGAATTTCTACAACTCTCACGGCGTTCCTCGGGGTAACACCAACTACGCGGTGCCCCATCTGGTTTACGATCCCATCGTCACCCTCTACAATCCCTACAACACGCCGCTCACCATGACGCGGTCGCGGATCAAGATCTGGGATCCGCCGATCGGCTTCGCTTTCAAGAAGAACGACGCCCACCTACGGGACGATTTCGCGGAGGACAAATTCCACGGGCTCGCCCGCTTCCAGATCCAAGGCGAGTCCGACCCTACCGCCCGCAAGACCTTCACCCTGAGCCTGAGCGAGCAGAGGTCGACCGGGCAACCGGGTGGAAACATCACCCTCCAGCCCGGCGAGAGCCGGACTTTCTACCCATGGGTGGAGACGAACTGGACCTGGGGGCAAGAGACGGCCGGAGGCTTGACGTATCGCTCCTTCTTCGACTGGAGCCGGGACAGTGATTTCACCAACCGCGACCCTCGCACCGGCAACCTTTTCGGAACCGAGACGATCTCCCGTGGATACTTCAACTACCCTGATTTCCGCGCTGGCTTTCAGACCGATGGCTTGTCACTTGCATCGGGCCGTCCGCAGGCGTCCCGATACGACTTCGAGATTGCTCGCAATTGGACCGGCAACTGGGTGGGGATGAAATTCACGGACATCTTCAGTGTCCGCGTGAAACCGATGCGGACCAATCCCACCAACGGGGCGGACTTCCAGGTGGACCTGCTGAAGGGGCAGGTCCAAGACACCACCCGGGATGGTGTGAAAGCATTCCCGATGGATTTGGCAAATATCATCGACCACACGGATCAGTCAGCCATCTCCAGGAGATTCCGGGTCGGTCAAATCTTGCAGACTCCGACCGACAGTACCATCGGCGGCAAGAGCCCGTTTGCCAGCCTGATCATGATCGCGAAGGCGTCGGCCCTGCGTGGAAACCACTTCTACACCACGCCGGCGACGCCCGCGTCGGATCTCTACGAACTGCACTTCGCGGAGACGATGGATTTCAGCCAAGATGTGGTGGTCAGTCCGGGAGACATTCCGGTCGGCGGTCCCGTGATCACCGGCTACAGCCGCATCGGGGACAAACTCTACATCGACTTCTCCGGCCAAGCGAATCGCTTCGGCATCAGCAATTGGAAAGTCCGCGGCACCGATTCGCTGGAAGACGGCTTTCGCGACGACCTCGGAAGCGTGACGACCGTCATGGCTGGCATGTCCGCCAGCGGGATTTACAAGGCGATCATCGACATCAGCGGCCGCGGTGATCGCTACTTCGTGCGGATCGAGGAGTAGTTCCCGCCCCTTCCCGCTCGCCAAGCCCACGGCGATCCGCTCTTCTCCCGACATATGCGAACCTTGGCGGATGAAGCGAAGCAGGACTCGAATTTCGCATTCCTGGGAGTTGCGTTGGGCATCTGGATATCCTTCCAGATGTCTCCCACCTTCGGTCCTGTGGTGACCGTGCTGTTTCTTGCGCAGGCCGTCCTGCTGAGGATGCGGATGAAGGCAGGCATCATCGTGGCCATGCTCACCTATGCCTGCGGTGCCGCGTGGTTCGGTTGGGCACTCTGGGCGCTCGGTTTCAACTGGGGACGCGCCATCGGCATTGCAGTCATGGTGTTCTCCATCATCGGACGGTGGAACAAATTCGGGGATCTGCTGCGCGGCGAGGCATCATGGGACGACTCCGATGACAAAGACGAGCGCCGCGCCATGGCGCTGAACCAGGCCCGGGAGCAGGAGAGCAACGATGACGACGCGGATGAGGAAAACAAGCCGCTGACTTCCATCGTGCTGCTCCGCCGCTCCCCGAAGCCGCTGGATGACAAGATCCTGCTGGAGTATCTGCGCGATGCTTGGGACGAGCAGCGGAAGTTGGGCGAGGACGATCTTTTCGCCGTCGGCGACAATCCAATCTTCATCATCAAGAGCCCGCAGGGCATGTGGATGGTGCACAATCACCCCCGCCCCTACTTTGACGAAAGCCCGGCCCCGAAAATGGGCGAGCTTCGCCTGCGGAAGGCACTCGAGGATCACACCGCCTGGATCTCCGTGGATCTGATGAATGGCTTCCTCGGCGACCTGCCGACGGACGTTTACTACCCCTACATCTTCCGCCTCATCCGGGAATTGGCCGATGAAGACACGCTCGCGATCCTCCGCCCGGAGACCGGCCAGATCAATGTCTGGAATGACGAGGTGGCGAAGAGCCTCGGCTCGACGGACCCGCTGGAGGACTTCGCAACGCCGGTGCATTCCCCGGTCATCACCGTGCCGGACGATGATCCGCGGATGAAGGCTGCCGTGGAGGAAGCCCGCCGCAGCTTTGGGACCTTCCGCGAGGAATGGGCCAAGCGCGATCCCGAGGACACCTACATCGTGAAATCCGGCCTGCGCGGCGAGGAAAGCTCCGAGATGATCTGGATCGAAGTCACGGGCCTGGAGCCAGACTTCATCCACGGCACCCTGGCCAATGAGCCCGTCGATCTCGATGGAAAGCGCAAGGGCGACCGCGTGGAGGCCCCGGTCTCGGATCTCTACGACTGGGCCATCCTGAAAACAGGCGCGGATGCGCCCATGGGACTCTTCACCGAAAAGATCGTCCATCAGGTCCAGCGCGAGGCACGCGGGAAAGCCACGGGGACCTCCGGTCCGGATGCAGCCACCGCTCCGTCGTGAGGCCGGCTCACACGTAGTGGATGCCGTGCTCGGTGCTGATCGCGATGACGCGGTCCATGTCCGGGCCATCCTCACGATTGAACTCATCCGCGACGCGCGCGAAGAAGGTCTCGAAGCCCGATGGCGCGGTGTGGATGATCTGCTTCAGCGGAGTCTCCCCGGCATTCCGAAAGGTGTGGACGGATCCGCGCGGCATGAAAACCGCCGTGCCCGGTGGGACCTCCGTCCACTCTCCATCCTTGAAAAACTCGGCCCGGCCCTCGACGACGTAGAACCACTCGTCCTCGTGATCGTGCCGGTGAGGCGGCGGGCCACCGCCCGGTGCGGTGACATTCACGAACATGGTGTAGCGGCCCCCGGTTTCCTCTCCAGTGAGCTGGAAGGACGCGGTATCGCCGAAGGCATGGAGGACCTTTGCCTCGGCGATGGGGACGATGGAGGGGGGAAAAGGCATGGTGGTCGTGCTCATCAACCACCGGCCTAACGAATTTTTCAGCCGCCGCAATCCGTTGTTTCTCATTTGGATCTAAAGACCCGGCACACTCTTCCTAGCGCGATGCACGGTTCGTGCTCTAGCCTCCCCCCGTGACCCGTGAACACGAACGTCTCCAGGAAGACGAAGGCCGTGCAAAGAACTGGAAGCGCTGGGGCCCCTACCTCAGCGAGCGCCAGTGGGGCACCGTGCGAGAGGATTACTCGGAGCACGGACACAGTTGGGGCGAGTTTCCCCATGACCACGCACGCCGCCGTGCCTACCGGTGGGGCGAGGACGGGCTGAATGGCTGGTGCGACCGCCAGGGACGCCTGTGCTTCGCCCCCGCGCTGTGGAATGGCAAGGACACCATCCTGAAAGAGCGCCTCTTCGGCCTCGGCGGGAACGAGGGGAACCACGGCGAGGACGTGAAGGAGTGCTACTACTACCTGGAGTCCACGCCCACCCACTCCTACACGAAGGTCCTCTACAAGTATCCGCAGGCGAAATTCCCCTACTCCGAGATCCGCGAGCGGAATGCCCAGCTCGGCCGCGAAGGCCCGGAGCTGGAACTGGCGGATCTGGGGATCTTCAATGACGGCCGATATTTCGATATCGTCCAGGAAGTCGCGAAGCGCTCGCCGGAGGACCTGCTCTGGCGCATCACCGTGACGAACCACGGGCCGGATGCCGCACCGATCCACGTGCTGCCCACGCTGTGGTTCCGCAACATCTGGAAATGGGGCAGCGAGCGCGAGACGCCGCTGAAGAAGCCTTCACTCGAGCTGAAGGACGGCCGCATCCACGTGTCGCATGAATCGCTCGGCGAGTATTTCTTCCACGCGGACTCGCCCGACTGCGCCAGCGAGGCGAGCTGGCTCTTCACCGAGAATGAGACGGACTACAGCTCCGTCTATGGCTACGGCTCCCCTGCCCCGCGGGTGAAGGACGCCTTCCACAAGCTCCTCATCCATGGCGACAAGAATGCAGTCGCGCACAATCCCGCAGGGACGAAAGCGGCGGCGCACTTCGTCTTCAACGTGCCACCCGGGCAGAGCATCACGATCCGCTGCCGCCTTCACACGGTGAAGAACGACAATGGCATCGGCGGCCTCGACGGCTTTGACGAAACCTTCGCCGCCCGTGTCGCGGAGTGCGATGAATTCTACCATCAGGTCATCCCGAAGGGGCTCTCGCACGATGAATATCTCATCTGCCGCCAGGGCTACGCAGGCCTGCTGTGGACGAAGCAATTCTACCACTACGTCATCGAGGACTGGCTGAAGGGCGACAAGGACGGCCCTGCGCCACCGGCGGCGCGGCTCGATGGGCGGAATCACGACTGGTCCCACTTCTTCGCCCGCGACGTGCTCTCGATGCCGGACAAGTGGGAGTACCCGTGGTTCGCCGCGTGGGACTCGGCCTTCCACATGATCCCCTTCGCCGCGGTGGATCCGCACTTCGCGAAGGAGCAGCTCCTGCTGCTACTACGGGAGTGGTACATGCACCCGAATGGCCAGCTCCCGGCCTACGAGTGGAATTTCTCCGACGTGAATCCGCCGGTCCACGCCTGGGCCGTGTGGCGCGTCTACAAGATCGCGGATCCGAAGGGCGACCGCGACCTGCTCTTCCTGGAGCGCTGCTTCCAGAAGCTGCTGATGAATTTCACCTGGTGGGTGAACCGCAAGGACATGGAGGGGCGGCACGTCTTCGGCGGCGGCTTCCTCGGGCTGGACAATATCGGGGTCTTCGACCGCTCGCACGCGCTGCCCGATGGCGGGAAGCTGCATCAGGCGGACGGCACGGCTTGGATGGCTTCGTATTGCCTGCTCATGCTCGCCATGGCGCTGGAGCTCGCGGAAGAGAAGCCCGCGTATGAGGACATCGCCTCGAAGTTCTTCGAGCACTTCGTGAATATTACCGACGCGATCAATTCACTCGGAGGCAGCGGCCTTTGGGACGAGCGCGACGGCTTCTACTACGACCAGCTCATCGTGAACCGCGACGAACCGCTGCCGCTGCGCATCCGCTCGCTTGTGGGCCTGCTGCCGATGTGCGCTGTCACAGTGCTGAAACAGACGAAGATCGAGAAGCTGAAGGGCTTCCGCAGCCGCATGGACTGGTTCCTCTCCAGCCGACCGGACATCCTGAAATACATCAGCGTCCGCCGCTCTTCCGACAGCAAGAAATCCGCGCTGTGCCTGCTGGCCATCCCGTCCGAGGTGCAACTCCGCAAGACGCTGCGCCGCATGCTGGACCCGGAGGAATTCCTTTCGAAATACGGCATCCGTTCGCTGAGCAAGGCGCACGGCAAGGAGCCCTTCGTCTTCGAGCACGGCGGCGAGCGCAACGAGGTGACCTACACGCCGGGGGAATCCGACTCCGGCATGTTCGGCGGGAACTCGAACTGGCGCGGCCCGATCTGGTTCCCCACGAACTTCCTGATCATCGAGGCACTCGAGCGCTACCACCACTTCTACGGCGACAGCTTCAAGATCGAGTATCCCACCGGCTCCGGCGTGGAGAAGACGCTGCGCGAGGTGGCGATCGACCTTTGCGACCGGCTCATCTCGCTCTTCTGCCCCGGTGACGATGGCGCGCGCCCGTGCTTCGGCGGTGCGAACCGCTATCGCGACGTGCCGCATTGGCAGCACCTGCTGCTCTTCCACGAATACTTCCACGCCGAAACCGGTGAAGGCCTCGGGGCATCCCACCAGACCGGCTGGACCTCGCTGGTCGTGAAGCTCGTGAAAGACCGCCGCGAGAAGCTCTGCCAAGCCGGAATGTAGCAAGAAGCCCCCTGGGAGCGCGGGCCACTGGCCCGCCGAAGCACCTGGCAAATCCGCTACTTCTGCAACCCCGCAGAATGCTTCGCTCCATCAAAAGCGGAGCACCATGAGGAGTACGGACCTACGGTCCACACGTGTCGACGGAACGTCGACACGCCTCAGGACTGGAACTACGACATACATCGTAATTCCAGCCCCGCTTCAAAGCCTGCCTCCAGTCACTCCCCGCTCGCCTTCCGGATCTCCCGCGTGGTCGTCTCACCACTCGGAGACTTGGTTTGGATCACGATCTTCTCCGGAGTGACGCCTTGGAGGAAGTATTCCTTTCCCGAGGTATCACCTGGCAGAGTGAATTTCGTGTCTTCCTCCACCAGGATTTCCTGCCCTCCGGATTTCAGGACTGCACTACGGTCATAGTAGGCCTTCGCCTCCAGCTCGACATCGGGAAGCCCTGCCTGGGACTCATACCTCGCGCCCTTTTTGTTCGGCTTCAGGTCTTCGTATCGGGCGAACATCACTCGCTGGGTCAGCCCGGTCCGCTCGCTCGTCACCTCGCGCTCCTCGACACCGAGGAACTTGAAGCGCCCGGCAAACGCTCCGTCCTTGAAGAACTCGTCACCCGGGGAAAGCATGGCATCCGCGCCCACACGATTCTGCAGCTTCGTGCTCTTGTCAGAAGCGACTCCCACGAATCGCGGCGCCCACTTGCCACCCGACTGCAGGCCGAACTGCACGTACCACATCGTGGACTCATCCCTGAGGTAGCTGACGCCTTCCAAGGCATCCGCCTGCTCCTCCACCACCGGCAGCGGCGGCAACGGAAAGCGGCCGTGACGCGCCACCATCGAGATGAATTCCGACCGCTGCTCCTTCGCATCATCGGCCAGCGCCGGCCGCGCGATCTCCACCACCTTTTGCCACGGCATATCGGCCAGCTCCGGCATCTGCCGCAGCTTCATCCCGAACAAGGCGACCGCGGAGGCGAAGCGGAAATCATGGCCCGCCTGCTCCCATGCCTGCGGCTCGCCCGTCAGCGGCGACTCGATCAATTGGCTCACATCACCTTCGGGGTGCTTGTAGCGCAGCTTCAGCGTGAGCCAGTCATCGCTCGCCACCGTTTCCTTTTCGACGGGCTTCTGATAACGCAGGCCGTCCACATTCCCGGTATTCGGCATGTCCACTCCCGGAGGCACGATTTCATAGAATGCGGTGACGGTGTGACCCGCACCGATGTCCCCGGCATCCACCTTGTCGTTATTGAAGTCCTCGTGGCGCAGGATGCGATTCGCATAGCCGATGAGCCGGTAGGCCTTCACCTTCGCGGGATTGAATTCCACCTGGATCTTCACGTCCTTCGCGATGGTCACCAGCGTGCCGGTCAGCTTTTGCAAGAAGACGCGCTCAGCCTCGCCGTCGCCGTCGATGTAGAAGTAGTTGCCATTCCCCTCGTTGGTGATCGCCTCCAGCATCGCGTCGTTGAAGTTGCCCGTGCCGAAGCCCACGACGCTCAGGCTCACGCCCTTCGCCGCGCCTTCTTTCACGAGCGTCACCAGATCCCCCTGCCCCGTGGTGCCAACATTGAAGTCGCCATCGGTCGCGAGGATCACGCGGTTCACTCCGCCGGGCACGAGATTCCGCGCGGCCATCTCATAGGCCCGCTTGATACCCGCGCCGCCATTCGTCGAACCACCGGCTTCGAGCTTCTCGATCGACCGGATCGCGGTGGAGAGGCCCTGTTCATCCAGCCGAGTCGGATCAAGGACCACGCCCTCGCTGCCGGCATAGACGACGATCCCGAGGCGGTCCCGCTCATCGAGTTGGTCGAGCAAAACACGCATCGAGCGCTTCAGCAGCGGCAGCTTCGCCGGATCCTGCATCGAGCCGGACACATCGATGAGGAAGACGAGGTTCGATGCCGGGCGCGCCTTTGCCTCGATCTCGCGGCCCTTGATCGCCACGCGGGCGAGCAGGTGCTGAGGCTTCCACGGGCAAGTCGCCAGCATGCCATGCACCGCGAAGGGACTGTCGTTCTTCGGGCCTTCGTAGCGGTAGTCGAAGTAGTTCACCAGTTCCTCGATCCGCACCGAGTCCGCCGGGACCGAGCCACCGGCCTGAATCATCCGCCGCACATTCATGTATGACGCCGTATCGACATCGATGGAGAAGGTGGAAAGCGCTTCCTGCCATGGCGACTTCCACGGCTGGTCCACGAGGCGCCCGTAGTTTTCCTCCGAGAGCCCGGCATCCGGCACCTGCTGCGGCCTCCGCTCTAACAGACGCTCCTCTTGTGGCTGGAGTCGACCAAATGACGTCGGACTCCCGTTCATCGACCGCGCCTTGCCCGGACCCATTGCCAAGCCAGAGCCGTGGCCAATCCCCGTGCCCCGACCTCCGCCTACTCCGCCGCCTTGGCCGAGCCATTCGCCATCCACACTGGCGATGTCTGCTGGCGGAAGCCCATGATCCATGGGACTTGCGGCTGGAGCCGCGGGCAACTGGAGCTGCGCGGGACTCTCTCTCAGAATGTGATCGTCTTGCGCACCCGCGTCCCGGGAGAGCCTGACCTGAGCATCCACGGCCGGATCACGCATGTTCACACGCGGAGCAGCGGACTTTTCCAGGGCTGCAAGCGGAGCCTCCTTCGTGCGACCATGTTGCCAGGTCATCACGCCTGCAGAGACCATCACCGCGGCGGCCGCCGCCGTGGACCACAGCACGGCCCGCGGGCCGCGCTTCCGCCGGTGGGCGAGCGCTTTCCCGGCATCCAGCCGGGCATCGATGGCTTGCAGGAGTTCGTCGTCCGCCTTGCCTCGCGCTTGCTCCCGCAGCAGCGAGTCGAGAAGACGGTCATTCGGATCTTCAGAAGGATTCATTGGAAAAGGGAAAGGGAAAAGGTTCAGAGATTTTTCGACAGACACAGCCGCAGAGCATCCCGGGCGCGCTCCAGGCGCTTGCGCAGGGCGGCGGCATTCAGGGAAAGGAGCGAGGCGGCTTCGTCGCTGGTACGACCTTCATCGTAGGTCACGCGCAGCGCCTCGGCCATCGGCTCCGGCAGCTTGTCCCGGCACTCGGCGAGCCGGGCGAAGAGAGCGGCATCCCCGGAGGAGTGGGGGGCCAGGGTTTCCTCCAGATGCGACATTGCCTCTTCGTCGAAGGGCACCTCGCGCGAATGGAGGCGGCAGTGTTCGCGCCACTTGTTCCGGACGATGCCGCGCATCCACGCGGCGAAGTCCCGGGTGACTTCGAATTTGCCGACATTCTGCCACGCCGCGACGAAGGCGTCCTGCACCAGCTCCCGCGCCGTGCCTTCCGCACCGGCCAAGGCGCGGGCATAGGACAGGAGCGTGAGGTGATGCTGTCGGACGAGATCGGTGAAGCGTTGCCGGTCCATCGGTTCGGGTGGGGATAGGGCGAGGGCTTGCATGGCTTTCATGAGGCATTGCCAGCAGGACTCCGGATTGTGACATGAATCTTTCCATCATCCGGCGGATGACGAGGCGGAAAGATTGGCTTGCACGCTCTCACTTTGTTTCACAAAGCTAATTCCGATGAAAGCAATCCTCTTCCTGACGGCACTCATGTCCATTTCCCCACTCATCGCCGGACTGGAGCCCGGAGATACCCTGAAGATCAGCTTGCTTGGCCTGAGTGCCGAGGAGCAGCAGAAGGTGAACGGCGAGTATCGAGTCGGAGAATCCGGCACCATCTCGATGCCCCTGCTGGACGCCCCCGTCACCGCCCGCGGATTGAATGCCGAGCAACTCGCCCGCGCGATCGAGGCGGCCTATCGCGCCGAACAGATCTACACCAAGCCGCGCATCCAAGCTGAGGTGCTCGCTGGTCCCGACAAGTCGGCCGAAATATCCCAGGTCAGCATCGGCGGCCAGGTTCGCAAGGCCGGAGCCGCGCCCTACCGCAAGGGCATGACCGTCATCCAGGCCATCGACGCCGCCGGTGGGCGCAATGACTTCGGCAGCCTCAATGTCATGCTCATCCGCGGAGAGAAGCAGTACTGCCTCGATTTCCAGAAACTGGCCCACAAGAACATCGTCCTTCTCCCGGACGACTCCCTCCAGATCGAGCAAAAGGGCGTCGTCGACCGCTGGAAGGGCAGCGACGAAACGGTGAAGCCGCTGCTGGCGAAGTAGCCGGGGCCACGCCACATCGCGCGGATAGTTGCTCCGCCAGTCGCGGGATACACCCCATCCGCGTGTCGCAAAGAAAAAGGCCGGCTTCGTGAGGAAGCCGGCCTTTTCTTGGAAGACGTCGTTACGCTCCCGGGAGCTCGATGAATCCCTCGAGCTTCCGGATACGGGTGGGGTGGCGCATCTTGCGGAGGGCCTTGGCCTCGATCTGGCGGATACGCTCGCGGGTGACCTGGAACTGGCGGCCCACTTCCTCAAGCGTGCGGCTGTAGCCGTCCTTGAGGCCGAAGCGCTGCTCCAGCACCTCGCGCTCGCGCTCGGTGAGGGTGTCGAGCACGTCCTTGATCTTGTCCTTCAGCATGGAGAAGCCGGCCTCCTCCATCGGGTTGTCGGCGGTCTTGTCCTCGATGAAGTCACCGAAGGAGGTGTCGTCCGAGTCGCCGACAGGTGCCTGCAGCGAGATCGGCTGCTGGGCCATCTTGAGCACGGCGCGGACACGCTCGACGGGCAGGTGGATTTCCTCGGCGATTTCTTCCGGGGAGGGCTCGCGACCGTATTCCTGCACGAGCTGCTTCTGCACGCGCATCAGCTTGTTGATCGTCTCGATCATGTGCACCGGGATACGGATGGTGCGGGCCTGGTCGGCGATCGAGCGGGTGATGGCCTGGCGGATCCACCACGTGGCGTAGGTGGAGAACTTGTAGCCGCGGCGGTATTCGAATTTCTCGACCGCCTTCATCAGGCCCATGTTGCCTTCCTGGATGAGGTCGAGGAAGGAGAGGCCGCGGTTGGTGTACTTCTTCGCGATGGAGATCACGAGGCGCAGGTTGGCCTCGACCATCTCGGTCTTCGCCTTGAGCGCTTCCTTCAGCCAGTGGCGGAGGCGCTTGTTGGTCTCGTCGAATTGCTCGATCTCGTGCCAGCAGCGCTGCTGGATCTCGCGGAGCTTGGTGACGAATTCCTTGTCCTCGGGATCCGCCTGCACCTTGCGGCCGTACTTCCAGAACTTCTGCTGGTAGTCCTCGACCTGCTCGCAGAAGTCCTCCACGACCTTCTGCTTGAAGTAGAAGCGGGTGTAGAGGCGGTGAAGGGTCTGCAGGTTCTTCTCGAACTGCTCCTCCAGCTTCTTCTTGCCGCGCGGGTTCTTGGCGGACATCTGGCGGAAGAGATCCTCGTTCTCCTCGTGGAGCTGCTTGAGCTGCTCGCACTGCTTCGGGAGGATCTTCATGTAGCGCTCGCGGCTCTCGATCTTCTTGTCGAGGATCACGCGGTCGAAGCGCTCCTTGCCCTTCAGCAGCTTGTCGGCGAGCTCAAGGTAGCACTCGGAAACGAAGCCGAAGAGGTGAAGCTGCTTCGCCACCTCGATCTCGGCGTCTTCGATGCGCTTGGAAATCTCGACTTCCTGCTCGCGGGTCAGCAGCGGGACCTGGCCCATCTGCTTGAGATACATGCGGACCGGGTCGTCGAGGATGTCGAGCTTCTGGTCCTTGCTGTCATCCTCGAGGTCGTCGTCGGCGTCGCGCTTCTTGTCCTTGAAGCGATCCACCTCGGAGGCGTCGATGATGTCGAACTCCATGTTCCGGAGTCGCTCCATGATCGCCTCGACGTCCGCCGGCTCGACCAGGTCGTTCGGCAGGATCTCGTTGATGTCGTCGTAGGTCAGGTACTCCTGCTCCTTGGCGAGCTTGATGAGTTCGCGGATCTTTTCCTGAATCTCCGGGGTATCGATGCGCGGCTTCTCGGAGTCGGCGCGTGCCGGGGCCGGTGCGGCTGCGGCGGCAGCATCCACGCCCTTCTTCGTCTCGGCGGCCTTCGAGTCGCCCTTCTTGGTATCGGCCTTCTTCGGCGCTTCGGCGGCAGCCTTGGGCTTCTCCGCCTTCACCGGTGCCTTCTCTGCCTTGGCAGGGGCGGCCTTCGCCGGAGCTGCCTTCGGAGCAGGCTTGGCAGGAGCAGCGGCGGCTGCCTTCGGGGCGGGCTTCTTGGCCACGGGCTTTGCTTCCGGCTTCTTCGCCGCCTTCGCGGGCTCGGCCGGCTTCTTGGCTTTCGCCGGAGCAGCAGCAGGCTTTTTGGCAGGCGCGGGTTTCGCTTTTGACGTCGGCGTGGTGGCCTTCGGTTTGGCAGCGGAAGCAGCTTTCTTGGTGGACATGGAAAGATGGAATGGAGGGAGGTTCAGGACAAAAGTCTCCCATTATAGCGCAAACAGACCTGGGTCCGAAGCGGGCGGGAATATTCGGGGCCTTCCCGGGACCGTCAAGGATTGTTTTCGACCACTGAGGATCAGTGACTTTTGCGCGGAAATTGCTTGGGAGGAGGTTTGCGATTCGGAGCAAAGCGTTCGGTGAAAACGAACCGCTGTTTGACACCCTTGAGCAGTTCCGCGACCAATTTCGTCTCGTTGAGCAGACGGCTCAGCTCGCCCATCGAAATGCCGGGGCGGCTCATCCGGGCCTGGAGCGAGGCGTCGCGTCGCAGCAGCGCATTCGAGCAAACTTCCGACAGGGCAGTCTCGGTGGCAGGCAGGACGTCTTCGGGCGGATCGTTGTGAAATTCGGGATTGCTGGTCAGGGCGAGCCGCTGTGGCTCTGTCAGGCCGGAGATGAAGCCATTCACCGCGACATGGGAAGTGGGGTCGGGGCGCGCAGAGAGAATTTCCTCCAGCAAGGAGATCCCCTCGATGAATTCGGCGGCCTCGTGCAGGGTCTCGTATTGCTCCGCCAGCCACTCCTGGCCGACGGCCGAGTGCAGGGCGATGCCGCAGAGGTAGGCGACCGTGGGATCGATGGGCATGCCTTGGACCACCGGCACTTCCGGCTCGGCGGGCGCATCCCGATCGGCATTCCGCGGCTTGGCCTTCGAAGCCCGGGCGGCGCGGTTGACGGCGTTCTGGAGCTCGATGGTGCCGGCCCGCAGGCGCGTCCCCACATGCTGGATGATGCCCTCGCGAACCACCGCGTCCGGCATCATCGAGAGCAAGGATATGCATTCCTTCTCGAATGCCAGCCGGTCTTGCAGGTCGTGGAGTTGGCCGGCGGCGGTGGCTTGGTCGATCTTGAAGTCGAAGAAATCCGCGGCCTCCGCCAACAGCTCCCGGAAGGCATCCGCGCCATGCTTCTGCATGAAGGAATCCGGATCCTCCCCCGCAGGCATGCGGACCACGCGGACAGATATATTTTCCGCCGCCAGCTCCCGGTAGGCCCGGTCCGCCGCGGTGAAGCCCGCCTTGTCCGCATCAAAGCACAGCAGAGCGCGCTTTGCATAGCGGCGCAGCAGCTTCGCGTGATGCGGGGTGAAGGCGGTGCCAAGCGGCGCGATGGCCTGGGTGATGCCTTGCTCGTGGCAGGCGATCGCATCGATCTGCCCTTCGCACAGGAGAACCGACCCCTCCTTCAGGATCGCCTTCCGCGCGCGCTCCAGGGCGAAGAGGACATTCGATTTCTTGAAGACGGGAGTCTCGGGAGAGTTGATGTATTTCCCGCTATTCGGGTCATGCCGGAGTTGTCTGCCGGAGAAGGCGATCACGTCCGCGTGTTCATTGCGGATCGGAAACATCAGCCGGTCGCGGAAGCGCACGAAGACACCGCCCCGCTCGCTCTGGCCGAAGATACCGGCCTCGATCCACTCGCCGCGCTTGTAGTTCTTCGTGCGAGCCCACTTGAGGAAGACCTCCGGGTTCTCCGGCATCCAGCCGATCTGCCAGCGCACCGCCATCTCCTTCCCGAAGCCGCGCGACTTCAGATACTCCCGCGCGTGGGTGGCCTCCTCGGTGAAAAGCATCTGGTGGAGGAATTCACACGTCTCCCGATGCAGGTCGAGCAGACGGCCGCGCTGGCGCCGTGCCCGGTCCTCCTCCGGACTGCTGACCTCCTCCTGCACCGTGATGCCCACGCGTGCCGCGAGCTTCTTGATCGCGTCCGGGTAAGTGAGGTTTTCGATTTCCCGGACGAAGGTGATGGCGTCGCCGCCCTTCTTGCAGCCGAAGCAATGGAACGACTGGCGGACGGGATTGATGTTGAAGGAAGGCGTCTTCTCGTTGTGGAAAGGACAGAGCGCTTTGTAAGTCGCTCCGGCGCGCTTCACGGGAATGTAGGACTCGATCAGCGCCACGATGTCCGTGGCTGCTAGGATCTGCTCCTTGGTTTCCTGCGAAATCTGCGACACGCCGGAGAGTAAAGCGTGGCCCGGCGGAAAGCGAAAGCGCGCGGATGCCGAACTTTTCAGATGCGGGGACAAATCCCCGGTGCAGCTTCGCTCTGATCGATGGAATCCTCCGTGGATCAAACGCAAAAAAGATCATGAAAGTCGTCCGCAAGAACGCCAAGGGTGAAACCCGCGAGCTGCTGCTGAAGGAATACTTCCTCAATGCCTACCTCATCGCCCTGCTGAAGCGGGTGGGTGAAGGTGCAGCGAAATTTTCGCAAGCCCCCGCCCCCGAGCTGCAGCCGGTCCGGGTCCGTTCCGGACGCTAAGATTCTGGATTGTGACGTTTGAAATGCGAGGTTGCCTTGCCGGAAGCCGGAAGTTAGGTTTCCGGCAATGGATGACCTCCAAATCATGAGGTCCGCACTGGGCTGGCTGGAACTGGGTCTACCCGAGGAAGCCTTGTCGGAACTCGCCTCGCTCTCCGCGAGGGACCGGATGCGTCGGCACGCGCTGGAACTGCGCCTCATCGCCGAAATGGAAGCGCACCGCTGGAATGCTGCGGCGGATACCGGCCGGTTGCTATGCCTGAAGGAGCCGAAGGAAGCGCGCTTCTTCATCCATGCCGCGTATTGCCTGCACGAGACCGGCGACACGCTCGCCGCGCGAGACTGGCTCCTGCGCGGGCCAGCGACGCTGATCGAGGACCCGCTCTTCCACTACAATATCGCCTGCTACCTCGCCGTGCTTGGCGATTGCAAGCAGGCGGAGTCGCACCTTGAGCGCGCCTTCGCCATGGACGAGTCACTCCGCCAGACGGCGCAGGAAGACACGGATCTAGCGGCGCTGCACAAGAAATGACGTGACCGGGCGAGAGGAGCAAGGAGCCGGACGCTGGTCATCCGACTCCACTCCCCTGCTTCGTCTGGTCAAACGCCGCCTAGCAGATAC
Source organism: Luteolibacter flavescens (assembly GCF_025950085.1). Classification (NCBI taxonomy): domain Bacteria; kingdom Pseudomonadati; phylum Verrucomicrobiota; class Verrucomicrobiia; order Verrucomicrobiales; family Verrucomicrobiaceae; genus Neoluteolibacter; species Neoluteolibacter flavescens. The sequence continues at coordinate 486,349 of NZ_JAPDDS010000003.1, forward strand.
TTCGCGGCTTGCTCCACGTCCTTGTCGCCGCGGCCCGAGAGGTTCGCGACGAGGATGGCGGTCTTCGGCAGGCTGCCTGCGATCTTCGAGACGTAGGCCATGGCGTGGGAACTCTCCAGCGCGGGCAGGATACCCTCGGTGTGGGCCAGTTCCTTGAAGGCGGCGAGCGCTTCGTCGTCCGTGGCGTAGGTGTACTCCACCCGACCGATATCCTGCAGGAAGGCGTGCTCCGGCCCCACGGCCGCGTAGTCGAGACCGGCAGAGACGGAATGCGTGAGCTCGATCTGGCCGTCGTCATTCGCGAGCAGCCAAGTCTTCGTGCCCTGCAAAACACCGAGCTTTCCACCTTGGAAGCGGGCCGCGTGCTTCTCTGGGAGGATGCCCAGGCCACCGGCTTCCACGCCAACCATGCGGACATCATCGTCCTGCAGGAAGGGATGGAAGAGGCCGATGGCATTTGACCCGCCGCCGACGCAGGCGACGAGCAGGTCCGGCAGGCGACCTTCCTTCTCCAAGATCTGTTGGCGGGCCTCCAGGCCGATGACGCGGTGGAAATCGCGGACCATCATGGGGAAGGGATGCGAGCCGAGAGCGGAGCCGAGGATGTAGTGGGTGTGATCCACGGTGGCGACCCAGTCGCGCATCGCTTCATTCACCGCTTCCTTCAGCGTGGCCTGACCGGCCGTGACGGCACGAACCTCGGCACCCATGAGCTTCATGCGGGCGACATTCAGCGCCTGCCGCTCCATGTCCACGGCGCCCATGTAAACGACGCACTCCATGCCAAAGCGGGCGCACACCGTGGCGGTGGCCACGCCGTGCTGGCCGGCGCCGGTCTCCGCGATGATGCGCTTCTTGCCGAGGCGCTTTGCGAGAAGGATCTGGCCGATGGCGTTGTTGATCTTGTGCGCGCCGGTGTGCAGCAGGTCCTCGCGCTTCAGGTAGATCTTCGCGCCGCCCAGCTTCTCCGTCCATCGCTCGGCAAAGTATAGCGGCGTCGGGCGGCCGACGTAGTTCGTCAGCAGGTCATCGAGCTCGCGCTGGAATTCCGGGTCCTGGCGGGCGGCGTCGTAGGCCACGGACAACTCCTGGAGCGGAGCCATCAGGGTCTCGGGCACGAACATGCCGCCAAATTTGCCAAAGTGGCCGGTGGCATCGGGAAGCGTGGGAACGGGCATCGCGGCGGGAAGAAACCATAGCCAGCCCCCGATGACAGCGGAAAAAATCCTCCCGCGGGTCATGCCCGGAAGCCCGGCCCGGAAATCACCTCCGCCATGCCCGAAAAGGCGTCTGTTAGATCCGAAAGAGGGCATCCGACGGAGGCTTCGCGAAAAAAACCTACGCGATAAATTTATTTACACCCCCCTCTCCCTTGGCAATTTGGTAAGCCGAAAGGCCCCTTTTGCCGAAATTCCAACCCATATGTGGGCCATTTTCGAGCGCCCTGATGCCTGCGGGCATGCGGGCCCGCGGTGATCTTTCTAATCTCCGCTTAGTATCAGCACACCCGGTTGGTCGGATGGCCTTATCCATCCGGCAGTGTTTGAAGTCTGGCATGCCTATTTAATACCCTCTTGCCCAATGACTTACGCTCATGCTTTGTTTTCACCGCATGATCGTCGCTCCCCCTATCCCGCTGCTTGCCAGCACCCCTGCCCTGCGGCCGGTCTTCCTCATCGTGATGGGGGCCTTCCTGCTGCTTACGGCATGGCGGATGACGCGCGGGACCCACGGGTGGACGCCGCGGCTGATTCTTGGCGGGGCCCTGATGCTGGCCTTCGGCTACTCCGTCGTCACGCCGCTCTATCAGGCGGGCATCATCCTGCCGATGGGTGCGATGGGCATGATGGGCGCCGACCCGGACGCGATCGTCCTGTGGCACGCGGTGCGACTGTTTTCGATGAATGTGGGCTGGCTGGTCTTTGGCACCGGCATGGCGATGCATGCGGGGCTTTTCGAAACCGCGAAGTCCCCCGCCCCCGTCCAAGCACCGAGCCCGCGCACCACCCCGATCCATGGACCTGTTGCTTGAATTCCTGATCAAAGGCGGATTCCTCTTGGATGCCCTTGGCGTGATCGGCCTCGGCTTCGTCGGAGTGGCAGCCGTGCGCCTGGCGAACCGCTACCGCTCCTGGGGTGGCTCGCTGATTGCCAGCGGCGCGCTGATGTTGCTGCTGGGCCGTCTCTGGGTCATCGCGGAGAAGCAGTTGATGACGTCCGACATGCGGATGTCGCTCGGCGAGGCGTGGACCACCATTTTTTCCATCGTGCCCATGGGCCTGCTGACCATGGGGCTGGCCTGCGTCGTATGGGGACTCTGGGGCCACGAGCAGTGGCTCCGGGAAGAGCGCTGAGCCAAGAAACGAAACGGATTTTCCCCCGGATAAGGCGGCACACGGTCTTCCAAGGCCGGTGCCGCCTGCTTTTTGGGGGCGATGAAGGGTCAGCGGTCACGCCACAAAGACACGGCCCGAACCCGCCTTCCGTAGCTGCGTTCGTGAGAACGCGGGAAGTGAGGCCGGAGACGACCACACCCTCGGCCCAAGGTGAAGCGCACTTCTCAGGTCGCTTCCGTAGTGTCACCACCACGACTACGTTGGTGTGCTGTCGCCCTGCTCAAGCAGGCCAGTGGACGTCCCATTCGATGTCCTGCCACACGATGTCCTCCTCACCATCGAAGATGAAGCGCCCGTGGAATTTCCGCCCGTCGAGCATCTGCGGTAGCCAGTGGATGTCGTCCTTCCACATGCGCTCGTAGGGGATGTCAGCCAACCGGCACCACAGCGGCTTTGCCTCCACCGTCTCCACCGGCCGGCCCTCGAAACCATAGGCGAGGAAGACGTGGCACAGGATGTCCGGGATGGTGCCCATGGCGAAGTGGAGCTCGCCCATTTTCACCGGACGCAGCGCGGTGATGCCCAGCTCCTCCTGCGTCTCGCGGATGGCGCACTCCAGCGGGGTCTCGCCGGGATCGATCTTGCCGCCGGGGCCATTGATCTTCCCCGCGCCGATGCCGCGCTTCTTTTCGATGAGCAGGATCTCCCCGTCCCGCACGATGAACATCAGCGTCGCGTGGATTTCCGCGCGCCAGCTTGCCCAGTCGATCGGGGATGGAGACATGCGCGCAAGTAGCGGCCCGAGCACAGCCCGTAGCGAGGGAAAAAATCCCACCACGCCGCGACAGCGATGGGGAGGGTCGACGTTCCGTCGACACAAGCCGTCTCACCGGCCGCCCCCAATCGCTGCCAACCCCGAAATCATCGTCTCCAATCCAGAATCCGGAGCTGCGAGACAACCGCGGAACGCCATGGACACTCGCGTCGACGACACGTCGACACCCCTTATCCCGAATTCAGCGCGACACCCGCATCGAGAGCACCTTGTCCCGCGGTATCCAGTTCTCATAATTCCCCTCCTTCAGAACGATCCATTCGCTGGAGATAGAAGAGAGGTCACCCTGCACCTTGTTGTCCGTCACCTCGAAGTTATCGCTGCTCGCCCCGCCGGAACGCCGACTTGAGGGGTAATTCGGATCCAGCGTCACCACGCAACGGGAACCCACCGGATTCGTCACCGCCTTCCCCGCGGGCGTTCCCGCAGGCTGCTGGGCCTGCGACGACTCGCTGAAAAATGGGACACCTGCAGCAACGATCGCAACACCGGCAACGATAGGTAGGATTGGTTTCATCGTCCGCAGCGTAGCACTCTTGGCAAGCCCGCCAGACCGGCGATCCGGCCGTCCGCGCAACGTCCAAAAGATATGACGTGATGATCGAGCCCGGTGCTCTAGAGTTCAGAATTCACGCACCACATCGAGATACTTCACCGCCACCTTGCGCGTTTCCTCGTAGGCGTCGGATAGGCATTCCACGGCAATCCACCGGGGCAGGGTCGAGCGCTTGATCATGACCTTCACGGCATCGAGGCGGCACATGCGGCAGGGGCCGTGCTCGTAAATCCAGAGGGGGATTCGTGGGTCGGCCATGCGGTCGTTTTCCCTCGCCAGATCCAGCAAGGCAGTCCCGACACCATGGATCTCATCGTCGTCCGCCAGGAGCGCCGGGGAATTGATCGCCCGCAGCAGCGGTTCCACGTCTTCCTCCAGTCCGCTGCGGCGAAGAAGTTCCGCGAAAAATCCAACCTCACCCCGCGACAATGCCTCGTAGGCCGCCGTCCTCACCTGGGGCTCCGCATGGAGGGAAAGCACCCGGTGGGCTCGCCATTTCACGCGGTCCTCCGGATGCAGCAACAGTGGCAAATGATCCTCCCGGAATTCCGGAAGACCGTTGCGCTGGAAGAACCAGAGATAATTCTCCAACTGAACCGGCCCCATCTCCGAGAAATCGAGCGCAGCCACCTTCCGACGGTCTTCGGAAGACGCTGTTCGCCCATATCGAAACAACCGGTGCTCTCGCTTGGAGGAGCACAGAATGAGCCGGATCAAATCATCCACCGGCGGCGGCGTAGAGTCCGGCACAGACTTAGGGCGCTCCAAATCTTCCAGCACGGCTTCCCTGTAGGCGGCGATGTTCGGATTCGCAGGACTTTCCCGGTCGAGAATGGCCATCGCACTTCCCTCCCCGTCTCTATCGTCGAGTTCACTCATCAGCCAGGAGCACACCCAGAATTCCTTGTCCTCCAGAAGTCGCTGCCCCAACCGGTCAGCCGCAAAGATGAACCCATCCGCCCCTTCGATCTCCACGATTTCAGCGCAGCCTAACAGATCGTTCCTCTGCTCGTCGAAGCGGCACATCTCGCGCAGCGCAGGCAAGGCCGCCTCATATCCCCGAAGGAAGAACTCCTTCAGCAGGGCGCAGCGCAACCCGCCGTCCTCGTCCCCGGCTCCATCACCGCGGGAGATGATGGTTTCCACCAGTCCCGCCGATTCACACAGCCTGGCCAGCCACGCCTCTCCTTTGCCTTCGCACTGGGAGTCATAGACCTTTGAGAAAAGCGCCGCGTCCAGGATATCCTCACGCAGTCCCTCGGTGCCATGCTTCTCCGCCTGGATGAGCGCCCGCCCGTGCCCTGTCTTCAAGGCCCGGATGAACGTTTCCTTGGCAAGCGGATAGGAAGGTTCGGTGATTTCAAGCATGGGCAAGAGAAGCGACGGGTTGTCGCTCAGGAAGTCGGGATCAACCCAGTGAACCGACAACGATATGCGTGAATCCATTCATCACGCACACCCTGATTGCGCACGCGATCTTACACCACCTCCCCCTACTGGAGAGCGAGGCATTCCTCAGCAATCCACCGGGGAAGGACCGAGCGATCCGCCATCAGATCCACGGCCTCGCGGCGACACATGCGGCAGGGGCTGTGCTTGTAGATCCAAATGAGGATTCGTGGGTCGATCGTCTCTTGCTCCCCTGCCAGATCGAGCAGGCGCAAGACGGCGGAGCGCAACTCGTCATCGTCCGCGAAAGCTCCCGGGGCGCTGACCGCCTCCAGCATCGGGCCGATGTCCACGGGGCGGGCGTGACGATGGAGCAGCGTGACGAAATTCAGGACCTCGCCACGAGCCAGCGTCTCGTAGGCGGCCATCCTCAACTCCGGGTCCGCGTGATGGGACATCGTGGAGTGGGCCTGCCGCCTCACTTCCTCGTCCAGATGAGAGAGCAGGGGCAGATGCTCTTCCCAGATCTCCGGGAAGCCCGTCCTGTCGAAAAAGCTCAGGTAATTCACCAGGCCGGCAGGCCCCAGCTTGTCGAAGTCGAGAAATGCGATGGTCCGGCGTTCGTCCGGCGTCGCGAGTTCTCCCGCATCGGATAGGCCCTGCACGGGAGTCGCCGAGGTGAGGATCTGCTCGAGGCATTGCTCCAGAGGAAATGCCTCCCGTGACCGCATCGGAACAACGTCCTGCTCCTGCCACCTGACGGTAGCGTGCGAACGCGTGGAGCAAGCCCGCGGGAAGAAGGCGACGTCGGCGAATCCATCGCCGTGCCTCTCCGGCCTGCGCTGCTGCCCGGCACGAGCCGTCGCACGCCCGTGCCCGGGGACCAGCGCCCGGGCGACAGCCGCTTTCTCAAGCGGGTAGGCGGGCGCGGCGGAGTCAGGCATAGGGAAAAAGGCGCGGGAGCCCTGCGTTGCTATGCAGGACTCCCGGGCAGAGGATATATTCCGGATTTACTGACCGGCGGCAGCGGCGGCGTAGGCTTCCACGCTATCGCAGGTGCAGACGAGATTGCGGTCACCGTGGACATTGTCCACGCGGCCGACGGACGGCCAGAACTTGTGCTGGCGGAGATAGGGCAGCGGGTAGGCGGCCTGCTCGCGGGAGTAGGCGTGCTTCCACTCGTCGGCGACCACGGAGTCGGCGGTGTGCGGGGCGTTCTTGAGGACGTTGTCGTTCGCGTCCGCCTCGCCATTCGCCACGGCCATGATCTCGCCGTGGATGGAGACCATGGCGTCGCAGAAGCGGTCCAGCTCGGTCTTCGCCTCGGACTCGGTGGGCTCGATCATGAGCGTGCCGGCAACCGGCCAGCTCATTGTCGGCGCGTGGAAGCCGTAGTCCATGAGGCGCTTCGCCACGTCCTCAACGGTGATGCCGCTCTTCTCGGAAAGCGGGCGCACGTCGATGATGCACTCGTGGGCCACCAGGCCATTCGGCGCGGTGTAGAGCACGGGGAAGAATCCGGAGAGGCGCTTGGCGATGTAGTTCGCATTCAGGATGGCAAGCTGGGTCGCTTCCTTCAGGCCTTTCGCACCCATCATCGCGATGTACATCCACGAGATGGTATTGATGGAAGCACTGCCCCATGGAGCGGAGCAGACGGCACCCTCGCCGGAGGCCAGCTCGGCATGTCCCGGCAGGAAGGGGACGAGCTGCGGGGCGACGCCGATGGGGCCGACGCCTGGGCCACCTCCGCCGTGCGGGATGCAGAAGGTCTTGTGGAGATTCAGGTGGCAGACGTCCGCGCCGATGCGGCCGGGGCTGGTGAGGCCCACCTGCGCATTCATGTTCGCACCGTCCATGTAAACCTGACCGCCTGCCGCGTGGATGGCATCGCAGATCTCGACGATGGTTTCCTCGAAGACGCCGTGCGTGGACGGGTAGGTGACCATGAGGCAGGAGAGATTCTCCTGATGCTCCTCGATGCGGGCCTTCAGGTCCGGCACGTCGATGTTGCCCTTTTCGTCGCACTTCACGCCGACGACCTTCATGCCGACCATCACGGCCGAGGCGGGGTTCGTGCCGTGGGCAGAGACGGGGATGAGACAGACATTGCGGTGTTCATCACCACGCGAGAGGTGGTAGCGACGGATGGCGAGCAGGCCGGCGTATTCACCCTGCGAGCCGGCATTCGGCTGGAGGGAAACGGCGGCGAAGCCGGTGATCTCCGCGAGCCAGTCTTCCAGCAGGCCGAGCATCTCGCGATAGCCCTCGCTCTGGTCGGCGGGGACGAAGGGGTGCAGCGTGGAAACCTCCGGCCAGCTCAGCGGCATCATTTCGGAGGTGGCATTCAGCTTCATGGTGCACGAGCCCAGCGGGATCATGGACTCATTCAGCGCGAGGTCCTTTGACTCGAGGCGCTTCAGGTAGCGCAGCATCTCGGTCTCGGAGTGGTAGCTGTTGAAGACCTTTTGCGTGAGGAAATCCGATGTGCGGGTCAGCGATGGATCCCAGCCCGGGCCCTCGCCCTGCACCACGGCCGCGCCGAAGATACCGGCGATTGCGGCGACATCGTCGCAGGTGGTGGTTTCGTCGAAGGCGACGCCGACGTACGGTCCCATCGGGCGGAGATTGTAGCCCTTGTCCGCGGCGTCCTTCAGGATGGCGGCGGCATCGGCCACCTCGACCACGATGGTGTCGAAGAAGCTGTCATTCAGCACCTTCACGCCCGCAGCCCGGAGCGACGCGACGAGGGTGGAGGTGCGTGCATGCACCTCGCTGGCGATGTGCTTCAGGCCTTCCGGGCCGTGATAGACGGCATACATGGAGGCCATCACGGCGAGCAGCACCTGGGCGGTGCAGATGTTCGACGTGGCTTTGTCGCGGCGGATGTGTTGCTCGCGGGTCTGGAGCGAGAGGCGGAAGCCCGGCTTGCCGCGCGAGTCCACGGACACGCCGATGAGGCGGCCCGGCATCTTGCGCTTCAGCGCGTCCTTGCACGCCATGAAGCCCGCGTGCGGACCGCCGAAGCCCATCGGCACGCCGAAGCGCTGGCTGCTGCCGACGCAGATGTCCGCGCCGAATTCACCCGGTGCCTTCAGGCGCGTCAGCGCGAGCAGGTCGGCGGCGGCGATGGTCACGGCCTTCGCCGCATGCGCCTTTTCAAAGAAGCCCGCGTAGTCATAGACCGAGCCGCAGGTGGCGGGATACTGGACGATGACGGCGAAAAGTCCCTCGCACGCGGCGGGGTCGAAGGTCTGCCAATCGCCGACCTTCACCTCGATACCGAGGGGCTCGGCGCGGGTCTGGACGACGGCGATGGTCTGCGGGTGGCAGGAGTCGGCGATGAAGATGACCTTGCCCTTTGGCGCGCCGGCCAGCGCGAGGCTCATGGCCTCGGCAGCGGCGGTGCCTTCATCGAGCAGCGAGGCATTCGCCACGTCGAGGCCGGTCATTTCCGTGATCATCGTCTGGAAATTCAGCAGCGCCTCCAGACGACCCTGGGCGATCTCCGCCTGATAGGGGGTGTAAGCGGTGTACCAGCCGGGATTCTCGAGGATATTCCGGGCGATGACGCCGGGAACGTGGGTGCCGTAGTAGCCTTGGCCGATGCAGGATTTCTTCAGAACGTTCTTCGAGAAGATCGACTTCAGCCAGGCGAGGGCACCGGGCTCGCTCTTCGCGTCCGGCAAGACGAGCTCCTTCTCCAGGCGGATGCCCGCCGGCACGGCGTCATCGGCAAGGGTATCCAGCGACTCATAGCCGATGGCGGTGAGCATTTCCTGGCGATCGGAGCCGATGGCTCCAAGGTGGCGGCTGCGGAAGTCGGAGTGGACGGACATGGCGGCCCGCCCTCCATAAAGGAAATCCCCCGGCAAGCAATCCCGCGGGCCGAATCCGGCACCTTGAGCGGATTTTTGACCGGAAGAGTCACCGGCCTCAATGAGCGCGGCAAATGGAAAGCGACGCGGCGAACGGGGTGCCTTCATCCCTCGGAGGTCGTGGGGGCTCGCTTCTTTCCTAGCTCGGCCCCGGGCCAAGGGCGGCTCTTATAATAGAAGCGGCACGATGCAGGACGCGAAGCGGGAGCGCTGGCTTTATCCGGGTTGGGCGGTCGGGCGAAGTCCGGGCAAAAGCCGCTTTCCACGGAGCGGCCCGCTGGGAGCGCGTGCCACCGGCTCGCTTGGATGGCTCGGCGAAGCAACCAAGCAAGCCTGCTCTCTGATAATCTCGCGCGGGCAGCTTTTACCCGAGGTTCCACTTCTATCCAAGCGGGCCAGTGGCCGCGCGCTCCCAGGGGCACAAGCATTGGCGGAGCCGGCAGCCTCGCGCCCATCCACTACTGGACCGGCGGTGGAGTGACCTCGATCTTCAGGAAGACCCTGGGGCCCGCTTCCGGGACGGAGAAGGTCACCGGGATCTGGTCGCCATTCGTTTGCCCGGGAGCCAGAATGCCGACCGCATCGCTCCACTCCTTCAGGTCATCGGAAATCCGCACCTTCCAAGTCGAGCCATCGGCGAGGACATGGGGATCGGCGGGATTGAAGAGATCGGCGGCGACATTGAAGGAAAGCCGCGCCTGACCGGAGACTCGGGAGAGCAAGACTGGCGCAGGCTTCACAGCCGGATTCGCCGGATCGCTGCCAAAGAATTTCTCAAGGACATCGCTGCTGCCATCCTGATCCGAGTCAGCCTCCGGGCCCGGCTGGACTTGCACCAGGGCGGTCGCGGAGGCACCGCGGGCTGCCACCGGCGCGTAGGCAGTGGCGGTGAGCGCTTCCTCCACCTGAGCAGGCGTGAAGGATGGATTGAGCGAAAGCTGGATGAGCGCCGCCGCCGCCGTGAGCGCGGAGGCCGGGCTGGTGCCATTCGACGAGGAGAAATTCCCGGGCCGAGGATCGGCGGGATTCAGGGTGCGGACGTTTTGCCCCGGCGCGTAGAGATCGACAGCCGCGCCGGTATTTGAGCCACTGCCGCCCGCGCCCACCCACGGGAGATTGTCCGTGCCGGAGGCTCCGACGCAGATCACGCCGTCCTTCGACCCATACGCGGCGGGGATGTAGCTGGCGGCGCTCGCCTTTTCATTCCCCGCGGAGACGACGACGGTGATTCCCGCCTCGACAGCATCGTCGATGAGGGATTCGAGGAAAGCGCTGCTCGCCTGGTAGGATGAGCTGTTCGCGATGCACAGCACGCTCGGGAGGCCGGGATTTGCCTCGTGGTCCTCCAGCACCTCGAAGATCGCGTCCTGCAAGCGACCGAGGGTGGTGCTGGCAGTCGTGCCCGGGTAGATATTGTAATTCACCACATGGACCGGCGTGCCGACCGCGGCCCCGGTCTCCGGCCCGACGATGAGGGAAAGCATCTGCGTGCCGTGCGCCACCACCGACGAAGTCGCGGGATCTCCCGTCGCGCGGACCAGATGGGAACGGAAGGACTTCAGGTTCGGATTTGCCTCGGACCACGACGCGATGGGCGCGACGCCGGTGTCGATGAGATAGAGCCGCACCGGCGTGGTGGTCTCCGGATAGACGAAGGAGGCATTCGTCATCGAGTCACCCTTGTTCAGTCGGCCCAGCGCCCATCCGGCATCCGCCACCGCGCCATCCGGATCGACCGGGATGCTGCGATCCACCATCGACAACTCCGCAGAGGCCTGCCCGACCGCCAGGAGCGGTAGCAGGAGGCGGAAGATGCCGCGGGATATCCGGTGTGCGAATTCGGTCACGGAAAGGTGTCCTCAGACGCCAAATATCTATCTAACTTTTTCTACTGATGTCGAGAAATGACATGATCCACCTATCATCCTTGGAAGTCTCAAATTCCTTATAATTCCGAGGATCTGGATGCTGGTTATTTTAAAAATAAAGAGACCCGGATGATCTTATTCAAAAAGAATCGCATATCTCTTTCGCTTTGCGTTGATAGCTCGGACTTGCTAATGATCGGAGGTAGTTGGAAGTCGGCATCCCTCCCCGCCCCTTCACTCCGCTCCCCGGACTGTCGTCATGCGTGTCCTTCTCGTCGTCTGCCTTGTCGCCAGCGCCCGCGGTCAATCGCTCCCGGGAGTGGCACCGCGCCTGCCGGATGCTCCCGCGACGGAGTCGCTGCCACCGGTCCGTGCCGCCGCAGAAAACACTCCGGGCGGTGAGGTGCTGGTGCAGCGTCTGGAGAAAGTGGTGCTCGTATCCCCGCAGGGTGGCGAGGAGGAGGATCTCGCTACCCGACTAGCCGCCACGAGCGGCCTGCTGGTCCCCTCCCCTACAAAATTGGCGCGTGTGCTGGACCGCTGGTCCGGCAAATCACTGGACGGTAGAGAACTCGCCTCGCTGGCCGATGAAGTCCTCATTCACTACGATCGCGAGGGCTATCCGGTGGTCTCGCTGGAAGTACCGGAGCAGGATCTTTCCGCGGGCGTGCTGCGCCTCACGGTGGAAATCGGGCGCTTCGGTGAGGTCGGAGTTTCCCGTCCGAAGCGTGGCAATCCGGAGCTTGTTGCCAAGGGGCTGCGCCTTCAAAGCGGCGAGCTTGTGCGCCGTGGCGAGATCGATGAGCAGCTCGCTTGGTATAGTCGCACCGCCTTCCGCAAGCCGCGGCTGTTCGTTTCTCCGGGCGTTGAGCCGGCCACTGCGGACCTGCTGATCGCCTTTGAAGAGAGCCACCCGTGGCGTGTGAATCTCGGCTATGAGAACAGCGGTCCAGAACTGCTGGGACGGGATCGCTTCCTCCTCGGCGTGGCAGGATGGACGCCCGGCGAGCATCTGCTGGCGTGGCAGACGGTGGTGGGATCGCCCGCCTCATCACTGCTGGCCAATGCCTTGCGATGGGAGATTCCTTTCCATGGCAGCCATCAGGTGCTGCAGCTCGACGCCGCCTACGCGGAAGTCGCCACCCGCTACACCAGCGGCGGCATCCCGGTGGAAAGCGAGGGCTCGTCGTGGTCGCTCGCCGCGCAGCAGAGGATCCCTCTGCCCTCCTGGGGCGGTTGGCAGCAACGGCTCGCGGCGGGCTTCGAGCTGAAGGGCACCGACCAATTCCTGCTTTTCGGCGGCGGCAGCGTGTCGCCCGGCGAGGTCGTGTTTTTCCACGGGAAGCTGAGCCATGAGCTGAGCCGTCATTGGGAGGATGGCGCGGCGACCTTCGAGTCCGGCATCTTCGCCTCGCCCGGCGGGCTGGGCGGAAACAATGACGACGCTGCCTTCCAAGCCTACGACGCGCGGGCCGAATCCGACTACCTCATCGGACGCTTCAGCGGGGATGGCTGGTGGAGCCCGGGGAATGACTGGCAGGTCCATCTGCGCGGCACCGCACAGATCGCCGATTCCCGGCTGCTGCCCGCCGAGCAATTCGCCGTCGGCGGCTACCAGACGGTGCGCGGCGTGGCGGAGCGGGAGTATTCCGCGGACGCCGGATGGCAGGCATCGCTGGAGCTTCACTCTCCGCTCATCTCGGTGGGAAAGGCCTGCGATTTCCGCGTGCTCGGCTTCGTCGATCACGCCGCGCTGGACATGCGGGACGGCCCCTCCTCCTCGCTTTCCGGGGCCGGCCTCGGACTGCGGATGCAGGTGATGGACTCCATCGACGTGCGCTTCGACCACGGCTGGCGGATCGACCACGCGGAGCAGGCGAGCCACATCGGGATCAATCTGAACTTCTGATTTCCCAAAAAATCGCCGGTTAAAAATTTTAAGGATTTTTTGGAAATCCGGTGAGGGCGATTGCGATTGGTTCAGTAATGACGAGCTTCCTCCACTTCCAAGTTTCCCTGACCGGACTGCAAGTTCCGGGGGGTGCTGCCGGGACGGGCGGGGAAATGACAGGCCGGTCGGAGCTCGTGGCACCGCGCGTCAACACCAGCGCGACGGTGCCGACCTCTTTCCAAGAACCGGTCCACCCGTCGGGGGGAACCGGAGCCACCAAGGGCGAGAAGACGATCGCGATCATGGCCGGGGGGCCGGACCGCGACGGCAGCAGCCCTGGCTCCGTCCGACAGGCCGCCGGTCGCCGGGAAACGATGCCGACCCGCGGTGGGGGCGGGCTCGCATCGGTTTCCCAAGCTTTCACAGGAGTCGCCACCCCAGTTGATGTTGTAGTATGAATTGATCGCCGGGGGCACCCATCCCCGGCTTCCCCAGAGACACCGAGATCACGCACAAGATTCACCGGTTCAACGAAGGCCGGGACGGACGATCCGCGAGGAATCGATGCCGTCCCGGCCTTTACGTGGCAGCCTCCAGCCAGCCGAAATGCATCGACACGCCCTCCCCTGCGCGCCTTCCTAGCGACAATCCTGCATCCCCCCGGCATGGACTCCCTCCTCCTGAAAATCCGCTGGCGGCCCGAGATCGGCGATCCCTCGCCCATGGGCTGGTTCACCGTGGCATCCTACGCGCTCGCCGCCTTCCTCGCATGGCGTGCCTGGCACCGGAGCCGCGACCGCCTGTGGATCGGCGTGACGGTGCTGATGGCCTTCCTCTGCGTGAACAAGCAGTTCGACCTGCAATCGCTGGTCACGGACGTCGGGCGCGAGATCGCGAGGTTCTTCGATCAGTACGAGAACCGTCGTACTTTCCAGAAGATCTTCATCCTCGCGGTGCTGGCGGTCGCCGGGATCTTAGGGCCGCTTTTCGCGTGGAAGTACCGGGCCGTCCTCGCGGGCCACAAGCTCTTGGCGACCGGACTCGCTTTCCTCCTCATCTTCATCTTCGTGCGAGCGATCTCGTTTCACCACATGGATGCCTTTCTCAAGACATCGCGGGCATGCGGAGTGAAGATGAACTGGGTGCTCGAACTCGGCGGCATCGCGCTCGTGGCACTCGCCGCATGGAAGGAGCGCACGGCTCATCGACTGACCGCGTAGCGGTCAAGGATGGTAGCCACGGGTTTCAACCCGTGGACCTGACGGATGAGTGGCATGGTGTCGCGTAGTGACACAGGAGTCGCACCCCGTGGCCACCTACCGAAGAAAAAGTCCCCTGCATAACGGACCACCAAGTCCGGGTTCCTGTGTCGCTCTGCGACACCATACGCGGCCTGCCTAGTCCGCGGGCGGAAGCACGCGGCTACCGGCCTTCGTCGCTACGCGACGGTTAGAGGCGATTCCCTTTTCAGGACGTGAACGACTTCCGCAAGTGCGACGGGAGGATGCCGAGCTGTTCGCGGTATTTCGCCACGGTCCTGCGCGCGACGGGGATGCCCTGCTCCTTGAGTTGCTTCGCGAGCGCGTCGTCGGAGAGCGGCTTGGCGGGATCTTCCCTGCCGATGAGCGCCTGGATGGCCTCGCGCACGCCGGCATTCGAGACCTCGGTGCCATCGGCTGTCTGATAGCCGGCGGCGAAGAAGGCGCGCATCTCCATCAGGCCGTGCGGCGTGAGGACATACTTGCCCGCCACCGCACGAGAGATGGTCGTCGCGTGCAGGCCGATCTGGTCGGCGATTTCATTCATCGTGAGCGGGCGCAGATGGCGCGGTCCTTTCTCAAGGAATGCCGGCTGGTGCTCGATGAGCTTTTCCGCGATCGAGAGGATGGTCTCCTGCCGCAGGGAGAGCGAGCGGATGAGCGTGCGGCCCTCGCGGATCTGCTCGCGCAGGAAGTGCCGGGCCTTCCGGTCGTTCGAGGACTTGCCGAGCATGTCCTTGTAAAAGTCGCTGATGCGCAGCTTCGGCATGTACTCATTCGTCAGCCGCGCACGGAAGCCTTCGTCGGTCTTTTCGATAACCACGTCGGGCTGGATGTAGGGATTCCCGCTCGGGTCGAAATCGCCGCCCGGGTTTGGCGTGAGGCGACCGATGCGCGAGGCGGCCTCGGAGATGCGCTCGACGCTGGTGCCGAGCGTCCGCGCGATCTGCGGGTAGCGCTTCCTAGCAAGCTCCTCCAGATGATCGCGCACGATCTTGTATTCCAGGCTTCCGCCCTCGCCATTCCGCTCAAGCTGGAGCAGCAGCGATTCCTGAATACCGGACGCGCCGATGCCCGCGGGGTCGAAGCTCTGCAGGAGCTTCAACGCTGCCTCCATCGTCTTCTTCGGAATGCCTAGCCGCGTCGCCAGCTCGAGGGCCGGCAGGTCGAGGAAGCCACGCGGATCGAGATTTCCCACCAGATGGCGTGCCGCCTGACGGATATCGGGATCGACGAGGGAAAGATCGAGCTGGTGAGAAAGATGCTGCTGGAGGGTCTCCGGCGCGACGATGGAGTTGTAGAGATGCTCCCGACGCTCCTCGTCATCCGCGCTCCACGGATTTGACCGGCGCTCCATGATCTCCAGGTCGCGCCAGTCGTCGTCGGTGTCGTTCAGGTGATCCAGCGAGTCAGCCTCTTCCGGATCGGGGGAGTTCTCATCGAGCGAAATCGACTCGGTGATATCCTCCAGCACCGGATTGATCTCCAGCGCCTGCTGGACGAGCTGCTGGAGTTCCATGGAATTCGCCTGGAGAATCTCCAGACTGCGCCGCATCTGCGGGGCCAGCGACTGCTGTTGTCCCAGCGATTGATGGAGCGAGGCATCGGCCATGGCTAGAGTGTCCGCAGGTAAAAAGCGGACACCCGGAATCAAGCCGACGCCAATTTAGAAAGCCAGCATATTTCGTGCCACGAAGAAATTTTATTTTCCTTGCGGGCCGTGCCGGAGTGTGGGAGGCGGGACGAGGTCGGCGAAGCGACGGGAATTTACCCGCCCGGATCGTCACCTCCCAACCCATATGAAACGAGGAGATTTTTCGGCTTTCGAGAGCAAGATGCGGGATGCAGGCGTGATGGAAGCGGCGATCGGTGCATTTCGCCACAACTACGAGGCACTTTGCCGCGAGGAAACCGGACTCATCCCCGAGTCCGAGATCAAGCCTGCGGAAGGGCTGGCCGTCTTCGAGCCCGGCAGCGGCGAGTGGGATCCCGCGCTGCTGGCGCAGACCGTGGTGATCAAGCTGAATGGCGGCCTCGGCACCAGCATGGGCCTGCAGAAGGTGAAGAGCGTCCTTGAGGTCCGCCCGGGCGTGAATTTCCTCGATCTGATCGTGCGCCAGGTGATGTCCCTGCGCGAAGCCAGCGGCTCGAAGGTGCGCCTGCTCCTGATGAACAGCTTTTCCACCAGCGAGGACACGCTGGACTACCTGAAGAAGCACGCCGCCGGTGGCTTCGCCGAGGCATCGGAGGTCGAGCTGATGCAGAATCAGGTGCCGAAGATCGACGAGGCGACGCTCGCCCCCGTGGAGTGGCCCGCCAGCCCCTCCAATGAGTGGTGCCCGCCCGGCCACGGCGACCTCTACCCCGCGCTGGTCGGCAGCGGCTGGCTGGACCGCCTGCTGGCAGACGGCGTGAAATACGCCTTCGTGTCGAATTCCGACAACCTCGGCGCCGTGCTCGAGCCCGGCCTGCTGAAGCACTTCGCCGACTCCGGCGCGCCCTTCCTGATGGAGGTGACCCGCCGCACCCCGGCGGACCGCAAGGGCGGCCACCTCGCCGTCCGCAGCGACAATGGCCGCCTGCTCCTGCGCGAGGTCGCCCAGTGCCCGGATGGCGATCTGGAGGCCTTCCAGGACATCGACACGCACCAGTACTTCAATACCAACTCGATCTGGCTGCGCCTCGACCTGCTGAAGGAAGAGCTGGCCAAGGGCGGCGGCGTGCTCCCGCTGCCGATGATCAAGAACCGCAAGACCGTGGACCCGCGCGACAAGAACTCGACGCCGGTGATCCAGCTTGAGGTCGCGATGGGTGCCGCCATCGAGTGCTTCGAGGGCGCCCAGGCCATCGAGGTCCCGCGCTCGCGCTTCGCCCCGGTGAAATCGACGGCCGATCTTTTCGCCCTACGCTCCGACGCCTATCTCATCGGAGACGATGGCCGGGTGGCACTGGCTCCCGCGAGAAATGGCCAGCCTCCGGTGGTGAAGTTAGATGATTCCTATAAGCTCGTGGATGCCATTGAACATCTCGGCACGCCCTCCTTGGCAGATTGCACGGAAGTGAGCATTTCGGGCCCGTTGACCTTTGAAAACGGGGTGGTTCTGCAAGGAAAAGTCGCATTTTCCGCCCCTGCGGGAGAGGCCAAGGTTGTTAGGTCGGGGACATACTCGGACAACGAAATCTCTCTTTGACGGACATTTTCAATTTGCCTCCTTGCCATTATGTGGGGGGCTGCTACCCGGACGGCGCGCATGGCGACCATTGGTGAGATCGAATTGTCGGCAGAGGGCTTTGAAGCGGTGATTTTCGACTGCGACGGGACCTTGGTGAACTCGATGCCCTATCACTTCGAGGCGTGGTGCGAAGCACTGTCGCTCCACGGTGCAGGCGGCATCTTCAAGGAAGATGTCTTCTACGCGATGGGCGGCCGCCCGACGAAGGACATCGTCGTAGAGATCAACGACGAGTATGGCCTGAAGCTCGACCCCGAGAAGGTCGCCTTCACCAAGCGCGAGGCTTTCATCCGGAAGCTGTCGCACGTGGAGCTCATCGACGAGGTCGCCGACTTCGCCGAGAGCCTGCGCGGCAAGGTGCCGATGGCGATCGCCACCGGCGGCACCCGCATGGTGATCGAGAAGACGCTGCAGGCCGTGGGCGTCTCGGATCTCTTCGAGGAAGTCGTGACTGCCGATGACGTCACGGTGGGCAAGCCCGCACCGGACATCTTCCTGCGCGCCGCGCAGCTCCTCGGCGTGAAGCCGGAGAAGTGCCTAGTGCTGGAAGACGCACCCGCAGGCGTGATGGCGGCCCAGCTCGCCGGCATGGCTGTGATTTCCATCCCCGCACCGCTGAACTACCTGGTGAAGAAGTAAGGGCTGCCCGAGGGTATCCCGCTGATTTCCAAGCCCCGCCCGGTCCTTCCGAGGCGGGGTTTTTCGTGACCTGCGCAAGATCCCCCGGTCAAAGTTTCATCTTCCCCGAGATTCGCTCTTGATCCCGGGGGGGCTCCTCTTTTGACTCCGCCATGGCGGATATTTCCCTCGGATTGTCTTTCGACGACGTGCTTCTCGTTCCAGCGCTGAGCGAGATTCTCCCAACGGAATCGGACATCTCCACATTTTTGACGGCCGACATCCGGCTGAATATCCCGGTCGTTTCGGCCGCGATGGACACGGTCTCGGAGCCGGAACTGGCAGTGGCACTGGCCCGCGAGGGCGGCATGGGCGTCATTCACCGCGCCTGCCCCATCGCCGACCAGGCCTCCATGGTCTCCCGCGTGAAGCGCTCGGAAAACGCCGTGATCCTGAAGCCGCTGACCGTCCGCAAGGAGCAGACGATCGATGAGATCCGCGCGATCATGGCCGAGCACGGTTTCTCCGGATTCCCGGTGATCGACGCCGAGGGCCGCCTCGAAGGCATGGTCACCGGTCGCGACGTCCGCTATCTGGAGCGCCCTGATGCAAGGGTCGAGGACGTGATGACGCGGCGCGACAAGCTGGTCACCGCCCCGGCCAATACCGAGCTCGAGGAAGCCCGCCGCATTCTCTACCAGAACCGCATCGAGAAGCTCCCGCTGGTCGATGCCGATGGCAAGCTCGTCGGCCTCATCACCGGCTCGGACATCGAGAAGCGCATCACCTTCACCAGCGCGGCGAAGGACCAGTCGGGCCGTCTCCGCTGCGGTGCCGCCGTGGGCGTGGGCCCGGACTGCGTGGAGCGGGGACAGGCGATGATCGATGCGGGTGCGGATGCGCTCTTCATCGATGCCGCCACCGGCCATACCTCGCGGGTCATGGAAGTGATCTCGAAACTTCGCTCGCTTTCCGACCGCCCGGTCATCGCCGGCAACGTGGTCACGGAACAAGGTGCGAAGGACCTCGTCGCCGCCGGTGCCAGCGCGCTGAAGGTGGGCGTGGGCCCTGGCTCGATCTGCACCACACGCGTCATCGCCGGTGTCGGCATGCCGCAATTCACCGCCATCCAGAATGTCTCCCGCTACTGCCGCGAGCGCGGCGTGAAGGTCATCGCCGACGGAGGCATCCGCTACTCGGGCGACGTGGTGAAGGCGCTGGCTGCCGGAGCCGACCTCGTGATGCTCGGCTCCCTGCTCGCCGGCACCCGCGAAAGCCCCGGCCAGAGCGTCTATTTCCAAGGCCGCCGCTTCAAGACCTACCGCGGCATGGGCTCGCTCGGTGCGATGAACAAGGGATCGAGCGACCGCTACGGACAAAACAGCTCCGGCAAGCTCGTCGCCGAAGGCGTCGAAGGTCGCGTGCCCTACAAGGGCCCGCTCTCCGACGTGATCTTCCAGCTCATGGGCGGCCTCCGCTCCGGCATGGGCTACGTCGGTGCCAACAGCCTCGATGAACTCCGCAAGCGCGCCACCTTCACCCGCATCACCGCGGGCGGCCTGCGCGAAAGCCACGTCCACGACATCGTCATCACCGAGGAGCCGACGAACTACCAACCGCTCGGCTAACCATCCGGCAGCAGTCACCGGTAATCGGACGGAATGTCCTTCCGATGGTCATTGACCAATGGCTGCCGACCTCTTCACTCTTCCCTTTTCCGTCCCATGCACGACACCAATCACGTCGCGGTCCTCGATTTCGGTTCGCAGTACACGCAGCTCATCGTTCGCCGCGTCCGCGAGCTGGGCTTCTTCGCGAAGCTCTACGCGCTTGAGGATTTCCCGGACATCGGCAAGCCCGGTGCCATCATCCTCTCCGGCGGCCCGAAGAGCACGTCCGAGGTGGACGCCCCGGATCTCGATTTCGAGGCGCTGAAGGCATTTGGCGTGCCGGTACTCGGCGTCTGCTACGGGATGCAGCTTCTCAATATCAAGTTCGGCGGCACGGTGAAGGCCAGCAACCGCCGCGAGTACGGCCCGGCCGCGCTCAAGCCCGACTCCTGCACCGGTCTTTACGACGGCGTCTCCGCGGAGTCGCAGGTGTGGATGAGCCACTCGGACACGGTGGAGAATCTGCCGGAGTGCTCCGTGGTGCTCGCCTCGAACCAGCACGGCACGCCCGTCTCGCTCAAGTGGGAAGACCGCTTCTACGGCATCCAGTTCCACCCCGAGGTGACGCATAGCCACGAGGGCAACCGCATCCTCCACAACTTCCTCCTCACCGCCAGCGAGCTGGAGCCCTTCCGCATCGACGATCTCAAGCGCGAGATCATCGACGGCATCCGCGCCGCGGCCGGCACGAAGCAGGTGGTCTGCGGTGTTTCCGGCGGCGTCGATAGTACGGTGCTCGCCGTACTTCTTCATGAGGCTGGCGTGAATGTCCGCGCGATCTACGTGGACCACGGCCTGATGCGGAAGGACGAGACCGCCGAGGTGCAGGCAAACTTCAAGCGCATGGGAGTGGAGATCGAGACCATCGATGCCTCGGAGCGTTTCCTCGGCGCGCTCGCGGGCGTCGCCGATCCGGAAGCCAAGCGCAAGATCATCGGCGAGCTCTTCATCGACACCTTCTGGGACGCCGTCGGCGATGCCGAGATGCTCGCCCAGGGCACGCTCTACCCCGACGTCATCGAAAGCGCGTCCAACGCGAAGTCGAAGGCCTCGAAGATCAAGACGCACCACAACCGCGTCGATCGCATCCTCGAGCTGCAGGCGCAGGGCAAGGTGCTGGAACCGCTCGCCGAACTCTTCAAGGACGAGGTCCGCGCGCTCGGTGCCTCGCTCGGCATCGCTCACGATATCCTGTGGCGTCACCCCTTCCCCGGCCCCGGCCTCGCCGTGCGTTGCCCCGGCGACATCACGGAGGAAAAGCTGCACATCATCCGCGAGTGCGACGCCATCTTCATCGGCAAGCTCAAGGAGCACGGCTGGTATGACAAGGTCTGGCAAGCCTACGCCGGACTGATCCCGGTCAAGACCGTGGGCGTGAAAGGCGACGAGCGCTCCTACGAGTGGTCCACGAATCTCCGTGCCGTCGTCTCGGACGATGCCATGACCGCCGACTGGGTCGAGCTTCCCTCCCAGATCCTCCGCGAGACCAGCAATCGCATCCTCAACGAGGTGAAGGGCATCAACCGAGTGCTCTACGACATCTCGACCAAGCCCCCGGCCAGCATCGAGTGGGAGTAAAGGCTCTTGGGCCAACCAGAGCCGAGCGGCCAAGATGACGTCGGACATTCTGGAAGCAAAGAAGCTGATCGACCGCCTGCGGGCAGCCGACCCTGAATTCCTTGTGTTCGGAGCCCGGTCCCATCGCTATGAGATCGGGCCACCTCTCTCTGAACCCGAGTTATCAAGCTTCGAAGAACGGTACGGCATCACCCTGCCGGAGGACTTCCGGCTTTATCTGTCGCTTGTAGGAAATGGCAACGAAAGCAAACCCGGTCCGCGTGCAACTCCTCACCGAACAGCGGGCGCAGGACCGGGCTATGGCATCCACACTCTATCGGAGACGGTTATCGGAGACCAGACTTGCGTTCCTTTCCCGTATTCCCAAGAGGTGGAAGTTCCCATCGACGAAGCTGGAGACGACGTGCCCGGAGCCCTCGAAATCTGCACCTTGGGCTGCGGCAGTCACGTGAACCTGATTGTCGCGGGATCGGAATTCGGGAAAGTCTGGAAAGGGAACGAATATCTCCACTTCAGTCCAACTCATCTCAACTTTGCTTCGTGGATCACCGAGTGGGCTGAGGGGGCATTGTCCCTACTTGCCAAAAGGGAACTGGTTCAAAAACTCTCCTTGGGAATGACCAAGGCACAGGTTGTGGACGTGATTGGAGGCGAATGGACTGTGAGGAAGAGTGGACGTTGGTGGTTTTTTGAAGGGCCGACAATTCCCGCACGAATAGCATTAAGCGAAGAGAATGGCGTGGTCTCCTCGATTGATCCATGGCCATTCATTTGAATTAGGCCCCCGTTTCCGAGCCTTCGTGCTCTCTGACGTTGGGAGGATTGGACATTACGCTGGAGGCCCTTCAGATGCCTCGCGTGGATCAGGGAAAGAGCGTCTTCGATGACATCCTGAATTTTGGACATGTATCCTGATCAGGCTTTCACCGCGCTTTGACAAAGATCAGGCCTCAAAAGCCGAAAGTAGAGAGAGCAGATGCCGCAATTGCCATCATCGACAAAACCGATGCTCCGTCAAAAACTCACGATGAGGCGCTGAGCAGACTCCGTGGCATTCTTCCCGGTGACGCTTATGAACCTCAGCTTCACCATGCCGCTCGAATGGGTCAGAGATCCGGTTGACCGCCGCCCTTTGCCGCCGGAGGGATCAGGGGCTGCCATCCCGCCGTCCGAACCCGAATCCAAGCCCTCCATGAGCACGAGCACCCGCCTGCAATTCACCGCCGACGACGGCGCGAGCCTCCACTACAAGACGTGGAATGTGCCGGGAGCGACCCGCGCGCTGATGCTGATCCACCGCGGCCACGAGCACGCGGACCGCTGGGACCCGGTGATCCCTTCGCTGACGATGCCGGACACTGCGATCTATGCATGGGAAGCCCGCGGCCACGGACAGTCCGAGGGACGCCGCGGGCACGCCACCGGCTTCATGCAGTACGTGCGGGACCTCGATGCCTTCTTCCGCCACCTGAAGGCGACACACGGGCTCACCCCGGAGAGCACGGTGGTGGTGGCCCACAGTGTGGGAGCCGTCATCACCGCCGCTTGGGTGCATGACTTCGCCCCCCGCATCGCCGGCCTGGTGCTGGCGACGCCCGCCTTTGACGTGAACCTCATCGTCCCCGGCGCGCTGACGAATATCCGCCTGCTGCAAAAGCTGAAGCCGGACGCCACGATCAAGAGCTACGTCCGCGGCTCGTGGCTGACCCGCGACGCACAGGCCGCCGCGACCTACGATGCCGACACCGCGATCTCGAAGGACATTTCCGCGAAGATCCTGGTCGAACTCTTCGACACCGGCAAACGCGTGACCAGCGACGCGGCGGTGATGGACCGGCCGCTGCTCGTCTTCTCCGCCGGTGCCGACCAGGTGGTGAAGCGCGATGCCATCGATGCCTTCTACGATAACTATGGTAGCGAGCAGAAGGTCCACCTGTCGCTGAAGGACGCGCGCCACGCCATCTTCCACGACCTGTGCCGAGCCGAGGTCACCGGCGCGATCCGCCGCTTCGCCGAGCGATGCTTTGAGAAGCCCGCGCCGCCGCGTCTGGAAGCAGACTTCTCTCACCCCGCCACCAATGAGGAATACGCGGGCCTGCAAAAGCCGCTCCCCTCCCCCTCGCTGAAGGGGCTCTCCTTTTCCATCCAGCGCACGATGCTGGGCACGCTCGGCAGGTTGAGCCGCGGCATCCGCATCGGCCACGCCACCGGCTTCGACTCCGGCGAATCGCTCGACTACGTCTATGAGAACGAGGCTCGCGGTGCCCTGGGCCTCGGCAAGGTGATCGACCGCGGCTATCTCGATGCCATCGGCTGGCGCGGCATCCGGCAGAGGCGCGCGTGCATGAACCATGCGATGCGCTTCGCCCTCGGGAAGATCCGCGAAGAAGGCCTGCCACTGGAGCTGATGGACATCGCCGGTGGTGCGGGGCGCTACCTGCTCGACATCCTGGAAGACCCGGAAGTCGGCCGCGATCTCCACGTGCTGTGCCGCGACTGGAGCGAATCCGCCCTCGATACCGGCCGCGCCACCGCCCGCGCGAAGTCCTTATCGGACCGCATCGACCACGTGCGGGCCGATGCCTTCGACGAAAGCTCGCTCGCCAGCGTGAGCCCGAAGCCCTCGGTGGCCGTTGTCTCCGGCCTCTATGAACTCTTTCCCGAGAATGACCGCCTCCAGCGCTCGCTGCGCGGGCTCCACTCCGCGGTGACTCCGGGAGGCTGGCTGATCTACACCGGCCAGCCGTGGCACCCGCAGGTGGAGATGATCTCCCGAACGCTGACGAATCGCGACGGCCGCTACTGGGTCATGCGCCGCCGCCCGCAGGGCGAGATGGACGCGCTGGTCGAGGCCGCGGGCTTCCGCAAGGAGCGGCAGTGGATCGATGACTTCGGCATCTTCACGGTGAGCATCGCCCGCAGGCCATGAACCGCACCCCACGCGAGCCCGGCCTGCTGTGGCCGGCGCTCTGGCGACTGGCCGTTGCGGGTGCCGCCTTCGTGCTCATCTACGGCTTCTGCAATCGCTACACCTCCACGCGCGACGACGTCGGCACGTGGTTCTGGGAATGGGAGCGCCACATTCCCTTCGTGAAGGAAATGGTGGTCCCGTATTGGTCGCTGGATCTCTTCTTCATCGGTGCCTTCTTCCTCTGCTCCAGCAAGGCGGAGCTGAACCTGCTGACGAAGCGGCTCGTCGCGGTAACCATCGCGAGCGGCATCTGCTTCCTGCTCTTCCCGCTGGAGATGGGATTCCCCCGACCCGAGCCGTCCGGCTGGACTGCGCCACTCTTCAAAGTGCTCTATGCGAATGACATGCCCTACAATCTCGCGCCCTCGCTGCACATCAGCCTACGCTCGCTGGTGTGGACCGTGTATGGCGCGCACCTCACGGGACTGACGCGGAAGGTCACGAAGGCGTGGTTCTTCCTCATCGGCCTGTCCACTCTGCTGGTATGGCAGCATCACGTGATCGATGTAGCCGCGGGATTCATGATGGGGTGGTTCATCGCTGCACTCATTCCCGATCCACGATTCAAGACGAAGCGCACACCTTCGCCGCGGCTGGCCCTGCGCTACGGGGCGGGTGCGCTGGCATGCGCGGGGCTGGCCTTCCTGTGGTTCGGCTTTGCCTGGCCCGCGGTCGCGCTGGGGATCGTCTCGCTGGCCTATGCCACCGGATTGCCCCGACTGCTCGGAAAGGAGAACGGCACGCTATCCCCTGCTGCGGAGTGGTGCCTGTTGCCTGTGATCGTCGTGACGCATCTTTACCAGCGCCGCTGGCTGCGGCGGGAGCCGGCGTGGTGCGAGGTTTCCCCCGGAGTCCTCGTCGGCAGGAAGCTGACCGGAAAGGAAGCGCGCACGCTGGTGGCTGGCGGCCCGCTCGCCGTGCTCGACCTGACCGCAGAGTCATATGCCCCCACCGTCTTCCGCGAGCACGCCAACTACCGCAGCCTGCCGCTGCTGGATCTGGTGAAGCCGCACGATGCCGATCTAACAAAAGCCGTCGATTTCATCCGCGAGCAACAGCCTCATCGGACCGTCTACATTCACTGCCAGCTCGGCTTACAGAGGTCGGCATTGGTCGCCGCGCTCTGGCTGGAGAAATCCGGGATCGCCGGGGATCGGGAGCAGGCTGCGGCAATGGTCCGCGAGCGGATTCCCGGTGCGGTCCTGTGACGGGAGAGGGAGATGGGCGGGAACCGGGATTTGTAAGAGGTCGTCACGAGAATACCTTACCATCCTCATTTCTCCGCTCACATGAGCACCAAGCATAAGTGCCACACCATGCCATGAGCGGTGACGCGCCCTATTTCCCTCAAAAACGGACATAACGGCCTTTTCGCAGATCGATTCGGATGCCTAAAGCAGCTCATTCGGCATTTTTTGTGTCATACTCCGCAACTGAATTTGATGTCTCCCAAAATTGGCATGGGTGACACTGAGCGAAAAAAGTGCGGAATTACGCCGCCGATTTTGTAGGACAGCCATGGGCTGAATACTTTGTACCACGTGGATTTCGATGCGCCGGTTGAATCAAATTACCGGCATCCGATGACTCCGGTTTTGACCGATTCCTCGGTTCGGACTTGCTGATCATCCACCCTCAGCAAACGCGGCCAATTACTAACCATGGGAACCGGGCACCGGCTCTGCTATGCATACATTTGCATAAATTGAACCCGGGGGAGCTCCCGATCCCACAACCATGCAAAAAACTACAACGACCGAAAATTCATGATCCATCGTCAGGTTCGCAAAGCATTTGTCAGCCCGCCTGACTGGAGACCTATCCGCTGGCTAACGGCCCTCGCAGGCCTGCTCGCCACGAACAACGCAATCGCAGCCCTCCCGCCAGGAAACCTCCTGGCAAATCCCTCCGGGATGCAGGAGGCCAACTTCGATTGGACCATCACCGCCGGCCCCGTCTCACCACCGAACTACAACACGGGATGGCGCAGGGACGGCGGCACCGGCGTCTCGCCTTTCAACCCCTCGAATGTCCGCGCGGGATTCGGAGGCAGGACCACATTCCGCGACGGCTACTTCCGGACATCCTATTCTAACAATCCCTGCTCGCGCTTCCAACTCATCGACCTGGAGGCAAGAGGAGCGACCCGCGCGGAACTCAACGCCCAACCGGAAATCAAGGTGGGTGAGTGGATCTCCAGCTACTCTGCAAATGTGGGCAACTACTCTGACAACTTCTTCATCACCGTCAAGTTGTTGGCAGAAAATGGAACCACCGAATTGGCCACATGGACGGTAAACAACACCACCAACGGAGGCATCCCGAACACTTGGACGCTCTTCCAGAACACCTTCGCCAACTATGGCGAGGGCCTACGCTACATCCGCTTCGAAAGCGGCGGGTGGGACGGAGGAAACTGGTTGGGCCAGTATGGCAGTTTCCATGACGAGTCCTTCGTCGAATTCACCCACGACTCCGATGGTGACGGCCTACCGGACGCGGTCGAGGCCGCCTATGGAAATGGTGCCGACCTCACTCCGGAAGGCGACGTCGATGGGGACGGTCTCACCAACCTCGAGGAATACGAATACGGGACCGACATCGGGAATCCCGACACCGACGGAGACGGCCTCGACGACGGGGACGAGATCACCCATCGCGGCAATGCCCTCATCCGCGACACCGACGGAGACGGCATCGAGGATGGTGATGAGGTTCACCTCTATCAAACCATGCCCGACTTCGCCGACTCGGACAACGACGGCTTCTCGGACTACGCCGAGATCTTCGGCGACGTGCCGTCCGATCCGAATAGCGCGACCAGCGTGCCCGGTGGCATCACCGCCGAGAAGCGGTACGAGCTGGTCGGCTCCGACCTGACCGACCCGGAGAATGACGGCAACGACTCCACGGCCAACGGCACCAACTTCAACTGGACCGCCATCCAAGCCGGAGCCAACGGAACCTTCGCAAACGAAGGCACCTACAGCGTCTTCGACAACAAGGTGAATCAGAGCGGTTCGAAATGGTATGCTGCCACAGTCGGAACCACCGCTTGGGTCCAGGTGAAGTTCGACCAACTCACCAGCCTCACCGGCTTCTCCCTGACATCAGGAGGTGATGCGCCAGAGCGCGACCCCTTGATCTGGGAGATCCAGGGCTCCATCGAGGACGTGGCCACGAATCCGACGAAGTTCACCACGATCTATCGTTGGACCAGCAACCAGCCACCATGGCTGCCTTCCGAGCGCAACGTGACCTACTCCGTCACGCTGCCAAAGAAGACCCTGCCCTACCGCTGGATCCGATACCAGGCCTACAGCGTCCGCAGTGGCACCGCATTCCAGCTCGATGAAATCGAGTACTTCGGCGAGAAGTCGAATGCCGATGCAGATGGCGACCAGATCCCGAAACTGTGGGAGGACTACTATGCCTTCATGTCGGACAGCAATGCGGCCGATGCAACTGCTGACCAGGACGGCGACGGACTGAACAACCGTGGGGAATTCCTTGCAGGCACCGATCCCACGAATCCGGACACCGATGGTGACGGACTCACCGACGGCCAAGAGGTCAACACCTTCCACAGCAATCCGCTGCTCACCGACTCGGACGGCGACGGACTGACGGATGGCCAGGAAGCAGGTCCCGGCGGCTATGGAACGGACCCGGCGAAGGCGGACACCGATGGCGACGGATTCTCCGACTACATCGAGGTGATGGCGGCTACCCCGACCAATCCCCTGCTGAACACGAGCAATCCCGCAAATGTCACCGCCACCAAGCCGGCGACACTTGTCGGAGGTGACCTGACGGACCCGGAGAACAACGGCAACGACTCCACGCCCACCGGCACGAACTTCAACTGGAGTCACATCCAGGCGAGCGTGAACGGAACCTTCCTCGGGACAAGCGGTGAAGGTGCCTTCAGCGTCTTCGACAACAAGGTGAACGTGGCTGGCTCCAAGTGGCTCCTGAACGGCTTCACCTCTCCGCAGTGGATCCAGGTTAAATTCGATACCCACACGAGCCTCACAGGGTTCTCGCTCACCTCGGGTGGCGATTTCCCTGAGCGCGATCCTCTAGTGTGGGAAATCCAAGGGTCCACGGAAGACGTGAACGCGAATCCCACCAAGTGGAAGACCATCTTCCGCTGGGACTATGGCCAACCTCCGTGGACGAATGCCGAGCGAGCCAGGACCTACCTGGTGACCCTGCCGAAGAAGACCCTGCCCTACCGCTGGATCCGCTTCCAAGTGAACAGCCTGCGCAGTGGAACCACGTTCCAGTTGGACGAGATCGAATACTTCGGCGAGCGCACGAATGCCGATGCCGATGGCGACCAGATCCCGAAACTGTGGGAGGACTACTATGCCTTCATGTCGGACAGCAATGCAGCCGATGCACTGGCTGACCAGGACGGGGACGGCCTGAACAATCGCGGTGAGTATCTCGCGGGAACCGATCCCACGGTGGCGGACAGCGACGGCGACGGTCTGTCCGACGGACTCGAGGTGAATACCTACCAGACCAATCCTCTGGCAGCAGACACCGATGGCGACGGGCTGACCGACTTCCAGGAAGTGGGCCCCGGCGGCTATGGCACGGATCCGAAGAAAGCGGACACCGATGGCGATGGCTTCTCGGACTTCGCGGAAGTGAACAACGTCCCGCCGACCGATCCGAAGTCCGCGACCAGCGCTCCATATCGCGTTACCATCCTGGGCACCGGCAACGGTTCCTTGATCGGAGCCGACCTGACCGACCCGGAAGACGACATCAACGACGGCCTCACCACGACCTCGAATGCAGGAAGCGGTTTCAACTGGGTGGCCTCCTATACGAACTCCACGAAGAACTACTTCAACGGTCCGGCAAATACCGGCACCGCCAATGAAGGCATCCTCAACCTCTTCGACAACAAGGTCGGCGGCGGGGAAGCCAAGTATTGCTGCGAGGCTGGTCCCCGCTTCATCACGCTGGAATTCGCAAACCCCGTCTCCCTGACTCATTTCACAATGGCATCCGGGAACGATTCGCTCGAGCGCAGCCCGGCGATGTGGGAACTGGCAGGATCGAACAACAATACGGACTTCACCGTGATCGTGGCGGATACGACCCCGGGGCATCACTGGACGGCCTTCGACCAGGTTCTCCGGTTCGACCTGAACCAACCGGCCCCACCTTACAAATTCATCAAGCTCACGCTGATGAGTTCGACGGCGACGGCCCCGGTAACAAACGCCATCCAGTTCAGCGAAGTGGAGTACTTCGGCTCGGTGGTGACCCAGACCGCTCTGGCGATCGCCAGCAGCCGCTTCGACAGCGAAGGTGACTTCCAGGTGGAAGCCAAGGGAATGGTCACGGGCACCTGGTACCAGCTTTTCCGCAGCACCACGCTGGAGAACAACTGGACGCCGGTGGGTGCAGCGGTCCAAGGCACCACGCCGACACACGTCTTCGAGGATGAGAATCCTCCGGCGACGAAGGCCTTCTACCGCGTGGGAGACGTGCTTCCGCCTCCATGATTGACCTAAGGTTTTCCGGATCGCCCCCACGGTCCTGACTACCGACCAGCCAAGCCCCGCCGGATGCTGTCCGGCGGGGCTTTTTCGTGGGCGCGTGCGAGGCCGATCCGTCACGATGATGTCATTGTCGTGCCCCGGATCGCGGGTATGGTGGGAGACCACCATGAAACGCCGCCACTTCCTCGGCACCGCTGCGGGCCTGCTACCCGGTGCCTCCATTGCGACCGATGGACAGATGCCGCTGCTACGCTTCGGCCTGATCGCCGACGCGCAGTACGCAGACGCTGATCCCGAAGGTGAGCGCCACTATCGCGCCACTCCGGAGAAGCTGAAGCGTGCCGTGGAGATCATACGCGCTGCGAAGCCCGCCTTCACGCTTCACCTGGGGGACTTCATCGACCGCGACTTCAAGTCCTTCGACACGGTGCTGCCGCTGATCAATGAGCTCCGCCACCCCGTTCATCACCTGCTGGGAAACCACGACTACACGGTGGCAGATGGAGACAAGGCGCGGGTGGTGGCCACGCTCGGCATGCCGCACGACTACTATACCTTTCGTAGCGGGAATGTCCGCTTCGTGATGCTGGATACGAATTCCGTATCCACCTACAAGCAATCGGCAACGTCACCCGCGACGACCGCTGCCGCGGCACAGCTCAAGTCGCTGGAGGCCGCTGGCCACCCGGGTGCGAAGCCGTGGAATGGGGGCGTCTCCGAAACCCAGCTCGAATGGCTGGATCGGGAGCTCTTCGCCGCGGATGTGGCGAAGGAGCGAGTGATCCTGTGCGGTCACCATCCCCTGCTACCCGCTGGCGAGCACCAACTCTGGAACCACGAAGCCGTGCTGTCCGTGATCGACAAGCACCCCAGCGTCGTCGCGTGGTTCAATGGCCACAACCATGCCGGGGACTTCGTCGAGCGACAGGGCGTTCCCTATGTAACCTTCCGCTCCATGCTGCATCACCCGGAGAATACCGCATTCTCCATCATCGACGTGCATGCCGACCGCATCGTGATCACCGGCCACGGCCGCGAGGTCACCCGCACGCTGATGTTTTGATCTCGCCGCATCCTTGTCGGCGGAGTTGGGAAAGGCCGCCCCGCGCTCCCGTGCGTGGCGACCTTCCCCTG
Organism: Luteolibacter flavescens; assembly: GCF_025950085.1. Classification (NCBI taxonomy): domain Bacteria; kingdom Pseudomonadati; phylum Verrucomicrobiota; class Verrucomicrobiia; order Verrucomicrobiales; family Verrucomicrobiaceae; genus Neoluteolibacter; species Neoluteolibacter flavescens. The sequence goes on from NZ_JAPDDS010000003.1 coordinate 517,090, forward strand.
TCCTCCGACGGGTGCCATGAGAAAACTACAACCGATCAGGAATCCACCTCGACCTTGAGGCGGGCGAAGAGCTTGCCGCCCGGAGGCATCGGGATGCTCACCGTCCACGAGTCGCCACCGGGGCCGGGCTCGGTGGTGATGATGACGCCATCCTGGCCATCCACTGCCACGAGCGGCAGATCCAGCCCTGTGCCATACTCGACGACCGGTGCGATGGAAGCTGCTCCGGCATTGCGCTCGAAGGTGAAGACAAAGCGGTCTCCCACCACGCGACCGGAGGGCTTGCCGACCGGCTGGCCGGACACGAGCGGATCGCCATCGAGGAAGAACTCGAGGATATTCGCAAAGCCATCGCCATCCGGATCAGCCTCGGGCAACTTGTCCTCGTCGCTGGCCCACGTGTAGTTCGAGGCCCAGTTCGCATACGGGGAGGTGCCGGGCGTCACCGCTATCTTGTTGCCCTGGTAGGCGTAGTCGATTGTGTAGCCCGCGCCATTCTCGATGCCCGCGAAATTCCCGCCACTACGGGTACCGTAGGTGGCGATGACGTAGGGCTCGGTCAGCGGCTCGCCTTCCGGGAGTTCGATTCGAAGGGTGGCTCCTTCCACATTCAAGTCTCCCTCCACGACCAGCACGTCACTGCCGGCAGGCGTGAGTTCGATCGCGAGCTTGCCGGCCACCGCCACATCTTCCTTCACCGTCAGCGTGCCCACGCCGTATCCCGGAGCGATGGTGCCGGTCGAGGTGATCGACTTGTTGATCGTGCCCGAGCCACCGATGGTGCCATCGGCCTGCACGGTCACTTCGGACGCGGTGAGCGTTCCATTGATGAGCAGCGTGCCACCTTCCACGACGGTCGCGCCGGTGTATTGGCTGCTTGCCTCGAGGGAAAGGGTGCCTCCGTTCCGCTTCGTGAGGCCGCCACCTCCATCCAGGAGATTCAGGCCGATGCCGATGGAGTGCGTGTCAGTGTCCACGAAGAGGCCACCATCTTCCACCGTCAGGCTGTCGATGCCGCTGATGAAGTCGGCATCACTGAAGCGAGGCTTGAGCGTGCCGCCATTGAAGACGATGGCGGTGTTGCCGGTGCTTCCACCCTTGATGATCCGGCTCGGGTTGAGCGTGCCACCGTTGAGATTGAAGGTCGCGCTCGCCGAGTCGGCATTGCCCATGACGAGGGTGCCGAAGTAGGCGATGGAGGCCTCCCCGCTGATCGTCCACGTCGCCGTGGCGTTCCCGCTCTCGCCCAGCAGCGTGTCCGTGCTGCCATTCGTGAAATAGCCACCCGTCTGCTGGACGATGGCCGAGCTGCCATTGCCGCGACCAAAGACGGCCGAGGTGCCCTGAACCTCTTCCACGACCTTGTTGAATGATCCTGCGCCCAGCTTCATCGTGCCGGTCCCGCCGTCCGCGCCAACAATGAGCATGTCGATCGCGTTTGCCGCGGATTGACCGGAGAAATCGAGCGTTCCCTTCGCATTGGCACCCACACCGATGTGCCATGGCGTGACGCACCGGATGAAGCCCGAGGACTGGACCAGCTCGCCTTCACTGCCCGCTCCATCGCCGATGGAGAAGGTGCCGCCGCCCATGCGCTGGATCATCCCGTTCTCCATCACGAAGAGGCCGTTGCCCCCGCCGGTGCCGATGGAGATCTGGCCCATCGCCATGAACATGCCGGTCTTGAAATCGAATCTTCCGAGCGATCCCGTCAGATTGCCGACGATGGTCGAGCCGGTGTTGGTCATGCCGACCTCGGTGCCGAAGCCACCGCTCGACACCCGGACGCCGCCAAGCGTCGGGGGCGCGGTGTTGATCCAGACCGATCCGCCATTCGAGACCACGGCGGTGTCGCCGCCACCGGGCAGCACGCCGCCGGACCAACTGGCTGTATCGGTGAAATTTCCATCTCCCCCGGTCCACTGGATGTCAGCGGCGTGCAGGGGAGTGGTGAGGAGGATGCCCGTCGCAAGCGCTTGGATTGCGCGACGGGTAACAGGTTGGGTGACGAATCGGGTTTGAACAGAGATCGAAGGCAACCAATTTTTCACGATCGCCGGATAAGGCACTATCCCCCGTTTCCTCCACCCGGATGGGACGAATGGCCCCGGCTCCGTGACGAAAGCGCCATCATGGGGATCAACCCGCGCCCAATCTTTCCTGAAGATCGCGCAGCGGGATCGTCATGTCCACACGGGCACCGGACTTCAGGATCACGCAGTAGCTTCCCGCCCCCATGGGCTGAACCTCGCGCAGCCGTGAGAGATTGATGATGGCCGAGCGGCTCACGCGCATGAAGCCATGCGACTCCAGGCGGTCCGTCATGGCGGACATCGTTTCACGCACGATGTGCCGCTCGGGACCGCAATGCAGCACGAGATAATTCCCCGCTGCCTCCACGTGATCGATCTCTGCGGCGCGGACGAAGACGATGCGCTCCGGCGACTTCACCAGCACGCGCGGGCCGCCATCGATGATGTGGAGATGGGACTTCAATTGCGAAAGCCCGCCATCGGACCCCGAGGAAATGCGCTCGCGTGCGCGGCCCAGCGCTTCCTTGAAGCGGGATGCCTTGAAGGGCTTCAGGAGATAATCCACTGCACTCACCTCGAAGGCACGCACCGCATGCGTGTCGTATGCCGTGGTGAAGATGACCACCGGCGCGGGATTCACGGGCAATTCCTCCAGCACATCGAAGCCACTCAGCCGCGGCATCTGGATATCGAGGAAGACGAGGTCCGGTCGCAGTTCCGCGCACATCGCCAGCGCGGCCTCGCCATCCGCCGCCTCGCCCACGATTTCCACGTCGGGCTCACAGCCTAACAGACTGCGGACCCGCTCGCGGGCCAGCTCTTCATCGTCCACGATCACGCATCGGATTTTTTTCATCGGGTGGCAGTATGGGCTGGTAGCTGGATGATCATGTGGACGCCTCCTCCGGGCGGCTCCTCCGAGCGGAAAACGTGCCTGCCGGGATAAAGCGCGGCGAGGCGCTCGCGGATGCTCGCCATGCCGATGCCGCTGCCGGAGCCACCCTTCGAGTGGCCGATGCCCACGCCATCGTCCTCGATGCGGATGGTCAGCATGTCGCCGTCCAGCGCGGTCACGACCCGCACACAGCCACCGCTGCCACGCGGCTCGATGCCGTGGTGGATGGCATTTTCCACCAGCGGCTGCACGAGCAGCGCGGGCACCAGCAGGCCGAGCGTGTCGCGGGCGACCTCACGCTCGACCTTCAGCCGATTGCCGAAGCGCATGCGCTGGATATCGAGATAGCGATCGACGAAGTGCAGCTCCTCCCGCAGCGGGATCTCCGCCTGGCGCTCGCCATCCAGCGCGATGCGCAGCAGCTCGCTGAGGGACATGATCATCTCCTCCGCGCGCTCCGGATCCTTCCGCGTCAACATCGCGATGCCATTCAGCGTATTGAAAAGGAAATGCGGCTGGAGCTGGGCCTGCAGCGCCTGTGCACGGGCCTGCGCGTGGCGAGTGTGGAGCTCGGCGGCCCGCTCATTCTCCCGCCTCGCCGTGCGGAGGAAGAGCCATGCGTGGGACAGGATGAGCAGCGCGGCGTAGACGAAGCCGTCCAACAGGACCTTCGACATCGCGGGCACCTTCTTCAGCCCGCCCAGCGACTCGTCCGCACGGCGGGCGATGTCCGCCCATTGTGCCTCGATGCGTTGCTTCAGCTCCTCACGCGTGAAGATCACCCCCGGCAGCTTCCGCGGATCCACCTCGGGCGGCAGGCCGAAGGCCTCGGGCAGCTCCTGCTGGGGATCGCGACCGATCTCGCGGGTCAGCGGGATGCCGAATTCGCCGCCCGGTGTCTTGTCAAACCCCGGCGGGAACCACGACTCCACCGCGGGCATCGGCGCGAGAATGGGCTGACGGCGCGCGGCCTGATCCTGGAAGACGAGACAGACCCCGATGAAGGCGAGCGCCGCGGGCACCAAAACCAGCACGTGCACCCACTTCCGCCGGCCAAAGAGCGGGAACCTCGCCGCCAGCCCGAGCACGTACGGCGCGAGTAGTAGCCACGGCACCCAGGGCAGGAGCTGCTGCTGCATCACCAGCCGCGAGGCGGACGCATCCAGCGTGCCACCCGCTCCCATCTCCACGAAGATCACGCGGCTCTCCGGCTCGCGCAGCGCGAACCACCAGACCGCCACGGCGGCGAGCACGGTCCACACGGCGAAGAATACTCCCGGCAACCACCCTGGCAGGGCACCGGCGCGGGATGAAGGCAGGGTCATCGGCGCGACAATCATGGAGGATCACCGCGGGCACGCGGCTTCGATTTGGATGAACTAACCACGACAAGGGACGAAGGCACTATAAATCGGGGTGGAGCCGCTGGTCAAAGTGCGCTGCCATTTGCCGTTTTCATAGCGTCCGCTGCCAGTTCCGCCGGATGGAGCAGATACCATGGTGCTCTGCGAAATCCCGGAAATGATAAGTGCGTAGTCTCGCAGACCAGTGTCGATGCCATGAAACCCATCCGCCTCCTCTCCCTCGTCCTGCCTGTCTCGCTCGCCTTTCAAGCCTCGCTCGCCCAGGAGCGCCCGCGGCTTCAAGTCATCAATGGCAGCAAGCAGACCCTCGATCTCTTCTGGCTGAAGTCCGATACGGAGAAGGTGGCGAATGGCAGCATCGCCCCGGGGAAGGACAAGATCTTCACCACCTCGCCCGGCCATCGCTTCCAGATGATCGGACGCGATGACAAGTCGGATGCCACGGTGACCGCACAGGTGCCGGTGCAGGGATTCCGCTTCGATCCGCCGGACAAGGACGGCATCCCGGCCTTCTACACGCAGGTCGTGCGGCTGCGGGGCTTCCCCATCGTCGCCTCGGCGAAGGTGAATCCCTATGCGCTGAAGGAAGCCGCTTTCCTCTGCGACCTGATGCTCGCGAAGCGCCCGGACGTACTGGAAGCCATGGTGAAAAGCGGTGCGCGCCTCTGCATCATGGCTCACGACGAATACACTACCGACCTGCCGGAATTCGTCCGCATGGGCGAGCAGCCGATGCCGGGCTATGAGGAATTCTCCGGCAAGGATTTCTGGGACGCACGAGCCCGCGGCACCGGTGGCAGCGAGACCGATCCATATTGCACCTGCGGAGAGGAGAATCTGTTAGGCTACGAGGGTGATCCCTATTCCACCGAGAACATCCTGATCCATGAGTTCGCGCACAACATCCACCTGCGTGGCCTGAACAACGTGGACCCCACCTTCGACAAGCGTCTGAAGGAAGCCTACGACGCCGCGATGAAGGCGGGCCTGTGGAAGGGGAAATACGCCAGCATGAACCACTACGAGTACTTCGCGGAAGGCGTACAATCGTGGTTCGATGACAACCGCGAGAACGACCACGACCACAACCATGTGAACACCCGCGCGGAGCTGTTGGAGTATGATCCCGGCCTCGCCGCGCTGTGCCGCGAGGTCTTCAAGGACACCGAATTCAAATACACCAAGCCAGCCACCCGCCTGACCGGACACATGGAAGGCTACGACCCCTCGAAGGCTCCCCGCTTCGTCTGGCCCGACCGCCTCACCGCCATCAAGGCCGCCATCCGCGACAAGTCTGCGGCGAGGGACAAGGCAGCGAACGGCGGGTGAACTCCGCTACGATTCCCTCACAGCAAAGAACACGCGCACTCCGCAGTCCGTCGTCGAACTGCAATGTCTGATCACTCCGGCCACGCCACCTTCGGCTTCTTGCCCTTCCAGAAAGGCTGCGCCGGATCGAAGATGCTCTTGCCGCCCAGGATCACGTCGCCTTCCGCAGTGATCGGCTCGATCGTCGCGGAACCATCGATCCGCAGGATCACCGCCTTGCCACCGAAGGGGACGGGGTCGAAAGCCATCTTGCCCGTCACCAAAGGAGCCATCGCCACCGGAGTGGCAGAGTTATTTGAAGTGCTAAGTCCGGGGATGTAGGAGATCCCGCACTCCCCCGCGGCCAGTGCCTTGGTGGAATCGCTGAAGTCATTGTCCGGAGCCATTCTGCCACCGATCTGGAAAATTGTCTCTGTCTTCGCCGTGCTGGCGATGAGTTGGCGAAAGTAGGTATTTGAACTATCGCCCTCCATATCGAGGATCGAGCCGGTCGCATCTTTCACCTCAGCGGCAGTTTCACTGTTGGGAAAGGCGCCGTAATCGCTGTCGAAACCAATGAGACCAATATGGAGCTGCCTGAGATTGAGGATCGTGGTCTTCGCATTGGCGAGAGCGACCTCGGGTTCGACGGGAGCCGCGGCGGGCTTCGCTTCTGGCTCGGCATGAACCGGACCAGCAAGCATCGCGAGAAGGCAAACGGACAGAAGGAGCTTCATAATGGATGATCGGACTACCACCAGATATGGTCCATTTTTCCTCATGTCACAAGAATCAAGCATCTTCCCGGACGACTGTCCGGCGTGAAACAAAAAAAGCCTTCCGGGTCCGGAAGGCTTTCTGAGGAAAAATGGAGCGGGCGATGAGATTCGAACTCACGACATCCACCTTGGCAAGGTGGCGCTCTACCACTGAGCTACGCCCGCGTCGCGAAACGCGTGCGCGCTTTCTACATGCCCGCGCCCCGTGGACAAGAGAAACCGTACGACTTTCTGGTCATCGCCGAAAAAGCGAGCCGGTGCAGGCTGCCGAATGGCCAGCCGCCTTGCGGGCAACCGGATCCCGTCAAACAAAAAAGCCCTCCGTGTCCGGAAGGCTTCTTGAGGAAGAATGGAGCGGGCGATGAGATTCGAACTCACGACATCCACCTTGGCAAGGTGGCGCTCTACCACTGAGCTACGCCCGC